>NZ_CAMPGZ010000169.1 GCF_946885725.1 uncultured Nocardioides sp.
GGCGGCTCCTGGGAGAAGGCGTACGTCGACCCCGGTCACGTGCGGGCGTGGCGGATGCTGCTCGACGACGCCACCGCGGCGGCCGACCGGCGCGCCGGCACGGCATGACGCTGCTCATCGACCCACCCAACGCGCCGGGGCACGGCCGGCTGTGGTCGCACCTGGCCAGCGACGCGTCGTTCGAGGAGCTGCACGCGTTCGCCCGCACCCTGGGCATCCCCGAGCGGGGCTTCGACCGCGACCACTACGACATCCCCGCCGAGCGCTACGACTCGGTGATCGCCGCGGGCGCGGTCCCGGTCTCGAGCCGCGAGCTGATCAGCCGGCTGCGGGCCGCCGGGCTGCGCCGCCGCAAGTCCGAGGTGCTGGGCAGCGGCCGACCCGGCCGGGCGCTGGTGCGGCCCGAACGGCTGCGCCCGGGCTCCCGCGTCGCCGTCGTCGCCACCTCCGGCCGGGTGCCGGCCGCGCGGCTCGGCGCCGGCCTGGAGATCCTGCGCGGCTGGGATCTCGAGGTACACCTCGGCGATCACGTCCTCGACGCCGAGTCCGACCTGCCCTACCTGGCCGCCGGCGATGCCGCCCGCGCCGCCGACCTGATGGCGGCCTGGCTCGACGACTCCGTCGCCGCGGTCGTCTGCGCCCGCGGCGGGTACGGCGCGCACCGCGTCGTCGACCTGCTCGACTGGGACGCGCTCGCGAAGGCCGGGCCGAAGCTGCTCGTCGGGTTCTCCGACATCACTGCGCTGCACCAGGCGTTCGCCGCCCGGCTGGGCCTCGCCACCGTGCACGCGCCGGTCGTCACCCAGCTCGCCGACTGCGACGCCGACGCCCAGGACCACCTGCGCCGCACGCTGCTCGACCCCGGTGGGGCCACCGAGCTGGCGCACGGTCTCGAGGTGCTGGTGCCCGGCGACGCCGAGGGTGTGCTGGTCGGTGGGAACCTCGCCGTGCTCGCCGCCGGCATCGGTGCGCCGGCCGCCATGCCCGCCTGGGAGTCGCTCGCGTTCATCGAGGAGATCGGCGAGGACCCCTACCGGGTCGACCGGCTGCTCACCCAGCTGCGCAGGGCGGGGTGGTTCGACCGTGTGCACGGCGTCGTGCTCGGCCACTTCACCGACTGCGGCCCGGCCGACGAGCTCCGCTCCGTGCTCGTCGACCGGCTCGGCGACCTCGGCGTGCCGGTCGTGGCCGGCGCGCCGTTCGGGCACGAGGCCGCGAACCGCGCGCTGCCCCTTGGCGTCCCCGCCCGGCTGACGGCCCCGGCCGACGGAGACGCGGCCCTGGCGCTCACGACGCCGGCGCTGCGCTGACGCCTAGCCCAACCGCCGCAGCTCGTCGGCGATGTTGGCGCGGGCGGCGTCCTCCCAGAGCTCCCGCCCGGTCGCCGTGTGGAAGAGCGAGTCGCCTGCCGCCAGCTCGCGCAGGACCGCCGCGCGCCCGGCCCGGAACGTGCCGTCGTCGAGGTGGGCGTACTCGCGACGCACGCCGGCGACGTACTCCGCGTAGCGCTCCGGAGGCGCCGCGAGGATGGCCAGGTCGGCATCGCACAGCACGGCGCCGCGCGCGTCTCCCGGGTCCGGGCGGTGAGTCACGGTGAGCCGCACCAGCCGAGCCACTTCGGCGATGAGCGCCTCGGCGCAGCCGACGGCGGTCAGCTCCTGCTCGGCCAGCGCGGCCGAGCGCTCCTCGTCGTCGCGGGCCCCGGTGTACACCGCGTCGTGGAACCACGCGGCGAGCAGCACCGCGTGCATGTGCGGCGGCGGCCACTGCATCGTCTCGATATCGGGTCGGGGCAGCTCGCCGCGCAGCTCGGCGACGTGGGCGACGACCTCCGCGAGGTGCCGGCGGTCGTGGTAGCCGCGTCCGGGGTCGTCGTACGCCGCAAGCAGGCGGTCGCGCAGGTCGACGGTGGCCTCGCCCAGCGGCCAGGACTCGAGCAGCTCCACCCCGCCGACGCTAGCCGAGCACGGAGGCGAGCAGGTCGAGGTAGCGGCCCGCGTCGACCTCGAGCGCGACGTGCGCGTTGGGTGGCAGCCCGTCGACGCCGTCCACGTCGATGACGGTCCGGCCGTAGGTGAGCAGCCCGGTGGTCTCGACGGCGACGTGCACGTGCCGCAGCGCGACCACCTCGGGATCCACGAGGTAGGCGACCGGGAGCGGGTCGTGCACCGGCGCCGGTCCGCCGTACTGCTCCAGCCGCTCCTCGACCAGACCCGCCACGGCGGTGGCGACCGGAGTGCCGAGGCGACGCCAGCGGTCGCAGTCGTCCGCGGTGACGCGCACCTGCGAGGTCGCGTCGAGCGTGATCATGACCAGCCGGCGGAACCCGGCAGCGAGCACCGCGTGCGCGGCCTCGGCGTCCCACCACACGTTGCGCTCCGCGCTCGGCGTGACGTTGCCGCGGGCGTGCGCGCCGCCCATCGTCACGACCTCCTCGACCGCGTCGACGAGCGAGGGACGCGCCGCGAGTGCACGGGCGATGTTGGTGAGCGGCCCGGTCGGCACCAGCGTGATCGGAGTGGTTGCCCCACTCAGCGTCTCGACCAGCCACTCGACGGCGCCGCCGGATGGGGTCCGCTCGGTGGGCGGCAGCGGCAAGTGTGGCTTCAGGTGCCGGGCTCGCGCGGCCGCGTCGGGAGCGGCGCGGAGCGGTCCGGCCGAACCCTTCAGCACGGGTACGTCGGGACGGCCGACCAGGTCCAGCACACGCAGGGCGTTGTCGGTGGTGTGCTCGACCGCGACGTTGCCCCAGACGCTCGTGACGCCGAGCAGGTCGAGGCCCGGGTGCAGCGCGGCGAGCACGATCGCGACGGCGTCGTCGGTGCCGCTGTCGCAGTCGAGCACAACCCGCCGGGTCATGCGTCGTCAGGCTCCTGCTGCTCGCGCTGATCGCGGTACCGGCGCCGCTGCTCCTCGGCCCGTTCCCGGCAGCGGCGCAGGAACTCCTCGTCGCTCTCGTTGCTGGTCGCGGCGAAGCGGCCGGGCCGGTCGTACTCGGGGAACCCGGTCGCGGGGCGCTCGTAGGCGCGGGGCCGGTCGCGCTGCGGACGCCCGGCGACCAGCCACGCGACCGACCCGACGAAGGGGAACAGCAGCACGAGGAAGATCCAGCCGAGCTTGGGCAGGTTGCGTACGTCGCCCTCGCTGCTGGTGATCGCGTCGACCAGGCAGTACAGCCACAGGACCGCGCCGACGGCCCAGACGACGACGTACAGGCGCAGCATCAGGAGGCCCCTCCCACCCGCAGGTCCACGCCACCGGTCACGCCGGCGGCGGGCTCGACCACGATCAGGTTGGGGGCGAACGTCGTGAACGGCGAGAAGATCTGTCCGGACAGGTGGTCCTGGTCGACGACGGCGGTGAGCGCGTCGCCGCACCCGTTCGGCCCCGGCCCGTTCACGCACCGGCTGGACGTCGACCAGCGCAGCGAGGCCTGCCAGGCGCCGGTCATCGTCGAGCCGGAGGCGGTGAACATCCTGTTGGAGCTCGGCGGGACCTGGTCGGTCGTGGCGACGACCCAGCGGCCCGGCTCCGTGACGGTGAAGCGGGCGAGCGTGTCGATCGGGACGTGGGGTCGCATGACCGCTTCGCGCAGCCGGACCGGCGTGCCGCTGGCGTTCCGCGCATCGGCGACAGCCGGAGCGGTGTAGAGCGTGTAGGTCCCGTCGGCGGGGAGCAGCCAGCCGCGGTTGTTGTTCCAGTCGCGGACCGGCTTACCGTCGGCATCGACCAGCTCGCCGCCCCCGCCGTTGCTGGTGGTGGGCAGGCGGTCCTCGGTGTGGTAGAAGGTGTCGGCCCTGCCGGTGAAGGTCAGCGCACGCTCCCGGCCGGGCACGCCGCCGTCGTCGACGCTGACGGCCGGGCCCTCCGGCGTGATCGTCCCCGACACCGGCGTCGAGGCGTTGGCGCGCAGCCGCTTCTTCTCGGGCACGAGCAGGTAGCGGCCCGCCGTGAGCGGTTCGGGCTCGGTGGTCCCGGTGCTGTTGTGGAACAGCTGGCCGGCCTCGAAGTAGGTGAGGCTCGCGCCCTGGTAGCGGATGACGGACGCGTCGGGACGCACGATCCGCTTCCACGGGTAGAAGGCCTGCCAACCGCGCACCATGACTCGGCCGGACGCCGGCAGGCGGAGGACCGCCCAGTCGACGACTCCGGCGCGGCGCCGCAGGGTCTCGACGTCGCCGTTGACCGCGAGCGGCACCAGCCGCACCCGGTCTAACTCGACCTTGCTCAGCGAGTAGCCCCAGCAGGGCGAGAGCTTCAGCGTGTAGGTGCCGCGGCGCGGGAGCCGCCACAGCCCGTTGGCGGCGCGGTCCACGGTGCCGGTGGGGCCGGTCAGCCGCTCGCCGGTGCACGTCGACGGCCCGCCGCCACGGGTGGTCAGGAGGATCCGGTGGCCGCGCTCGCCCTTGAACTCGTACTTCATGACCCGGCCGCTGGGCTTGGGGTGGAACGGCCCGTCGGCGTACTCGATCCGCTTGGTCTTGGGCTTCAGCTGCGGCGCGGTGTGCGGTTTGCTGGGTGCCGCCAACGTGCCGGGAACGCGCACCCGCACGCGCAGTCGGTTGTACGGCGCCTCGAGCCGGAACTTGAACTCGCTTCCGGTCACCCGCTTGCGCCGGAGGTCGACCCAGTCGGTGCCCTGCCGCGCCTGCAGCACGACGGTGTCCGGGCGGCCGCCGGCCTTGGTGCCTCGCACGGTGAACGTCTTGCCCTCGACGGGCGCGCTCGGCCAGTCGACCCGGATCTTCGGGCGCGGCGCACGCTCCCGAGCTGACGGCTGGTCCGCCGAGGCCGTGGTGACCCCGGCGGTCGCTGCCGCGCCGAGGAGAAGGGTGAACGTCGTCAGCGCGGCGCCGAGCCGTCGAACCATGTGGAGCCCCCGTGCAGAAGTGAAAACGTGAGCGAACTCTAGACCCTGCGCCCCGGCTCAGGGCTCTTTCAGCTCGGCCGGGATCGCCTCGGCGTGCACGACCACGAGGCTTGTCACAGCGCGGGTGAGGCAGACGTAGAGCCGGCGCAGCCCGGTCGTGCGGTCGGCCTCGCCGGCCACGATCCCGCACGGCTCGAGGAGCACGACGTGGTCGAACTCCAGGCCCTTGGCGAGGGAGGCCGGCACCAGGTCCAGCGGTACGTCGAACTCCACGACGCCCTCGTCGAGGCCGGCCGGCTCGTCACCGAGCGTCGCGTGCGGGACGCCGGCCGCGCCGAGCAGCGTCTCGACGTGCCCGACGAGCGCGTCCGGAACGATCACCCCGACCGAGCCCACCCGGTCGCGCGCGGCTATGACGGCCTCGACGAGCAGGCGGTCGCGGTGGTCGGGACCGCCGGCGGCGCGCAGCTCCAGCTCGCCGCGCGTGCGCCGCACGGACCGCGGCGGCTCCAGACCGGGCGCGATCACCGGGAGCAGCCGTGCGGCGTACTCGATGACCTCGCCGGGGACGCGGAACCCGAGCGTGAGCTGCTCCAGGTGCGCGGCCGGCTTGCCGAGGTGGGCGAGCGCGTCGTCCCAGGACCGGCTGGCCCACGGCGTCGTCGCCTGGGCGAGGTCGCCCAGCACGGTCGCGGACCCGGTCGAGCAACGCCGGCCGACCGCACGCAGCATCATCGCCGACAGGTCCTGCGCCTCGTCGGCCACGACGTGACCCAGCGAGTGGGTGCGCTCGACGAGGTCGGCGGCCTCGTCGATGAGCACCGCGTCCGCGAGCGACCACTTGGCGGTGCCGGGCCCCTTGGGCGGCTTCGGCCACAGGAGCAGCGCCTGCTCGTCGGGGGCGAGGATCCCGTCGGCGGCCTCGGCCAGCCCGGCCGGGTCGCTCAGCACGGCCAGCACCAGCCGGGCCGCGTCGACGGCCGGCCACACCTGGTCGACGTACCGCTTCACCTCGCGGCTGCGCGCCACCGCGTCCTGCACCCGGTCGTCGGGGGAGTCGCCGGCGAGCTCCATCTTCACGAGGATCGCGTGCGCGAGGCGTTGCGGCAGCATCGCCCGGGCGGCGCCGTAGCGGACGCCGCGGGTGCGCAGCTGCTCGACGACCTCCTCGACCTCGTACGCCGCCAGCCGCCAGCGTCGCGCGCCGCGGGGCACGAGCAGGCCCTCGTCGGGCACCCGGATGCGCGACCACAGCGCCCGGCGGAGCACCTCGGCCATGCGGCCATCGCCCTTGAGCGTGGCGACCTCGGGCGGGTCCTCGCCGCGGATCGCGTACTTCGCGTTGAGGTTGACCAGGGTCTTGCCGACGAGCTCCTCGATCGTGGTCTGCTGCGCGTCGATCTCGCCGAGCGCCGGCAGCACGTCGCCGATGTAGCGCAGGAACGACGCGTTCGGCCCGACGACCAGCACGCCCTGGCGGGAGAGCTGGTCGCGGTGGGAGTAGAGCAGGTACGCCGCACGGTGCAGGCCGACCGCGGTCTTGCCGGTGCCGGGCGCACCCTGCACGCACACCGTGTCCTCGAGCGAGGCACGGACGATCACGTCCTGCTCGGGCTGGATGGTGGCGACGATGTCGCGCATCGGGCCGACGCGCGGCCGCTCGATCTCGGCCTCGAGGATCGCGCTGTGCTCGTCCTCGGTGGGAGCCGGGTCGAGCAGGCGCTCGTCCTCGTACGCCGTCATCGCGCCGTGCTGGAAGCCGAAGCGGCGGCGCAGGCGCACGCCCATCGGTTCCGTGCGTGAGGCGCGGTAGAACGGCACGCTGATGGGGGCGCGCCAGTCGACGACCATCGGGTCGCCGACCTCGTCGCTCACGTGACGGCGGCCGACGTAGAACCGCTCGCCCTGCGAGTGCTCGGGCGCGCGCGGGTCGTCGGCGTCGTAGTCCAGCCGCCCGAAGAACAGCGGCACGGTGGGGTCGTCGGCGAGCGCCTTCATGCGAAGGCCGATGGCGGACTCGAGGAACTTCTGGCTGACCCAGTCGCCGGCGGCGGAGGAGTCCAGGCTGGCCGTGCGCCGGCGCATCCGCGCCAGGGCCTCGCGGGAGGCGGCCAGGTGCCGTTGCTCGGCCTCCAGGTCGGAACCCGCTGAGTCCGTTGCTGGGTCGTGGTGGACGGGTGTGTCGGGGACGGGGGTCGGGGGCGTGGGAGTAGTCACGCGAAGACCTCGCAAAAGGGTGTCGGGAAGCCCGAAGACGCTACCAGCGCACCGCATTCCGGGCATCTGGTTTTCCTGGCTTGCCAGTCAGCGTGATACAGGTTCGGATACGAGTTTCCGGGGCGAGCGGGACACCGCCGGACATAGACGTGCACACTGGTCGGGTGCGCGACGCCTTCGACCTCGACCCTCGCCGTGTGCACCTCAACCACGGCTCGTTCGGAGCCGTGCCACGGGCCGTGACCGAGGCGCAGGCCGCGATCCGGGCCCGGGCGGAGGCCAACCCGATGCGGTTCTTCCGCGTCGAGAGCCCCGGTCTCAAGGAGGAGGCCCGTCACGTGGCGGCCCGCTTCCTGGGCGTCGGCCCCGACGAGGTGGCCCTCGTCCGCAACGTCACGCAGTCGGCGTCGGTGGTGCTGTCCGGGCTGGCCGCGCAGCGGCGGCTCGGCCCCGGCGACGTGGTGGTCGTGGGCGAGCAGGGCTACGAGTCCGTACGCCGTACCGTCGTGCACTGGTGCGAGCGCACCGGCGCCACGCATGCCGTGGTGCCGCATCCCGTCGACGTCGACGACGACGCGCTGGTGGACGCGTTCGACCGCACGTTCGCCGAGCTCACCGACGCCGGGCTCCGGGTCGCGCTCGTCATCGTGGACCAGATCAGCTCGCCCACCGGCAGCCTGCTGCCCGCCGAGCGCGTCTGCGCGCTGGCTCACGAGATCGGGGCGCTGAGCTTCGTCGACGCGGCGCACGCGCCGGGGCACGTCCGGGTCGAGCCCGACGACGTCGGCGCGGACTTCTGGACCGGGACCTGGCACAAGTGGGGCTTCGCGCCCCGCGGCACCAGCGCGCTCTGGGTCATCGAGGCCGAGCGCGAGTCGACGCTGCCGCTGACCACGAGCTGGAACCACGGGCAGCCGTTCCCGCGACCGTTCGACCACCACGGCACCGACGACTACAGCGGCTGGTTCAGCCTGGCGGCGGCCGTCGAGTTCTGGGAGCGCGCCGGCGGGCTCGACCTCGCCCGGCGTGCAGTCGACCTGCTCGACAACGCCGTCAAGGTGCTGACCTCTGCGCTGCCGGAGCAGGACCCGGCCGTCGCGGGACCGGTGACCCCGTCGCCGTGCATGCGGCTGGTGCCGCTGCCGGCCGGCGTCGCCACGACGCTCGAGGACGCCGACGAGCTCTACCTGGCGCTCAGCGCTCACTACGTCGAGGCGCAGGTGATCCCGTACGGCGGGCAGGGCTGGATCCGGCTGTCCGGCGCGGCCTACAACGAGGCCGAGGACTACGAGCGGCTCGCCGAGGTGCTCCCGGCCGTACTGGCGACCCTGCACGGAACCGGCTCGGCGCCCGCCACCTAGACCGTCGCGAAGGCCGCCATCATCATCCGGTCCTCGTGCTCGAGGTTGTGGCAGTGGATGAGGTATGGCCCGGCGTAGTCCGTGAACCGCACCGCGACGTCCACGTGCTCGGCCGGGCGCACGTCGACGGTGTCCTTCCAGCCGTGGTCGAACTCGCCGGGGCCCTCCTGCGTGCCGCGCGCGATCACCTGGAACGGGTCGAGGTGCACGTGCACCGGGTGGTGCAGGTCGGTGCGGAACCGCCAGATCTCCGTCTCTCCGAGCGGCACGGTGGCCTGCATCTCCTCGGGGTCGAACGGCCGGCCGTTGACCACCCAGCCGTGCTCGCCGTTCACGTCGCCCCGGGTGAACGACCACTCGCGCACCCGCGCTCCTGTCGTGTCGAGCGGCTCGATCTCTGACAGCCGCTTCGGCAGCCGGTCGACCGGCGCGCTGTCGTCGCTCGCGCGGCGCGCCACGACGAACCGCATCACGTCGGCGGTGCTGCCAGAGCCGAACCGGTTGCGCAGCGTCACGCGCGTGCCGACGTCGTACGACGAGAAGTCGACGACGACGTCGGACCGCTCCGCCTGCGCCATCACCAGGTGCTCGTGCGGCACCGGTTCGGTGAGCAGCCCGCCGTCGGAGCCGACCTGGGTGAACATCGGGCCGTCCGGTGGGGGCGGGGTGAGCACCAGGTCGAGCCGCCGCGCGTTGCACCCGTTGAGCAGCCGGAGCCGGTAGCGCGCGGCGTCCACCTCGTGCACCGGCCACGGTGCGCCGTTGACGAGGATGACGTCGCCGAGCACGCCCTCGATGTGCTCGTCGTCGAC
>NZ_CAMPGZ010000170.1 GCF_946885725.1 uncultured Nocardioides sp.
GCGATCAGCACCCGCGGCGCCCACTCGTGGGTGCGCATCACGCCGACCGGCTTGCCCGACTGCACGAGCAGCGTCTCGTCGGCCTCGAGGTCGCGCAGCGTGCGGACGATCGCGTCGTACGCCGCCCACGAGCGCGCGGCCTTGCCGGTGCCGCCGTACACGACGAGGTCGTCGGGGCGCTCGGCGTTCTCGGGGTCGAGGTTGTTCATCAGCATCCGCAGCGGCGCCTCGGTCTGCCACGACTTCGCGGTCAGCTCCGGGCCGCGCGGCGCCCGCACCTCGCGAGGTCCTGACTCCTCCGGGTGGTCGAGCTTGTCCTTCGGGTGGTCGAGCCTGTCGAGACCACTGCTCACGTCACTCACTGAAGCTCTCCAATCGCGTCCTCGACCACGCTGACCAGGGCGCCGGAGACGACGTCCTGGTAGGCGTGCTCGATCTCGGGGGCGAGGTGCCGGTCGGGTCCCGGCCCCTCGACGTTGCGGCGCAGCAGCTCACACGCGGCTGCGGTGGCGGGGGAAGGGGTCAACGGGGCGCGCATGTCGAGCGCGCGGGCGGCGGTGAGGTACTCGATCGCGACGACCCGGGACAGCCCGTCGACCGCCCGGCGCAGCTTGCGCGCGGCGGACCAGCCCATCGAGACGTGGTCCTCCTGCATCGCGCTGCTCGGGATCGAGTCGACCGAGGCCGGCACCGCGAGCCGCTTCATCTCGGAGACGATCGCGGCCTGCGTGTACTGCGCGATCATGTGCCCGGAGTCGACGCCGGGGTCGTCGGCGAGGAACGGGTGCAGGCCGTGGCTGCGGGCCTTGTCGAGGAACCGGTCGGTACGGCGTTCGCTGATCGACGCCACGTCGGCCGCCGCGATCGCGAGGAAGTCGAGCACGTAGGCGACCGGCGCCCCGTGGAAGTTGCCGTTGCTCTCGACCCGGCCGTCCTCGAGCACCACCGGGTTGTCGACGGCACTCATCAGCTCGCGGCCGGCGACGGTCTCCGCGTGGTCGACGGTGTCGCGCGCGGCGCCGTGGACCTGGGGCGAGCAGCGCAGGGAGTAGGCGTCCTGGACCCGGTTGCAGTCCGGGCCGCGGTGGCTGGCGACGACGCCGGAGTCGGCGAGGATCCGTCGCAGGTTCGCCGCGCTCGCGGCCTGGCCGGGGTGCGGCCGCAACGCCTGGAGGTCCTCGGCGAACACCCGGTCGGTCGCGAGCTGCGCCTCCACCGACATCGCGGCGGTGACGTCGACGGCCTTCAAAAGGTTGCGCAGGTCGGTGATCGCCAGCACCAGCATGCCGAGCATGCCGTCGGTGCCGTTGATCAGCGCGAGCCCCTCCTTGGCCGCGAGCTCGACCGGCGTCAGGCCGGCTTCGCTGAGCGCGACAGCGGCCGGGCGGAGCACGCCGTTGCGGTCGCGGACGTCGCCCTCCCCCATCAGCGCGAGCGCGCAGTGCGAGAGCGGCGCGAGGTCGCCGGAGCAGCCCAGCGAGCCGTACTCGTGCACCACCGGCGTGATTCCGTGGCTCAGCATCCCGGCCAGCGTCTGCGCGGTCTGCAACCGCACACCGGTGTGCCCGGTCGCCAGCGTCGAGAGGCGCAGCAGCATCAGCGCGCGCACCACCTCGCGCTCGACCTCGGGGCCGCTGCCGGCCGCGTGCGAGCGGACCAGCGACCGCTGCAGCTGCGCGCGCAGGTCGGTCGGGATGTGCCGGGTGGCGAGCGCGCCGAACCCGGTGGAGATGCCGTACGCCGGCGTCGGCGCCGCGGCCAGCTCCTCGACCGCCGCGCGGGCGCGTTCGATCGCCGCGACCGCGTCCTCGCCGAGCTCGACCGCCGCCCCACCGCGCGCGACCGTGACGACGTCCTCGAAGGACACCGGCCCGGTGCCCACCACGGCTGCCCGGGGGGTCGAGCCGTTCCGGGTGGTCGAGCCTGTCGAGACCTCGTGTCGGGTGGTCGAGCCTGTCGAGACCGCTCCCTCGGTATCCATGTCCTCATCCCACCCCAGCCGCGACCCGCGCACCACGCTCCAGGACCGGCTGCCGTCTCGGATCCGAGACAGAGATACGGTGGCGGGGTGCAGCTGAGATTCGCGACCGGAGGCGCCGCCGAAGGGTGGGCGCAGGTCCAGATGTCCGCCAGTCCGTTCCTGGTGAGCTCCGAGGAGGCGGTGCTGCACGACATGGCGCACCACCCCGGGACGCTGGCGCGGTACGTCGTCGTCGAGGGCGGCGAGGTGCTCGGCCTGACCCGCGTCCGCACGAGCGCCCGGCCCGGCGAGGTGCGGGCGATGATCCAGGTCCGCCCCGACCACCGCGGCCGCGGCGTCGGGACGACGCTGCTCCGACAGGTGCTGCGCGTCGCAGACGGACGCAGCATCGCCGGCGTGGTCAACGGCGACGACCACTCCGTCGCGGTGAGCGACCACTGGGGCTTCGAGCGCGAGCGGTCGCACCGCATCTCGTCGGTCGACCCGCGCGACGTACCTCCTCCCCCGCCGACGCCCGACGACGTCACCGTCGTACCTCTCACCGAGGTCGGCCCCTGCGACGTCTGGACCTGCCTGCAGCAGGTCGCGATGGACGACCCGTCGGGGCTCACCAGGCCGGTGCCGCTCGACGAGTTCGTCGCCACCGAGTGGACCGACCCGCTGCACCGACCGGACCTCGGACGCGCCGCGGTCACGGCGGACGGCACCGTCGTCGCCTACTCGGAGATCGCCGCCGCGCACGGCCGCGCCTGGAACGCGATGACCGGCACGCTCCCATCGCACCGGGGCCGCCGGCTGGCCACGTTGGTCAAGGCGCACGCGCTCGCCGCTTGCGCGGCCGACGGCATCACCACGTGCAGCACCGGCAACGACGACGCCAACGCCGCGATGCTCGCGGTCAACGACCGGCTCGGCTACCGGCCGGCCGCGGTGACCTGGAGCGCGCGGCGGTCATGAGCAACGTCCCCGCGGCGACCCGTGCATTGCGGGTGCTGCGCTACCTGGCCAGCCAGCCCGACCCGGTCAGCCTCGACCGGCTCGCGTCCGCGGTCGGCCTGCCACGGTCGACGGCGTACCACCTGATGGCCGCGATGGAGGCCGAGGGCTTCGTGACGCACCTGGCCGACGAGCACCGCTACGGCCTCGGGGTCGCGGCGTTCGAGGTGGGCAGCGGCTACAGCCGGCAGGCCCCGCTGCAGCGGATCGCGCGTCGTCCGCTCGCCGCGCTCGTCGACACACTCGGCCAGAGCGCGCACCTGGCGGTGTTGCACGGGCGTGACGTGCTGTACGTCGTCGAGGAGCGCGCGCCCGGTAGGCCGCCACTGGTCACCGACGTCGGCGTGCGGCTGCCCGCACACCTCACCGCCAGCGGCCGCGCGGTGCTGGCGGCGCTGCCGGCCAACCAGGTGCGCGCGCTCTACCCCGACAGAGCGGCGTTCGTGACCCGGCACGACAGCGGACCGAGCTCGCCCAGCGCGCTCCGGGCGCTGCTCGTCGAGACCCGCCAGCGCGGCCACGCCATGGAGGACGGCGAGGTCACGCCCGGGTTCGCGTCCGTCGCGGCGGCGGTGCTCGACCACAACGGGCACCCGGTCGCCGGGGTGGCAGTCACATACCCGAGCGACGAGCAGCCCGACCTGACCGAGCTCGCCGGCCACGTCCGCCGCACCGCCACCGGTCTGACCCGCCGTCTCGGCGGCACGCCCCCGACATAGACAGACCGACGTAACCCGCCAGGCTGGAACTCGTTCCACATGTATGGTGACCCCTGCGCCGGACGAGCGCGGCCCGCTCCGTCGCCGCCTCGTGGCGGCCTCCCTCCTGGCGACCGGTCTGCTGGTCGGCAGCGCCGTCGTGCCGACGCACGGCGCCGCGCTCGCCGCCGACCTCCCGGGCTTGCCGACTCCCGCTCAGCCGCCGGCCGGCGACGGCCATACCCACGACCACACCGACCCGTCGACCAAGAACGCCGTGTCCCGGTCCGGCGAGGACGACCCGGCCGCGGCGGACCCGACGACGCTGCGCGAGCGGTTCACCGGAGCACGGGCGGTGGCCCGTCAGCGGGCCGAGAAGGACCCGGAGCTGCTGCCGGTCGCCAAGCGACCGGACCGGCGGCGCGGCCCGGAGGACCGCTACGCGATGGCGGGCGGCTGCTACGCCCTGCGCAGCACGACGACCGGCGCGTGGGTCGCGCGCGACGGCGCCGGCTTCGCCGCGACCGCGGCCGGCAAGGCACAGGCGGAGCCGTTCCACTTCCAGGCCACGGACCTCGGGAAGTACCTGCTCGTCGGCCGCGACGACACCTTCGTCGCGCGCGACCCCGGCCTCCCGCTGCTCCGGCCCGCGTCGGTGACCGCCGCCGCGGCGCCGAGCACCAACGCCGACTGGATTGCCCTGCGCCGCGGCTCGACGTACACCTTCGGACTGGGCAGCGGCGACCGCCTCGCCCTCGACGGCAACGGCGCGGTGGTCCTCGCGCCGGCCGCGGAACGCTTCGCGCTGCGCACCACCACCGGCTGCGCGAAGTGGGACGAGGTGCAGACCGACGTCAAGGGCCGCACGTTCCGCGGGGTGTCGGCGATCCAGGAGACCCGCGGCTACGTCGACGCGCACACGCACGGCATGGCGTTCGAGTTCCTCGGGGGGCGCGCGCACTGCGGCCGGCCGTGGCACCCGTACGGCGTGAAGTTCGCCCTCGAGGACTGCCCGGACCACACGGTGACCGGCGGCTACGGCGCGCTGCTGGAGACCGCGCTGTCCGAGCGCGTCGGTCACGACCCGGTGGGCTGGCCCACGTTCAAGGACTGGCCGCGGCCGGACTCGCTGACCCACGAGGGCACGTACTGGAAGTGGATGGAGCGCTCGTGGCGCGGCGGCCTGCGGCTGTTCGTCAACCTGCTCGTCGAGAACAACAAGCTGTGTGAGCTCTACCCGCTGAAGAAGAACTCCTGCGACGACATGGACTCGATCCGCCTGCAGGCCAAGCAGATGCGGGCGTTCGAGCGCTACATCGACGCGCAGTACGGCGGCCCGGGCGAGGGCTGGTACCGGATCGTCACCGACCCGTTCCAGGCCCGCCGCGTCGTCAACGAGGGCAAGCTCGCGGTGGTCATGGGCATCGAGACGTCGGTGCCCTTCGAGTGCACGATGAAGGCCGACGTACCCCAGTGCGACAAGGCGACCATCGACGCGCAGCTCGCGGAGGTGCACAAGATGGGCGTGCGCCAGATGGAGCTGGTCAACAAGTTCGACAACGCGCTGTCCGGCGTCGCCGGCGACGAGGGCACGACCGGGCTGCTGGTGAACAGCGCGAACTTCCTCGAGACCGGGTCCTACTGGGCGATGGAGCACTGCCCGGGTGTCGACGGCAAGCACGACAAGGCGCAGTACGCCGCACCCGCGGGCATCGACCCCGAGCAGCAGGACGCGCTGTTCGGCGCGATCGCGCGGCTCAGCGGCGTGCAGCCCGCGCCGCTCTACGGCCCGCCGGAGCACTGCAACCGGCGCGGCCTCACCGAGCTCGGCAAGCACCTCGTCGGGCGGCTCGCGCAGCGCGGGATGATCTTCGACCCCGACCACATGAGCGTCGCCGGCCGCGACGCCGCGCTCGACCTGCTGGAGCAGCTGCGCTACCCCGGCGTGATCTCGAGCCACTCGTGGTCGACGCCCGACGCCTACCCGCGCATCTACCGGCTCGGCGGCACGGTGATGCCGTACGCCGGCGACTCCACCGGCTTCGTCGAGAAGTGGCGGCGGCACCTGACGTGGGCGGACCCGCGCTACTACTTCGGCTTCGGGTACGGCGCCGACATGAACGGCTTGGGCGCGCAGGGCGACCCGCGCGGCGCCGGCGTACCGAACCCGGTCACCTACCCGTTCACCGGCCTCGGTGGCGTGAAGGTGAACCGCAATGTCAGCGGCGAGCGGGTCTACGACGTCAACGTCGACGGCGTCGCGCACTACGGCCTCTACCCGGACTGGATCGAGGACCTGCGCAAGGTCGCCGACGCCTCCTCGCCCGGCGCCGGCGCGCAGATCGCCGACGACATGGCGCGCGGCGTCGAGGCCTACCTGCAGATGTGGGAGCGCGCCGTCGGCGTCAGCAACGACGCCTGCCGCGACCCGTCCGTCGCCCAGCGTGCGTCGGTGATCCGCGGCCTCGACGACGGCACATCGGTCCGCCGCGTGCTGCGGGTCGCGGGGCAGCCGCACCGCCGCCTCGACGACACGTTCACCTACTGCGCGAGGGCGAAGGCGGGCGCGACCACGAAGGTGAAGGTGTTCTTCGACGATCGCGGCCGCGTCACACGGACGAGGTGACGACCGACTGGTACTCCGTCTCCATGGCGCTGATCGTCGCGTCCTCCAGGTAGCCCACCGCGCCCTGGTCGAGCAGCTCCGTGAGCTGGTCGAGGCACAGGTGGTAGCCCGCCCCGGACTTCACGACGTACTCCTCGCCGATGTCACCGAACCATGTCGACAGCACCAGCCGGGTGCCGCCGTCCTCCGGCTCGAGCTGCCAGCGCACGCGGTCGCCCTCCCAGGTGTGCTCGAGCAGCCGCGGCGGGTCCCAGGCGACGAGCTCGCCCTTCGTCACCGGCTCCTCGATGCTCCAGCGCTCGACCGTCTTCGGCCAGAACCGCATCTCCAGCGCCGCCCCCGGCCGCGGCTCGCCGTCGACGACCCGGAGGTCGGTCGGGAACCAGTGCTGGAGCTGGTCGCCCTCGGTCAGCGCGCGCCACACCTTCTCCGGCGCGTGCCGCAGGTGCCGCACGTACTCCACGCCGCCGTCCGGCAGCAGCCGCCCCAGTCGTCCCTCGGTCATCGTCCCTGCTCCCTCTCGTCCCTCGTGCTGTTGTCTTCGCGCTCGTCCATGCGGTCCAGGTGCGCCTCGAGGTCGTCGAGCCGGTCGGCCCAGAACCTCCGGTACGGCGCCAGCCACACGTCCAGCTCGCGGAGCGGCTCGGGCCGCAGCGTGTACACCCGGCGCCGGCCCTCCGCCCGCGCCCACACCAGCCCGACGTCGGTCAGCGCGCGCAGGTGCTTCGAGACGTTCGGCTGCGCGACGCCGAGCGCGGCCACCAAGTCGTTCACCGGCCGCTCGCGCTGGCGCAGCAGGTCGAGGATCCGCCGCCGGGTCGGGTCCGCCACCGCGTCGTACAACGTCCCGCTCACGTCACCAACATATGCCTCATCCGGCATGTGTCGTCAAGAGCCGGGCGTCGATTGGTCACGAACCGCACGCCGCAACGCCGGGATGTTGCGGTTGGGGACCAAACCGCAAGCCGCGGACACCGCCGCCAACCAGAAGTTACCCGTTGGTAGGCTCGGCGCCCGCCATGTGACCCTGACCGCAGACGCGACCGGGAGCCGGGACTAGGCTCAGCCGACGTCCGCAGAGGAGACTTGATGCAGATCTTCGCCATCGTGGTGTCCCTGGCCATCACCGCCGTGGGCATCGCCCTGTTCGTGAAGGCGATCCGCCACATCATCGCGGTGGTCAAGCTGGGCCAGCCGACCGCGCCGCGCACCAACGACCCGAAGGCGCGCACGGTCACGCTCCTCAAGGAGACGCTCGGCCACACCAGGATGCTGCAGTGGACCGCGGTCGGCATCGGCCACTGGTTCGTCTTCATCGGCTTCGGCCTGCTCTTCTTCACGCTGCTGACGGCGTTCGGCCAGCTCTTCGACGCCCACTTCGCGCTGCCGCTGATCGGGCACTTCTTCCTCTACGAGTGGGTCACCGAGCTCGTCACCTGGGCGATGCTCGTCGCGATCGTCGCGTTCATCGGCTACCGGGCGAGCCGGCCCAAGGAGCGCACCCGCGGCACCGCCGGCCGGTTCTACGGCTCGACGATGTGGCAGGGCTACTTCGTCGAGCTCGTGATCCTCGGCGTCGGACTGTGCATCGTGACGCTGCGCGGCCTCGAGTACGCCCTGCTCGACGCGACCGGCGACGACCGCGGTACGGCGTTCCACTTCCCGCTCACGTTCTGGCTGGGCGAGGCCTTCGGCGGGATGTCGACGTCGGCGATCGAGAACGCCATCTACCTCGTGGCGATGCTCAAGATCGTCATCTCGTTCACGTGGATGATCGTGCTGTCGCTGAACACCACGATGGGCGTTGCCTGGCACCGGTTCACGGCGTTCTTCAACATCTTCTTCAAGCGCAGGGCCGACGGCGGTACGTCGCTCGGCGGGCTCCAGCCGATGCTCGTCGACGGCAAGCCGATCGACTTCGAGAACATCGACGAGCTGGACGAGGACGCCCCGATGGGCGTCGGCAAGATCGAGGACTTCGCCTGGAAGGGCATCCTCGACTTCACGTCCTGCACCGAGTGCGGCCGTTGCCAGTCGCAGTGCCCGGCCTGGAACACCGACAAGCCGCTCTCCCCCAAGCTGCTCATCACCAACCTCCGCGACCACGCCTACGCCAAGGCGCCGTACCTCCTCGCCGACCCCGACGAGCGCGACAACCTGCCCGAGGCGGTCAAGGCCGAGGCCGAGCGCGAGCTCGTCGGCGCGACCGAGGGCGACCCGACCCTGCCGAGCGGCGGCGCGGTGATCGACCCCGACGTGCTGTGGTCATGTACGTCGTGCGGCGCGTGCGTCCAGCAGTGCCCGGTCGACATCGAGCACGTCGACCACATCGTCGACATGCGCCGCTACCAGGTGCTGATCGAGTCGAGCTTCCCGTCCGAGCTCAACGGCCTGTTCAAGGGGCTGGAGAACAAGGGCAACCCGTGGAACATGTCGCCCAACGCGCGCATGGACTGGGCCAAGGACCTCGACTTCGAGGTCAAGCAGGTCGGCGTCGACGTCGAGGACCTCGACGAGGTCGAGTGGCTGTTCTGGGTCGGCTGCGCCGGCGCCTACGAGGACCGCGCCAAGAAGACCACCCGCGCGGTCGCCGAGCTGCTCACCACCGCGGGCGTCTCGTTCGCCGTACTCGGTGACGGCGAGACCTGCACCGGCGACCCGGCCCGCCGCGCCGGCAACGAGTTCGTCTTCCAGCAGCTCGCGATGCAGAACGCCGAGGTGTTCAAGGAGACCAAGGTCAAGAAGGTCGTCTCCACCTGCGCGCACTGCTTCAACACGCTGAAGAACGAGTACTCCCAGTTCGGCGTCGAGCTCGAGGTCGTGCACCACACCCAGCTGCTCAACCGCCTCGTGCGCGAGGG
>NZ_CAMPGZ010000171.1 GCF_946885725.1 uncultured Nocardioides sp.
GGCCGGGGGCGTGGCGTCGGCCAGGACCCGGACGTCCGACGGCGTGCTCTCGGCACCGGAGTAGTCGGTGGCACGCACGACGTAGGTGTGCCGGCCGGTCGGCGCGGTGAGCTCGAACCACTGGACGCCGCCGGTGGCGTAGGCGCTGCCGACGACGACGGCGTCGTCCCCGCGGCCCTCACGCAGCGTGACCGTGGTCCCGGCGTCGGCGCGCACCGGGATGCGCACCAGCCCTGCCGGTCCGGTCTCCGGTACGCCGACCGTGGGCGCCGCCGGCTGTATCGCCTGCGTGGGCGGCGTGGGCGGCGTGTCCTCCGCGTACGCCGTACCGCCGCCGGCGACGACGACGGTTCCCACCGTCAGCGCCAGCCCTGCCGCCGCCTGCCCCCAGGCTCGAACGGGCATCCTCGAGTTCCCCAACCTTCTTCAGCTCCACCCCACGTGCGTCACCCGAGCGACCCGACGACGCTAGTCGGCGCGGGGCGTCACCTGCGGCACATTGCGGCCCGGAGCGTGACGTGTCGCGGGGCTACGAGGCCCGCTCGAACGGCTCGTCGGTCGGCTCGTCGTCGTCGGCGACCTCGACGTACAGCGAGGGGTACTGCGTCCGGGCGTAGCGGGTGGCCGACCCGACGTCCGGGAACGTCACCGCGTCCGGGGACGGCACCGGCGGCTCGCAGTCGCTGGGGTGCAGGACCGCGGCCCACCCACCCGAGGGTGCGCGCACGATCGTGCAGATCGGGACGGCGGCGGCCGCGCGCGGCGGGCCGGCCAGGACGACGCTGCGGATCTTCCTGTCGGTAGGCCGATCGATGGGCCTGGTCGTGGTCACGGTTCCTCCCCTCTGAAAGCTTCCCTGGTGCTCGACGGCACGACGAGCACGCTTACGAGACCATGATCGGCCAGGCCCGCAAGTGACGAAGGGGATTTTCGAGAGCGGTGGATGAACCGTTATCAGCGCGTTCCTTGCGCGTCGGGCTCGGCGACTGCGGCGGGCAGGCGCAGCGCGACGAGACCGGCCATCACCGCGGCGACCGCCGCCATGACCGGTTGCGCGACCGAGACCGTGAACCCCGCGACCACGAACAGCACCAGCGCGATCGCGTAGCCGTAGCCGGGCATCCGCAGCCGCTCCGACGTGCCGGCCAGCGCGCGTCCGAACAGGATCGCTCCGGCCACGAAGCAGAGCGCGCCCACGGCGAAGGTGCCGAGCAGCGGAGCGCCGTAGACGTCGTCGTACAGCACGAGTCCGTCACTGCGGCCGGCGAGGTGCGCACGGCCGATGGCGGGCTGGGCGAACGCGGCGACCGCGAACAGGCAGAGGAAGAAGACGTTGCCCAGGATCGTCAGGGCCGTGGCGACGAGCGCGCTGCGCGCCGCCGGTCCGCGGAGCATCAGCACCAACGCCGAGACGACGCCGACCAGCCCGAGCGCCGCGCCGGCGATGCTCCCGGCGATGTGGCTGACCAGGAACCGGTCGGTGGTGACGTAGCGCGACCAGGCGTCGAAGTCGACGGTGTGGTCGGGCTCGTGGGTGAGCGTGCCGAGTGCGAGAAGCACGGCGTACACCGGGAGCAGCCACAGCCCGAGCGCCGCCAGCCGGAGCACTCGGTCGGTGGCGACCGGCGTCTGGGTGGTCATGGGCCGAAGGTACGGCGGTGCGCGGGAGCCGGGCATGGCCCGGACGGGCTACGGGTGGTCGAGGCGCTTACGGGTGGTCGAGCGACGGGTGGTCGAGCTTGTCGGGATGACTGGAGTCGCCGTCCCCCGCGGTCCCGGTCACCCGGCGCGCCCAGCCGACGACGAGATCGAGCACCTCGGGGTCGACCGGCCGGCGCACCTCCTGCTTGTACTTCTTCAACGACGGCGCCCCCTCCTGCCTCCGCAGCGCGTGGGTCACGTCGGGCAGCACGTGCACCTCGGCCAGGTCGCCGACGATCTCGCGCACGCGGTGGACGTCCTCGGGCGGGGTCTGCAGGTCCTTCGCGCCGGTGACGGCCAGCACCGGCACTCGGAGGCGCGCGAGGTCGGCGGCGCTGTCGTGGGCGAGGAACTCGCGGAACCACTTGGCGTTGAGCTTCGCGCCACCGACCCGCGCGACGTCGGTGGTGGTGCGCTCGATCTTGTCGTGGTTCTTCGACACCTTGGCGGCCAGGTCGACGCGCAGCAGCCGCAGCAGGCCGCGCACCGGCCGCGGCAGAGTCGGGAGGATCGCGGTCGTCTGCCAGCGGAGCAGCTCGCGGCCGGTGCGGGCCGAGCCGGAGAGCAGGCCGACACCCGCGACCGGCAAGCCGCGCGCCGCGACCATCGCGGCCAGCACCGCACCCTCGCTGTGCCCGATCACCAGCACGGCGTCGTCGCGCACCTCGGGCCGCTCCTGCAGCGTGCGCACCGCGGCGGCGACGTCGTCGGCGTTGTCCTCGAGGCCGACCGTGCGCCAGTCGAGGTCGCTCGTGCCGACCCCGCGCTTGTCGAAGCGCAGCGAGGCGATGCCGGCCGCGGCGAGCGCCTCCGCGACCTGCCGCGAGATCCCGAAGCGGATCTTGGGGTGGTCGGAGTCGCGGTCGAGCGGGCCGGACCCGGAAACCAGGACGGCGGCCGCGAACGGCCCCGGACCGTTCGGCAGCTCGAGCGTCGCGCCGAGTGGCCCGGCCGGGCCGGCGATCGTGACGTCGACCTGGCTCACGCCCGGACCCGCAGCTGCTCGACGACCGCCGCCGCGTCGCGCGACCCGATCACCAGCCGCTCGTAGCGGTGGCCGGTCAGCTCGACCACGACGGCCGGCTCGCCCCGGCGTACCGACACCAAGGTGCGGCCGCGGCCGCGCCAGGTGCCGACCATCCGCAGGCCGGGCAGGCCGAGACCGGGAGCGCGCAGGCCGCGCACCGCGCCGAGCCCGTGCGGCTCGACGCGCGCCGTGGTGACGGCCGAGAGCGGCACGTCCTGGTTGCGGACCAGGCCCAGCACCTTCTCGACGAGGCTGAAGCGGAGCTGGACGGTGCCCTGGGTGATCTCGACGGTAGCCATGACCGTATTCTATTCTCAGTGTTGAGAACATTGTCAAACCGGATAATCTGAGGCCTATGGCGAGCGCCGACCTGCTGCTGCATCCCGTCCGGCTGCGCATCGTGCAGTGCCTGTTGGGCGACCGCTCGCGCACCACCAGCCAGCTGCGCGAGGACCTGCCCGACGTCCCGCCCGCGACCCTGTACCGGCACGTCGCGACCCTGCACGAAGCCGGCCTGCTCGACGTGGTCGACGAGCGGCGCGTGCGCGGCGCGGTGGAGCGCACCTACCGCCTGCACGACCCCGTGCCCAGCGTCGGCCCGGGCGATGCCGCGGCGATGTCGGTCGAGGAGCACCGCAACGCGTTCCGGGTGTTCGTGGCCGGGCTGCTGCGCGACTACGACGCCTACCTGGACGCGGGTGACGTCGACCTGGCCCGCGACCTGGTCGGCTACCGCCAGGCGGCGCTCTACCTCACCGACGACGAGATGCGGGAGCTCGTCGAAGAGCTCGGCGGGCTTCTGCGCAGCCGCATGGAGCTCGAACCGTCCGACGAACGCACCCGGCGGATGCTGACCACGATCGTGATGCCGGGTCGCTGAGCTCCCCGCCCGGCGCCCCTCCCACTCGGCCTCGACCTCCGCGACGGCCGGCGCCGCGAGCTCGATCGCCTCCTGCCCGCGCGGCGCGATCCGCACGATGCGGGCCCGCGCGTCGGCCGGGTCCGCCTCACGCCGTACGTAACCGGCGCGCTCGAGCTGGTCGACGATCGAGGTGAGCGTCTGCTTGGTGAGCTGCGCGGTCTCGGCGAGCTCGGACATCCGTGCGCCCTCCGGGTCGATGCGCTGGAAGACTCGCGCCTGGTTGACCGGGATGTCGTGGCCGTGCTCCCGCAGCCGCGAGAGCACGGCGTTCTCGAGGTAGCGGTACGGGATGAAGAGCAGCAGTCCCAGGTTCATCGCGTCGGCCAAGCCATGAACGTCGTCACCCAGGTCGCCGCCCTCGTCGGGGCGATCGCCTACCTCGCCGCCGCACCCGCCGAGATGTTCCTCGTCGACCGTCCGGCCGCGCAGCGGTTCCTGCACGTCGCGCGCGACAACCTCGAGGACGCGCTGCGACGGTGGCGGCCGCGGGGCGGCAGCGTGCTGGGCACCGTCGGGCCGAGCACGCCGCCACTCGTGGCGATCGTCGCCGCCGCGATCTGAGCTCCGGTCAGGGCGTCGGCGTCACCGACGTGGTGCCGCTCGTCGTGCCGGACGCATTGCCGGACCCGCCGGGGGACGGGGACGACTCGGTGGTCGGCGACTCCGGCGGGGTGCTGCCCGCGGTCGGCGACGGCGCGGTCGTCGTGCCGTTGCCGGTCGGCGTGGGTGTCGGGCTCTGCGTGGGCGCCGTGCTCTGCGTCGGGCTCGAGGTGGTGCGGGTCGGACTCGTGCCGCCGGTCGGCGTCGGCGTGCCTGTGCCCGGTTGGGTGGTGCCGGGTGTCGGGGTTGCGGTGCCCGTCGGCGTACTCGTGGGGCTGCCGGCGCCGTCGATCGGACTCGCGCCGTCGCTCGGCTCCGCCGTCGGCGTCGGGGCCGGCGGTGCGTTCATGAGGATGGTCGTGATCTGGGTCTTGAAGTCGTCGAGCCGCTGCGTGATCTCGGTGAGGGAGTACGACGTGATGGAGCCCGCGAACTGGAGCAGCTGGTTCCACACCTCGCCGAGCGCGCGCAGGTCCTCCTCCCCCGGCTCGTCCTGCACGGAGAGCACCAGCTGGCTGGCGATCGCGGCGGTGATGCACTCGTAGCAGTCGTAGTTGGCGGCCACGGCGAGGTTCTGCGGCACGATCACCTGGGCGTCGTCCATGATCAGCACGACCTGGAACGCCACCGCGACCGAGACGCAGTCGGAGCAGGACGCGTAGGCGTGGGCCTCGTTGACGTTCAGCACCTCGTCGCCCTCCGCCCAGACGAGCGCGAAGGCGACGTCGTACACCACGGACCCGTCCTCGGTGTTGACCGCGAGCGCCTGGTTGTCGCCCTCCTCCTCGGGCAACGGCTTGTCGAAGGGGAACACCCAGGTGCCATCGGGCCGCTCGGTGCCGGTGGTCCGGCCGGTGGTCGGGCCAGTGGTCGGCGTCGCGCTCGGGGCCGGGGTGGCCGACGGAGTGGCGTTCGGGCCGGGCGTGGCCTGCGTGCTCGCGGACAGGTCGGGGGTCTCGTCGGTGTTCACGGGGCCGTCCGCCGGGACCAGCACGACGGCGAGATCCGGGTCGTCCTCGGTCGGCAGCGGCGCCTCCTTGTCGAACACCGCGGAGAGCGGCTCGTCGCCGGACAGCCGCTGGGTGGCGGCGGCGCCGGCCGTCGTACCGCTCGCACCCGCGGGTACGGCGGCGACCGGACGGGCCAGCCCGGGAGCCCCGTCGAGGAGCTCAGGTACGAACCCGGCGAGCAGCCCCCGCTCGCCGGGCTGGATCGGGCGGTAGTTCTCCGGCGCCGGCCACCACGCCCAGGCCAGCGCCGTCACGGTGACCGCGCTGACAACAGCGGCCACGAGTCGCTTGGGGGCGGAGCCGCGGCTCCACTTCGCCAACCCGCCGAAGTAGCGGGCGCCGACGCGGCCGAGCACGAGCGCGCCCGCGACGACCGGCAGCACCACGCCGAGGATCTGCACGGTGTGGCCGGCCAGGTCGATGCCCGCGCCGTCCTCCCACGCCTGGCCTAGCACGCCGAGGTCCTCGCGCACGACCTCGATCGCGCTGCCCACCAGCCGCGGCACCGCGGCCACGAGGCCGAGCAGCATCAGCGCCATCATCGGGATGGTCACGAGCACCCAGAGCGTGATGAGCGTGCGCGCCCGCGGGGTGAGCACCCGGTTGTGCGGGTCGTTCCACCGGTGCGGCAGCAGGCCGAGCAGGGTCGGCTTGATCCGGTGGTAGAGGTCGGGCACGCCGGCGATGTCGGCCAGCACGTGGTAGCCGTCGAACCGCAGCAGCGGCAGCAGCTGCTGCACCATCTGCAGCACCTGGGTGGCGACGAGAAGCAGCAGCGCCTCCCACCCGGTCGCCCACCACCAGACGAAGGTGAGGCAGACGACGATCGCGTTGAAGTACAGCCCGCCGAGGTCGGTGCGGATCCGGCCGGCGCGGCCGAGCCGGTAGCTGTCGGTGACGTCGGTGTAGAACGCCGGCCAGACCAGGTAGAGCCCCACGCCCATCACGCCGGGCTGCGCGCCGCTGTAGCGGGCCGCGGCGGCGTGCCCGAACTCGTGGAACCCGCCCGAGAGCACCGAGACCACGAAGACGAGCAACAGCAGGTGCGGCCGCTCGAACGCGTCGTACGCCGATGCCCCGAGGCCGCGGTCGAAGAACACCCAGCCGACCACCGCCACGAAGCCGATGACCACGAGGGCCGTCACGACCGGGCGGAACAGCACCCGGAACGGGTCGGTCAGCCGTCGGGTCGCGCTCGGGCTGGTGACCGCCGCCCGCGCTTTCAGGGCGAGCAGCGGGTTGGAGCGCTTCAGCTCCGGGTCGGAGCCGTCGGCCGCCTTGAGCAGGCCGAGCGGGCGCAGGTGCGAGTCGACGACGGACCGGACGTGCTGCTCGGTCACCTGCCGGCGCATGGCCTGGCTGACGACCTCGGCGATCCGGGCACAGCTGCGCTCGCCGTCCACCGCGCTCAGCACGTGGTAGAGCAGCGGGGTCAGCTGCAGCACCTGCCCGTCGCCACGCCGGACCAGCGAGGGTGGGGTCCGGTAGCCGGACCCCACCATCTCCCCGATCAGCTGGACGCCGTCGACGCGGGCGGGAGCGTCGACCAGCGTGCTCACTGCTGGGTGGTGTCCGTCCCAGCAGCGGGCTCAGCAGCGGGCTGCTCGGCCGGCGGCGGCTCAGAGGCAGATGCGGCCTCGTCGGCCGGGGCCGGCTCGGTCGCCGGCTCCGTGACGCCGCCCGCCTCACCGGTGGGCGTGCCCGTGTCGGCGGCCGGCATCGTCGTGCCCTGCGGCGTGGCCGTGAAGTCGGTGCCGTCTGCGGAGGCGGTGTCGGTGTCGACCGGCTCGACCGAGGCCTGGTCGATCGCCGAGGTCTGCTCCGAGGTGGCCTCGGCGGAACCGGTGATCGTCTGCGTGATGATCGCGTCCTGCTGGGAGATCGCGGTCGCCTCCGAGCCCTCGGACAGGATGTTCGCGGACACGGCGGCGTCGATCGGCGCCGCGACGTTGGCGTTGGCGGCCACGGCACCGTTGATCGGCGCGGCCAGGTCGGCGTCGAGGTCGACGTTGACGTCGACGTTGAGCAGGTCGCCCTTGAGCAGGTCGCCGGTGTCGAGCCCGTCGATGGTGTCGGTGACGTCGTCGACGATCGGGCCCACCTGGCCGAGGACGTTGCCGGCGGCGTCGAGCACCTGGCCGGTGAGCGGGTTCAGCGCGCCGACGACGTTGCCGGCGGAGTCCACGACATTGCCGGTCGCACCGTCGAGCACGCCGATCACGTTGCCGGCGGAGTCGACGACGGTGGTGCCGCCGACGAGGTCGGTGACCGTGCCGACGAGGTTGCCGGCCGAGTCGACCACGACTCCGGTGGCCTCGTTGAGCGTGCCGACGACACTGCCGTCGGGCGCGAGGACGTTGCCGGAGTCGGCGTCGAGCACACCCAGGACGTTGCCGGCCGAGTCCACCACGACGCTGCCGTCGACGGGGCCGCTCGCCGCGGCGGCGTCCGCCGCGTCGCCGGCGTCACCCGCGTCCGGCGTACCCCCGGACTCGGTGGTGGTGGCGCTGAGCAGTCCGGGGTCGCCGGCGTCGGCGCTGCCACCGTCGGCCGGCGTGGTGCCGCCGCCGACCGTGGTGTCGCTCTGGTCGATGGTGCTGTCCTGGACGCCGGTCGCCGTGGCGTCGGCCTCGATCGCCTGGGTGATCTGGACGCCCTGGTCGGAGAGGGCCTGCGACGTCGAGTTGTCGCTGAGGATGTTGGCGCTCACGGCGGCGTCGATGGGCGCCACCACGTTGGCGTTGAGGGCGACCGCGAGGTCGATCGGTGCGGCACCGTCGATGGCCAGGTCCACGTCGGCTGCCAGGTCCAGGATCGAGACGACTTCCTTGTCCGGCAGGGCCGTCGCGCCTTCGCCCTCCAGCTCTTCGGGGGTCAGAGGTTCGAACTCGTCAGTGCTCATGTCTCTCCCTCGCCAGGGCGCGCAGGCCGGCTGCGCTGCACGCCGCATCGGATTCCTCAGGAGGGGGCGGTGCCCCGGACGGGTGCGTCCTATGCCTGAGGAGTACGTCGCCAGCGCGCGGGCCGCCGACGTCGAGGGAGGATCGGCTCGTCGCGGACCGGCTAGTCCGAAGGCCCGCCCTGCTCGATCTGCTGGGCGAGGTACTGGGCGAGGCCGACACGCTCGATGGCGTCGAGCTGGCTCTCGAACCAGTCGGCGTGCGTCTCCTCGTCGCGCACCATCTCCTCGAAGACGGAGGCGGTGCCGTGGTCGCCGAGGTCGTGGCACTCCTGGGCACTGGCGTTGAACTGGCGCACGGCCTCACGCTCGCTGTCGAGCGCCAGGCGCAGCATCTCGTCGGCGGTCTCACCGACGGTGATGGCGTTGAGGCGCTGCACGTTGGGGTGGCCGTCGAACAGCAGGATGCGCTTGATCAGCTCGTCGGCGTCGCGCATCTCGTCGATCGACAGGTCGTAGTAGACCTTCCCCAGCCGGCCGAAGCCCCAGCTGTCGAGCATCCGCGCGTGCAGGAAGTAGGTGTTGGTGACGGTCAGCTCGAAGGTGAGCGCGTCGTTCAGGAGCTCGACGACACGGGGGCTAACTGGCTGCAACCTCGACCTCCGGCGGCATCGCTGGCAACGGGTTGCCATGCTCGCACAGGAGGCGCTTGAGGGAGAAGACACAGGCACCGCAGTTGCGCCCGGCCCCGGTGCTCCGGCAGACCGCCCCCAGCGTGCGGGCGCCCACGTCGATCGCCGCGGTGACGTCACGGTCGCTGACGACCTGACAGTGGCAGACGATCACGGGTTCCTCGCGGGGTGTGGCTGGGCAGAGGCGGCGCCTCGGGGGTCGCCAAAGGTTAGGCT
>NZ_CAMPGZ010000172.1 GCF_946885725.1 uncultured Nocardioides sp.
GCGGGATGCCGACCCGGTCGAGCATCTCGATGGCCTTGGCGCGGGCCGCGGACTTCGAGACGTCGTTGTGGGCGCGGTAGGCCTCGCTGATCTGCATCCCGATCGAGTAGAAGGGGTGCAGCGCGGTCAGCGGGTCCTGGAAGATCATGGCGACGTCGCCGCCGCGCACCGACTGCATCTGGTTGTTCGACAGGCCGACGATCTCGCGGCCGCCGACCCGGATGGAGCCGGACATCTGGGTGCGCTTGTAGTCGTGCAGGCCCATGATCGCCATGGACGAGACGCTCTTGCCGGAGCCGGACTCCCCCACGATGCCGAGCGTGGAGCCCTGCTCGAGCGTGTAGGAGAGATCGGTCACCGCGTGCACGATGCCGTCGGCGGTCGGGAACTTCACGGTGAGGTTCTCGACCACGAGGTACGGCTCGGTACCGGGAGAGCCCGCGGGTGTGTTGCCCGGCTCCGTGGTGTGGCGCGGGCTGAGGACGTTGTCGGTCATGTCAGGCGAACCCTCGGGTCGATGACGCTGTAGATGACGTCGACGACCATGTTCGCGATCACGATGAACGTGGCCGCGATGAGGACGGTCGCCGAGATGATGGGCAGGTCCTTGCCGTTGATCGCGTCGAGCGCGCTCAGGCCGATGCCCTGGATGTCGAAGATCCGCTCGGTGAAGATCGTGCCGGCCAGCAGGAACGCGAAGTCCAGGCCGAAGATCGTCACCACCGGGACCACGGCGGCACGGAAGGCGTGCTTGAGCGTCACGCGTCTCTCCGAGAGGCCCTTGGCTCGCGCGGTGCGGACGAAGTCCTCGTTGAGGGACTCGATCATCGAACCGCGACTGAACCGGGCGTAGGCCGTGGAGTAGGCCATGCCGAGGATCACCCAGGCGAGCAGCATGCCCTTGACCCAGGCGACCGGGCCGTCCTCGATCGGTCCGAAGTAACCGCTCTCCGGGAAGATGCCCCACTGGCTGATCAGGAACAGCCAGCCCAGCAGGGCGAGCAGGTAGTAGGGGATGGCGTTGATGAACAAGCTGACGCCCACGATGCCCTTGTCGGCGATGGTCCCGCGTTTTCGGGCGGCCATGATGCCGAGCGTCAGTCCGACGGTCAGGAAGATCACGGCGCCGCCGAGGGCGATCGACAGGGTCGCCTTGAACCGTTCGGCGAGGTACTCCGTGACCGGCACCCTGAGCTTGAACGAGACGCCCAGGCAGGGCGCCGGGCAGTCGATGGAGATCGCGCCGAGCTCGAACTCACCGCCGGTGAAGATCTGCTTCATGTACTCGCCGTACTGCTCGGTCACGGGCCGATCCAGGCCGAGCGAGTGACGGATGTTCTCAAGTCGCGCGGGCGTGCACCGGGTCTCCGGGCAATAGGCCAGCGCGGGGTCGGCCGGCCCGTAGAAGAAGAGGGCGAAGACGGCCACGGACACCACCAGGAGCACGAGGACTCCGGAGATGATGCGCCGCACGATGTATCCGAACATGGAGCGGGACTCCTCGACGATGAGGGCAGGACAGCGTGGTGATGTCTGGCCGATGGGGGGCGGGGAGCCCCGCCCCCCATCGGGTCAGACTACGCCTCGGCGGAGCCGAGACACCTTCTCAGGCGTACGTCACTTGGTGATGTACATCCGCTGGAAGGTCGGCATGCCACGCACGTTGTCGTTGGCCATGCCGCCGACCTTCGAACCGTGGATCATCGCCACACCGCCGTAGCCGGTGACGACCGCCGGGTAGTACTCCTCTTCCATCTTCTGGTCGAACTCGCCCCAGGCCTCGACGGCGTCCTCGGGCGACAGCTCGTCGAGGATGCGGTTCTGCTCCGCGTCCATCTCCTTGACCTTGAAGTTGGCCGGGTTCGGCATGCCCTCGAGGCCGACGAGCTCGCCCGCCCACTGAGCCGGGAACCACGAGCCGCCGGACGGCCAGTCGGAGCACCAGCCGCTGGAGCGGACGTTGATCGGGCTGTTGTAGTCGGTGCGGTCCGTACGGATCGTCTCGACGGTCGACGCGATCGGGGTGGCCTTGAAGCCACCGGCCTCGAGGCCCTTGACGATGGCGTCCTTGGCGGCGACGGACTGCTCGTCGTCGCTGGCGAAGAGGAACTTGATCTCGAAGCCCTCGGCGCCGGCCTTCTTCAGCAGCTCCTTCGACTTCTCCGGGTCGGTGTTCACGCCACCGATGCCGAGAGCGTCGTACTCCTTACGACCGGCGGTGCCGGGCGGGAGGATGGAGGTACCCGGAACGCGGGTGACACCGACGATGTCGCCGGCGGCCTTCCACGCGTCCTCGTACGGGTAGGCGTAGCCGATCGCACGACGGACGTCGATGTCCTTGATCTTCGTCATGTCGAGGTACCACATGAACGTGCAGGGCTGCGTGCCCGTGACCAGGCGCTCCTTGTCCGACTGGATCTGTCGGTACGACGACGCCGAGACGTTGTCGTAGGTCAGCGTGGTCTGCGCCGAGCCGTTGTCGTTCAGGATGATGTTCTCGATCTTGGCGGTGTCCTGAGCGAACTTGAACTCCCACCCGTCGACCATCTGGATACGACCCGGGTCGGTGTTCGGGTCCCAGTGCTCGTTCTTGGTCAGGGTCAGGCTCGTGCCCGCCTTGTAGTCCGCGAACTTGTACGGGCCCGTGGCGAGCGGGTGCTGGCCGTAGGACTCCGGGTTGTCCTTCGCCTCGGGGATCGCGGTGAAGGCCGGGAACGAGGCGTAGTAGTCCATGTCGGAGAACGGACGACGCATCTTGATGGTGATGTCGTTGCCGTTGACCTCGACGCCCTTGTACTCGCCCTTGTCCTTGAAGGGACCCTTGTACTTGTCGCCGTCCAGGAAGAACGTCGTCTGGTACGTCGGGCCGTCGGGCAGCTCCTCGATCGCGAAGGAACGCTTGATCGCGTACGCGACGTCCTCCGCCTTCACGTCCGTGCCGTCCTCGTACTTGAGGCCGTCACGCAGGGTGAAGGTCCACTCGGTGTTGTCCTCGTTGGGCTTGCCGAGGTCGGTGGCCATGTCGGGGATCAGCTGCATGTCGTTGGTCTCCTCGTTGTACGCGTACTGCGTCAACGAGCGGGTGACCAGGTCGGACAGGATCGCCGTCGAGTCGGTGTAGTAGGCCTGAGTCGGGTCCAGGGTCGACGGGGCGACCGCGGTCAGGACGGTGAGCGTCCCACCCTCGGAGGCGTCGTCCGGGACCGGAGCCGGAGCCTCACGGTCCGGGTCCTTGAACGAACCGGCCGCGCCACCCTTCGGGTCGAAGGTCGGCTCGTCGCCGGCCTCCCCGTTGGAGCTCCCGCTGCCTCCACCACAGGCAGCGAGCGTCATCATCGCAGCTACGGCTAGCGCCGCAGCTGGCTTCTTCATACGCATCTAGGTGTACCCACCTCTCTTGGCTGGTCGATGCATCCCTCCGGCGTCATGTTCACCGGCGAGTCTTGGGGTCGAAGGCGTCGCGTACGGCGTCTCCGAGAAGGTTCAACGCGACCACCAGCAGGAAGACCCCGACCAGCGGTGCGTAGAGATAGAGCGGATAAGTGTTGAAGAACGGCACAGCGCTGTTGATCGTCTGGCCCCACGACGGGATGCCGACGACACCGATGCCGAGGTAGGCCAGACCGGCCTCGGCGGCCACGAACGCGGGCAGGCCCAGAGAGATCGACACGACGATCGGCGCGATCAGGTTGGGCAGCAGCTCCTTGAACAGGATCCGCCGCGTCGGCACGCCGATGACCCGGGCCGCCTGGATGAACTCGCGCTCACGCAGCGACAGCACCTCACCGCGCACGAGGCGGGCCAGGGTCATCCAGCCGAACAACGTCAGCACGAGCAGCAGCGCGGTGAACTGCCAGAACTTCAGCGCCTCCGGCTGGTTGCCGAACCGGCTCACGATGATCGGAGCCAGGGCCAGCGCGACCAGGAGGAACGGCAGCGACAGGAAGACGTCGATGATGAAGTTGATGACCTTGTCGAGCCAGCCGCGGCTGAAGCCGGCCAGCAGGCCGATCGAGACGCCGATGAGCGTCGCCGCGAGCGTCGACACGGTCGCCACGGTCAGCGACGTACGCGCTCCGTAGAACCAGTCGGCGAGGTTGTCGTGCCCGGTGTTGGGCGCGATGCCGAGCGGCGCCTCCCAGGTGAACCCGTGGTCAGGGGGACCGATCAGCGGGAAGTTGAACTGGTCGAGGTCATCCGACGGGCTGCCCGCGCGAAGCTCGACGCCGAACAGGCGGGTGAGCAGCGGCGCGAAGATCGCGATGAGCACGAAGAACAGGACGATGATCATGCACGCGACCGCGATCTTGTCCGACTTGAGTCGTCCGACGGCGATCTGGACGGGTGAACGTCCGGCGATCTCCTGCTTGACGACCTCCGGCTCTGCCGGCAGGTCCTGCTGCGACATCTCCGTGGGCGAGATACCCATGGTCACCTTTCTGGTCGAGGCTGGTCCCGAGAGTCTTGGACGCCGCCGGGTGAGGCGCGCACCAGTCACTGACCACGAAACCGAAGTGACTGTAGACGACGGGCGGACTCTGTTTGGGTCACAAGCGGTAACGAATTGATACCGACAATCGGGGGCGTTTCATCTGATGTCACAGCGCTGTCACGGCGCTGTTGCGCGAGCGACGAAAGGTGTCGGTTTCCCAGCAGATGCTGGGAAACCGACACCCTTGTGCGACTCGTGTGACTGGTGTTGCTGCTGTGCTCAGGAGGCGGTGGTCGTGCCCCCGGCACCGTCCTGGCCGGACCGGTCCGCGGCCGGTGTCGGTATCGCGTCGACGCCCGCCTCGCGGCGCTGCTCGGGCGTGATCGGGGCCGGCGCGGCGGTCAGCGGGTCGTAGCCGCCGCCGGTCTTGGGGAACGCGATGACCTCGCGGATCGAGTCCACCCCGGCGAGCAGCGCGCAGATCCGGTCCCAGCCGAAGGCGATGCCGCCGTGCGGCGGGGCGCCGTACTTGAAGGCGTTGAGCAGGAAGCCGAACTTCTCCTCGGCCTCGGCCTCCCCGAGACCCATCACCTCGAAGACCCGCTTCTGGATGTCCTCGCGGTGGATACGGATCGAGCCGCCACCGATCTCGTTGCCGTTGCAGACGATGTCGTAGGCGTAGGCCAGCGCGCTGCCCGGGTCCTTGTCGAAGGTGTCGAGGCACTCCTCCTTGGGCGAGGTGAACGCGTGGTGCACGGCGGTCCACGCGCCGCTGCCCACGGCCACGTCGCCGGCGGCGGTCGCCTCGTCGGCGGGCTCGAACAGCGGGGCGTCGACCACCCACACGAAGCTCCACGCGGACTCGTCGATCAGGCCGCAGCGCCGACCGATCTCGAGGCGGGCGGCGCCGAGCAGCGCTCGGGTCGACTTCACCGGGCCGGCGCCGAAGAACGCGCAGTCGCCAGGCTTGGCGCCGACGTGGGCGGCCAGCCCGGCCCGCTCCTCCTCGGACAGGTTCTTCGCGACCGGGCCGCCGAGCTCGCCGTCCTCTTGGAACAGCACGTAGGCGAGGCCGCGGGCGCCACGTTGCTTGGCCCACTCCTGCCAGGCGTCGAGCTGCTTGCGCGGCTGGCTCGCGCCGCCGGGCATGACCACGGCTCCGACGTACGGCGCCTGGAACACGCGGAACGGCGTGTCGCGGAAGTACTCCGTGCAGTCGACGAGCTCCTGGCCCATGCGCAGGTCGGGCTTGTCGCTTCCGAAGCGCGCCATCGCCTCGTGGTAGGTCATCCGCTCGATCGGCGTCTTGATGTCGTGACCGACCAGCTTCCAGAGCGCGGCGAGGATCTCCTCCGACAGCTCGATCACGTCGTCCTGGTCGATGAAGCTCATCTCGACGTCGAGCTGGGTGAACTCCGGCTGCCGGTCGGCGCGGAAGTCCTCGTCGCGGTAGCAGCGCGCGATCTGGTAGTAGCGCTCCATCCCGCCGACCATCAGCAGCTGCTTGAACAGCTGAGGGCTCTGCGGCAGGGCGTACCAGCTGCCCGGGCGCAGCCGCGCGGGCACCAGGAAGTCGCGCGCGCCCTCGGGCGTGCTGCGGGTGAGGGTGGGCGTCTCGACCTCGACGAACTCGTGCCGGGCGAGCACCTCGCGGGCGGCCCGGTTGACCTCGGAGCGGAGCCGGAGGGCCCTGCTCGGGCCGGTGCGGCGCAGGTCGAGGTAGCGGTGCTGGAGGCGGGTCTCCTCCCCCACCTCGACGTGGTCGTCGATGGGGAACGGCAGCGGGGCGCTCGGGCTGAGCACCTCGACGCCGCCGTCGTGGTCGGCGATGACCTCGATCTCGCCGGTGGGCAGGTTCGGGTTCTGGTTGCCCTCCGGTCGCCTGGAGACCTGCCCGGTGATCTTCAGGCAGTACTCGGCGCGCAGGTGGTGGGCGACCTCCTCGTCGCGGATGACGACCTGGACGACGCCGGAGGCCTCGCGCAGGTCGATGAACGCGACGCCGCCGTGGTCGCGCCGGCGGGCCACCCAGCCCGCGAGGGTGACGGTCTGGCCGACGTGCTCGGCGCGGAGGGCGCCGGCGTCATGGGTGCGGATCACTACTGCTGCTCCTTGCTGGTGACGACCTGCGGTCGCAGGTCCTCGGCGGGTGGGGTCCAGGTGTCGGGGTCGGCGTCGACCTGGTCTCCGGACCGGATGTCCTTGACCTGGTCGGGCCGCCCCTCGGTATCACCGTCACCGGGAGCGCCGGGGAACCAGACGAACGGGATGCCGCGCCGTTCGGCCGTGCGGATCTGCTTTCCGAAGCGCTGCGGGGCCGGGGCCACCTCGGTGGGGATGCCGCGGGCGCGCAGCCGGTTGGCGATGTCGTCGCTCTGCGGGCGGGACTCCTCGTCCACCAGGGCGACCATGACCGCGCTCGGCACGCTGCGGGACGCCGTGAGCCGCCCGGACGAGAGCAGCGGCACGAGCATCCGGCTGACGCCGAGGGAGATGCCGACGCCCGGGTACGTCGTCTTCCCGTCGGTGGCGAGCGAGTCGTAGCGACCGCCGGAGCAGATCGAGCCGAGGCTCTCGTAGCCCTCCATCAGGGTCTCGAACACGGTGCCGGTGTAGTAGTCGAGCCCGCGGGCGATGCGCAGGTCGGCGACGACCTGGACCCGGTCGCCGGAGACCGGGGCGCAGCCCTCGATGACCGCGGTGAGCTCGCTGAGGCCCTGGTCGAGCAGCTCGGACTCCACGCCGAGCGCGCGGACCCGCTCGGCGAACGACGTGTCGGTCGTGCGGATCTCGGCCAGCTGCAGGCACTGCGCGGCCTGCTCGTCCGTGAGCCCGGCCTCGTCGACGAGCATCTTGGCGATCGTCTCGGCGGGCAGCTTGTCGAGCTTGTCGATGACGCGCATGACGGCGTCGATGTCGTTCGCGCCGATGCCGGCGTAGAAGCCCTGGATCAGCTTGCGGTTGTTGACCTGCAGGGTCAGCCGCGGAACCGGCAGCGCCGCCATCGCCTCGGCCATGACGCGGGCGACCTCGACGTCGTGGTGGAAGCCGAGGGTGTCGCGGCCGACGATGTCGATGTCCGCCTGGGTGAACTCGCGGTAGCGGCCCTCCTGCGGCCGCTCGCCGCGCCAGACCTTCTGGACCTGGTAGCGGCGGAACGGGAACTCCAGCTTGCCGGCGTTCTCGACGACGTAGCGCGCGAACGGCACGGTCAGGTCGAAGTGCAGGCCGATGCCCGCGTCGCCGGGGGCGTCGTCGCCGGCCTGGAGGCGGCGCAGGACGTAGACCTCCTTGGAGGTCTCGCCCTTGCTGAGCAGCTGCTCGAGCGGCTCGACCGCGCGGGTCTCGATCGAGGCGAACCCGTGCAGCTCGAACGTCCGGGTCAGGGCGTCGATGACCGCGAGCTCGACCGTCCGCTGGGCGGGCAGGAACTCGGGGAAGCCGCTCATGGCGGCGGGACGACTCATCTCACAGGCCTCGGTCTGGGGCGGGGGTGTTGATCAGGTCGAGCAGGAACGGGTTGGTCGCACGCTCGCGGCCGATGCTCGTCTGCTCGCCGTGGCCGGGCAGGACCACGATGTCGTCGGGCAGCGTCAGCACCTTGTCGCGCAGGCTGCGCAGCATCGTCGGGTGGTCCCCGCCGGGCAGGTCGGTGCGGCCGATGGACCCGGCGAACAGCAGGTCACCGGAGAACATGACCTCGCTGACGTCACGTTGGCCGTACGGCGTACGGAACGTCACCGACCCGCGGGTGTGCCCCGGCGTGTGGTCGACGACGAGCTCCAGCCCGGCGAGCTCGAGGTGCTGCCCGTCGGCGAGCTCGCGGACGTCGTCGGGCTCGGCGAACTCGACCTTCTGGCCGAGCAGCATCGACGCGGTCTCGGGCGAGATGCCGGCCATCGGGTCCGTCAGCAGGTGCCGGTCCTCGGGGTGGATCCAGGCGGTGCTGTCGTAGGTGCCGGCGACCGGAGCGACGCACCACATGTGGTCGATGTGCCCGTGGGTCACCAGGATCGAGACGGGCTTGAGGTTGTGCTCGCGCACCACCTCGGCCACGCCCTGCGCCGCGTCCTTCCCCGGGTCGACGACCACGCACTCGGCGCCCGGGCCGGTCGCGACGACATAGCAGTTGGTGCCCCACGGGCCGGCGGGGAAGCCAGCGATCAGCACGAGGGAGCTCCTGGGACGGGGGAAGAGGACCCGTGCAGCCTACCGACGGCCCTCGTGCGTCACGAAACCGATATCGGACTCCCGTGACCCCCGGCACGCGAATCTCTAGACTCGCCTGCGTGGTCACGAAGAAGCAGCGCCGGCGGCAGCTCGCCCACGCGAGCGCGCAGCGTCGAGCGGCCCGGCTGGCGGCGCGTGCCGCCCGACGGCGGCGGATGCGCTTCGTGGCGGCCACCCTCGTGGTGCTCGTGGCGGTGACCGGGCTCGTCGCCTGGATCGTCCTCCACGACCGCGACCGCGAGCCCACGGCGGCTCCGGAGCTCACTGTCAGCAGTGTGTCCGCTCCGGCCGTCCCGACGATGATCGAGGTAACCCGGTGAGCACGTCCGATCAGGAGCAGCCGACCCCCGCTCCGACTCCTGCTCCTCCCC
>NZ_CAMPGZ010000173.1 GCF_946885725.1 uncultured Nocardioides sp.
CTAACGTACTTGCGGGTAACTGGCCACTTCTTGGGCGATTCTGGCCTAGATCAGCATGTACGGCGCAAGGAGTACGGCGCGCGCCAAAGACACCGGAAGATCAGTGGGCGGCCTCGTGCCAGGAGCGGCCGGTGCCGACGGAGACGTCGAGCGGGACGGTGAGCTCGGCGGCGCCGCCCATCTCGCGGCGGACCAGCTCGTCGAGCTGCGCCTGCTCCCCCTCGGCGACCTCGAACACGAGCTCGTCGTGGACCTGGAGCAGCATCCGGCTCCTCAGCTTGGCCTCGCGGATCGCCTCGTCGACGCGGAGCATGGCGACCTTGATGATGTCGGCGGCCGAGCCCTGGATGGGGGCGTTGAGCGCCATCCGCTCGGCCATCTCGCGGCGCTGGCGGTTGTCGCTGGTGAGGTCGGGCAGGTAGCGGCGGCGGCCGTAGATCGTCTCGGTGTAGCCGGTGCGGCGGGCCTCGTCGACGATGCCACCGAGGTAGTCGCGGATGCCGCCGAACGTCTCGAAGTACTCGTCCATCAGGCCGCGGGCCTCGGCGGTGTCGATGCCGAGCTGCTGCGACAGGCCGTAGGCGGAGAGGCCGTAGGCCAGGCCGTAGTTCATCGCCTTGATCTTGGCGCGCATCTCGGGCGTGACGTCGGCGGGATCGACGTCGAAGACCCGCGCGGCCGTGGCGGCGTGGAAGTCGCGACCGGAGCGGAACGCCTCGATCAGCAGCTCGTCCTCGGACAGGTGGGCCATGATCCGCATCTCGATCTGGCTGTAGTCGGCGGTCATCAGCGTGGCGTAGCCGGGGCCGACGACGAACGCCTCGCGGATCCGGCGGCCCTCCTCGGTGCGCACCGGGATGTTCTGCAGGTTGGGGTCGGTCGACGACAGTCGCCCGGTCGCGGCGATGAGCTGGTTGAACGTCGTGTGGATCCGGCCGTCCGACGCCACGGTCTTGAGCAGCCCCTCGACGGTCTGCCGCAGCCGCGAGACGTCGCGGTGGCGCAGCAGGTGCATGAGGAACGGGTGCTCGGTCTTGACGTAGAGCGCCTGCAAGGCATCGGCGTCGGTGGTGTAGCCGGTCTTGGTGCGCTTGGTCTTGGGCATACCGAGCTCGTCGAACAGCACCACCTGGAGCTGCTTGGGTGAGCCGAGGTTGATCTCCTTGCCGATCTGCTCGAACGCCGCGTCGGCGGCGAGCTTCACCTCGCCGGCGAAGTGCGCCTCGAGGGCCTGGAGCTGCTCGACGTCGACGGCGACACCGGTGCGCTCCATCTGTGCCAGCACGCCGATCAGCGGCAGCTCGATCTCGCCCAGCAGCCGGGTGCCGCCACCCTGCTCGAGCTCCTCGTCGAGAGCCGCGGCCAGCTCGAGCACCGTCCACGCCTGCAGCATCGCGGTGTCGCTCGCGCCGTCGTCGCCGACGTCGTCGAAGCTCAGCTGGCCGTCGTCGGCGTCGTCGGGAGGGGTGAGCTTCAGCTCGCGCTTGAGGTAGCGCAGGGTCAGGTCGGCGAGGTCGTAGGAGCGCTGGTCCGGGCGGGCGAGGTACGCCGACAGCGCGGTGTCGCGCTCGAGGCCGACCAGCCGCCAGCCGCGCGCGGCCAGCGCCAGGATCGGACCCTTGGAGTCGTGCAGCACCTTGCGGTAGCGGGCGTCGGCCAGCCAGTCCGCGAGGACCTGCTCGTCCTCGGCGGAGATCCGCTCGACGTCGATCCACGCCGCCGCGTGGTCGCTCGAGGCGAGCGCGACGGCGTAGACGTCGCCGGTGCCGGAGTGCCAGGTGCCCTGCACGACGACGCCCATGAGGGCGTCAGGCTTGGAGTGCTCGGCCAGCCAACCGGCGAGCTCGCCCTCCCCCAGCCGCCGCATGTCGAGGTCGAGGTCGTAGTCCTCGACGACCTCCTCGGAGGTCAGCTCCTGGAACAGGCGGTCGCGCAGGACCCGGAACTCCAGTCCGTCGAACAGCGTGTGCACCGCCTGCCGGTCCCACGGCTGCTTGGCGAGGTCGGTCGGGGTGACCGAGAGCGGCAGGTCGCAGACCAGGGCGTTGAGCTGCCGGTTGCGGATGACGTCGCCGAGGTGCTCGCGGAAGCTGTCGCCGGCCTTGCCCTTGATCTCGTCGGCACGGGCGATGACGTTGTCGAGGCCGTCGTAGGTGTTGAGCCACTTCGCCGCGGTCTTGGGCCCGACGCCGGGCACGCCCGGCAGGTTGTCGGAGTCCTCGCCGACGAGCGCGGCGAGCTCGGGGTAGCGGGCGGGCGGGATGTCGTAGCGCTCCATCACCGCCTCGGGCGTCATCCGCTTCATCTCCGACACGCCGCGCATCGGGTAGATCACGGTGGTGTGCTCGCTGACGAGCTGGAACGAGTCGCGGTCACCGGTGCAGATCAGGACCTCGAACCCCTCGGCCGCCGCCTGCGTGGTGAGGGTGGCGATGATGTCGTCGGCCTCGTAGCCCTCGACGTCGAGGTGCTTGATGTGCAGCGCGTCGAGGACCTCCTTGATCAGCGGCAGCTGGCTGGAGAACTCCGACGGCGTCTTGTTGCGCTTGGCCTTGTAGTCGGCGTACTGCTCGAGGCGGAAGGTCTGCCGCGACTTGTCGAACGCCACCGCGACGTGCGTCGGCTGCTCGTCACGCAGCACGTTGATGAGCATCGAGGTGAAGCCGTAGACCGCGTTGGTCGGCTGGCCCGTGCTTGTCGAGAAGTTCTCCACCGGCAGCGCGAAGAACGCCCGGTAGGCCAGCGAGTGGCCGTCGAGCAGCAGCAGGCGGGGACGCGTGTCGGCAGCGGTGTCAGGCACGTCGCCACCCTAGTCAACGCCGCCGACGTTCCTGAGGGCGGCGGCCGGGTCAGACCGGGGTCAGACGGTCTTGCTCTGCGCCCGGCGAAGGGACCGGCGACGGGCCAGCACCTGCCCGACCGCGCGGGTGGCGTGGCGGTTGACGATCCGCTGGTCCAGACAGACCTTCGGCGCCTCGACGGGGAGCTTGGCGCGCAGGCCGGCGACCGAGGCGGCGCGTACGACGGCGACCTGGCCGAGCCCGAGGCGGGCCATGAACCGGTTGGAGTCGCGCGAGCCCACGCTCGCAGCGGCCACGACGTGGCTGATGTCCTTCTCCTCCGCCCAGGAGACGGTGGCCTCCATGAGAGCGGTGCCGACGCCGTGCCGACGGCACTCGTCGAGCACGTGCATGTGCAGGATGTGCACCGCCTGCGCCGACTGCAGCGGCATCAGCGGGGCGCGGACGAGGTGGACGGCACCCGCGACCTGACCATCCAGGATCGCGACGACGAGCCGCTGGTCGGGGTCGGCGGTGATCCGGGCGACGGCTGCGTCGGCCTCGCCGGGGGTCTCGTCCACGATCGGCCCACCCGAGCCCGCGAGGACGAAGCGCAGGGCCTCGACGTCCTCCAGGCCGGCGTCGCGGACCGTGACGGCGCTGCGGTACACGGACACCTCATCTTCCAGCCGGTCCACCGGCGACGAATCTCGATGCTACGAGCGATGCTCGCAACGAAACCGGTCGCTTCAGCGCCCCCGCAACAGACGAACCGGACTGAGGTGAGAGATTACGCCTAGACCCGACGAATCCGGTAGTCCGCGTTTCAACTTGTGTAGTCGGCAAGCCTTCTCGTGCAGGGGCTCGACCAGGAAAGGGGTCGCGTGTTCCCCGGTATCGGCACCCTGGTGAACGTCGTGACGGTGCTGCTCGGCACCGTCCTCGGCGTCCTGGTCGGCCACCGGCTGCGCCAGCGTACGCGCGACGTCGTGACCGACGGCCTCGGTCTCGTCACCCTGCTGATCGCCGGTACGGCGGCCGCCGCGGTCGCCGACGAGGCGCTCGTCGACGCGGTCGGGTCCAGCGCGCCGATGCTGATCGTGCTGGCCTCCCTCGTCCTCGGCGGGATCGTCGGCTCGGTCCTCGGCATCGAGGACGGCCTCGAGCGCTTCGGCGGCTGGCTCCAGACGCGCCTGCAGGCCCGGGTCCGCCACGAGGGCGACGGCGCCGAGCGGCAGCGTTTCATCGAGGGCTTCCTGACCGCGTCCCTAGTGTTCTGCGTCGGCCCGCTGACCATCCTCGGCTCCCTCAACGACGGCCTGGGCAACGGCCCCGACCAGCTGTTCCTCAAGGCCGCTCTGGACGGTTTCGCCGCGATCGCGTTCGCCGCATCGTTCGGCTGGGGCGTCGGAGCGAGCGTGCTCGCGCTGGTCGCCGTACAGGGGTCCCTCACCGTCGTCGGGGCCCTGCTCGGCGACGTCCTTCCGGACGCGCACGTGGCGGCCCTGGGCGCCACCGGCGGCCTCATGCTCGTAGGGGTGGCGCTCCGCCTGCTCCGCGTCAGGCAGGTCCCCGTCGGCGACCTGCTGCCCGGCCTGGTGCTGGCTCCGGTGATCACCGCCCTCGTGGTCGCCTTCCGATAGGGCAGCGACCGGTAAAGCGTGACCGGTTCGTTGCCTCAAAACCTTGCCGTAAACGGTCCCGAGGGGGCCGCGTTGGTTCTAGTGTTCAGTGGCGAGGAGGGACGCCGGCGGCGCTGAAGCCAGGCGGAGGGGCGCTCGACCCAAGTGTCGCTATAGTCCCGCCCGACGATTTCCCGGAAGCCGGCGACAGGAGCCCCATGCACGCCCGCCCGATCCGCTTGGCCGCGCAGCTGGCGCTGCTGGTCACCGCGCTGGTGCTGACCGGAGGGACGGTGTCCGCGGCCACCGCCGCGCCCGTCACCACGGCCGCGGCGTCCGGTGCCGCCGCCGAGTGCGCGCTGCCAGAGCCCACAGACGACGACACGATCTCGATCCTCGGCCGCATCTGCGACCGTCGAGAGGATCCCCAGGTACCCGTCGAAGGCGTCGACGTCACGGTCGAGGACGAAGCCGGCGAGGTGGTCGGCGAGGCCACCAGTGGCGCCGACGGCACCTTCGTGGTCGACCTCCCCGGCGCCTCGGTGTCGCTCCTCGGCAAGACCTTCAAGGTCAGCATCGACGAGGAGTCGCTGCCGGAGGACACCGAGCCTGAGGTGCTCTCCCGCAACGTGCCGATCAACCTGGACAACGACGTCTCGGTGACCTTCCCGATCGGTGAGGCCGGTCCGGCCGGCACGGGCTTCGCGGCCCAGGCCCTGCAGCTGACGGTCGGCGGCCTGGTGTTCTCGGCCCTGCTGGCGATGGCGGCCCTCGGCCTGTCGATGATCTTCGGAACGACCGGGCTCACGAACTTCGCTCACGGCGAGCTGATCACGTTCGGCGCGCTGGTCGCGTTCGCGGTCGACCGCATGCCCGGCACGATCAGCATCGGTGGCTTCGAGGTCACCGTCATCGTGGGTGTGATCGCCGCCTTCGTCGTCTCGGCGGCGTTCGGCTGGCTCAACGACGCGGCACTGTGGCGACCGTTGCGGCGACGGGGGACGGGCGTCGTCGCGATGATGATCGTCAGCATCGGTCTGTCGCTGTTCCTGCGGAACCTCTACCAGTACTTCGCCGGCGCGCAGAGCCAGAACTACTCGCAGTACTCCGCGGTCACCCCCTGGGAGATCGGGCCGCTGCTGGTGACGCCCAAGGAGCTCATCGTCTTCCTGCTCGCGATGGGCGTGCTGGTGACGACGACCTCGCTGCTGCAGTACACCCGGGTCGGCAAGGCCACGCGGGCCGTCGCCGACAACCCGGCGCTGTCCTCGGCCACGGGCATCAACGTCGAGCGCGTGATCTCGCTGGTGTGGATCGGCGGGGCGGCGCTGGCCGGCCTCTCCGGGGCGCTGCTCGGAGTCACGCAGGGCTTCGACTACCAGATCGGCTTCAAGATCCTGCTGCTGGTGTTCGCCGCCGTCGTTCTGGGTGGCCTCGGCACCATCTGGGGCGCGATCGTCGGCGCCTTCATCATCGGTCTCTTCACCGAGCTCACCACGCTCTTCGTGCCGGCCGAGTTCAAGTTCGTGGGCGCACTGCTGCTGCTGATCGTGGTGCTGCTCATCCGCCCCCAGGGTCTGCTGGGCCGCGCCCAGCGGGTCGGCTGAGGAAAGGACGTCACATGGACATCGGCAATCTCCTCGGCTTCGCGCTCCAGCAGTCGCTCGGTCCGACCGCGATCATCTACTGCCTGGCGGCCATCGGCCTGAACATCCACTTCGGCTACACCGGACTGCTCAACTTCGGCCAGGCCGGCTTCATGCTCGTCGCGGGGTACTCGTTCGGCGGCGCCGTGACGATCTTCGCCTCGTCGCTCTGGGTCGGCGTCATCGTCGGCATCCTGCTGTGCGTGCTGCTCGCGCTGCTGCTCGGCGTCCCCACCCTGCGCCTGCGCGCCGACTACCTGGCGATCGTGACGATCGCGGCAGCGGAGATCATTCGCCAGACCATCGGTGCGGCGGCCTTCTCGGAGACCTTCGGCGGCCAGGACGGCATCACCGACTTCATCGCCGGCTTCCGGGCGGCCAACCCCTACACCGCGCCGCTGGACCTCGGCATCGTCTCGTGGAGCACCTACGACATCTGGGTGATGACCGTCGGCTGGGGCCTCGTCGCCGTCTGCTGCGTGATCGTCTGGCTGCTCATGCGCAGTCCCTGGGGCCGCGTGCTCAAGTCGATCCGCGAGGACGAGCACGCCGTGCGCTCGCTCGGCAAGAACGTCTACGCCTACAAGATGCAGGCGCTCGTCATCGGCGGTGTCATCGGCGGCTTCGCCGGCATGATGACCTCGATGCGGTCGGCAGCCGTCGGTCCGTCCTTCTTCGCCACCGACGTCACGTTCTTCGCCTACACCGCGCTGCTGATCGGTGGCGCCGCCCGAGTGCTCGGCCCGGTCGTCGGCGCGATCATCTTCTGGTTCCTGATCAACTTCTTCGGCGCGTTCTTCACCCAGGCGACCAGCGGTCCCGACCCGCTGATCCCGACCTGGATCATGGACTCCAACCAGGCGAGCATCATGCGGTTCATCCTGGTGGGACTCGGTCTGATGCTGCTCATGATCTTCAGACCACAAGGAATCTTCGGCGACCGGAGGGAGCTGGCGATCGATGCCCGCTGACATGACAGACACCCAGCCCCCAGCCGGCGACAACACCGCGGTCGGGAACCTCACCGGCGTCGACATCAGCGCGGCCCGCCGCGCCCTCGCCGACGTCGAGCGGGAGCCGGGCTCGAAGAAGCCCGACCCGATCGTGGTCGCCGACAACGTACGTCGCACCTTCGGCGGTCTCGTCGCGGTCGACGTCGACCACGTGGAGATCCAGCGCGGGGTGATCACCGCGCTCATCGGCCCCAACGGTGCCGGCAAGACGACGTTCTTCAACCTGCTGACCGGCTTCGACCGGCCCGACTCGGGCGAGTGGTCGTTCAACGGCACCAGCCTGAGCAACGTCCCGGCGTACAAGGTCGCCCGCATGGGCATGATCCGCACCTTCCAGCTGACCAAGGTGCTCTCCAAGCTCACCGTCATGGAGAACATGCGCGTCGGCGCGACCGGCCAGAAGGGCGAGAAGCTGTTCTCGGCGATGTTCGCCCCGCTGTGGCGGCCGCAGGAGAAGGCCAACACGGAGAAGGCCGAGACGCTGCTCGAGCGGTTCCTGCTGATCAAGAAGAAGGACGACTTCGCCGGCTCGCTGTCGGGCGGCCAGCGCAAGCTCCTCGAGATGGCACGCGCGCTGATGGCCGACCCGGAGCTGGTCATGCTCGACGAGCCGATGGCGGGTGTGAACCCGGCGCTGAAGCAGTCGCTGCTCGGTCACGTGAAGTCGCTGCGCGACGAGGGCCGCTCGGTGCTGTTCGTCGAGCACGACATGGACATGGTGCGCGACATCTCCGACTGGGTCATCGTGATGGCCCAGGGCAAGATCGTGGCCGAGGGTCCTCCGGACTCGGTCATGTCCGACCAGCGGGTGATCGACGCCTACCTGGGCGCCCACCACGACACCGACCTCTCCGAGGCCGAGGAGACGATCCTCGCCGAGGCCGAGGCCGAGCTCGAGGCGATCGCGTCCGAGAACGAGGAGACGCAGTGACCGACCTGAACGAGACCCCCGACGCACCGGCGGCCGAGCAGCGGTCGAGCCTCGAGGTCCCCGGTCGCGAGGAGCACCTGAAGAACGCCGAGGGCGCCGTCCTGCGGGCCGACAACCTCGTCGCGGGCTACCTGCCCGGCGTGAACATCCTCAACGGCGCGGACCTCTACTGCCAGCAGGGTGAGCTCGTCGGCATCATCGGCCCCAACGGCGCCGGCAAGTCGACGCTGCTCAAGGCGCTGTTCGGTCTGGTGAAGATCAGCGAAGGCACGGTGCGGCTGAACGGCGAGGACGTCACCAACGAGCGCGCGGACACGCTGGTGTCCAAGGGCATCGGCTTCGTCCCGCAGACGAACAACGTGTTCCCGTCGCTCACCATCCAGGAGAACCTGGAGATGGGCGTCTTCCAGCGGCCCAAGTCGTTCAAGAAGCGGTTCGACTTCGTGGGCGAGCTGTTCCCCGCCCTCGTCGACCGTCGCGCCCAGCGCGCCGGTTCGCTGTCCGGTGGTGAGCGGCAGATGGTCGCCATGGGACGCGCGCTGATGATGGAGCCGTCCGTGCTGCTCCTCGACGAGCCCTCCGCCGGCCTCTCCCCCGTCATGCAGGACGAGGTCTTCGTGCAGACCCGCCGGATCAACCGGGCCGGCGTCTCGGTCGTGATGGTCGAGCAGAACGCCCGCCGCTGCCTGCAGATCTGCGACCGCGGCTACGTCCTCGACCAGGGCCGCAACGCCTACACCGGCACCGGCAAGCAGCTCTCCAACGACCCCAAGGTCATCGAGCTGTACCTGGGCACGCTCGCCAAGGCGTAGCAGCTTCTTCCAGAAGGCCAGGGGCACCTCAGCGGGGTGGTCCTGGCCTTCTGCTGTTGTTGGGAACTGTGACTGGCGCTTCCCGCGTGCGTGGCTGGCACCCGCTACCGGGGGCCGCTCCCGCTTCTCGGGCTCCCGCGGTCTGCACGCACGTGCGAGAGCCTGCGGGGCAGTGAGGGGTCATC
>NZ_CAMPGZ010000174.1 GCF_946885725.1 uncultured Nocardioides sp.
CGCCGGTCCCCGCCTGCTGGAGGAAGCGGCGGTCGAGGCCGCTCCGGCGCTCGGACTCGACGTCGGAGTACTGCTGGTGCTGGTCGGTGGGGCGATGCTGGCCGGTCGCTCGTTCTCCCTTCGGCTGCCCCGGATCCCCGGCCGGGCAACCGCGGGGCTTGCCCCGACCGCTCAGATGGTGGTCTTCGGCGTCGGCTACGCGATCGCCTCGCTCGCGTGCACCTTCGGGGTGCTGCTCGCGGTCATCGCGCAGGCCCAGGCCACCGCCAGCTACGCCGGCCTGCTCGTGGTGTTCGGGGTCTACGCGGCCGGGTCGGCCACCGTCCTGCTGCTGCTGGCCCTGGCCACCGCAGCCGCGGGCACCGCGCTCACCCACCGGGTGGCCACGCTGGCTCGCTACGGCCCCAAGGTCACCGCGGTGGTCCTCGTGCTCACCGGCGCTTACCTCGCCTGGTACTGGTATCCGGCCGCCACCGGTGACGCGACGTCGGCGGGTCGAGCCGGCGCACTCGCCGGACTGTCCGCGACCATCTCGCAGTGGATCCAGGGTCGGACGACCCTCATCAGTGTCCTCGCCGTGACGGCGGTGCTGGGAGCAGCCACACTTGCCCTCGTCGAACGTCGACGCCGAGGACGCATGGCTCCGGTGCCCGGCGCCTGCTGCCCGCCGGACACCGCCCCGGGACCCGGCGGCGGGACGCTGGGACGGGATGTCGGCAAGTCCGTGTGAGCGGGTTGCCCAACTGGGTCGGGTGGCCTGAGCGGTCGCGGGCGCGAGGTTCAGGGCAGGCGACGGTCCAGGCCGCGCAGCAGCCGGCCGAGGACAGGCAGGTTGTGCACCTCGTGCTGGATGACCCAGGACCGGGTCGCGGCGAAGGCTCCGCGATACCGCGCGGGGAGCCCGCCCCGTCGGGCAGCGGCCTGCTCGGCGGCGCGGCGGTGCACCCAATGGGCGCAGTCCGCGCACAGGCCCACCTCCGGGTGCGACCCGAGGTGGACCAACTCCGGTTCGGCGAACGAGCCGCCGCAACACCAGCACTGCGGCAGGCTGTTGTCTGATTCGGCGGTCTCGGCCTGCGCGCTCACGGTTCGATCATGGTCGTGGCGGCAGGCCGTGTCGAGCGCTCGGACGTCCACCCGCCGTTCCGGCGAGCTGGTCTGCCACGATCGGCGGTGAACCGTGCCAACTGTCGCGGAGCTCAGAGGTCTCCGAGGTTGAGTCGGCGGGCCTCGGTGGCGGCGCGTTCGGAGGCGCGGGCTCGGGTGTAGCGGACGAGCATGTCGCTGCGGGTCCAGCCGGCGATGGCCATCAGGCCGGATTCGGAGCCGCCGGCCGCGAGCCATCGGTGGGCGGCGGTGTGCCGGAGCCGGTGGGGCCGGAAGCCCTGCACTCCGGCGCGCTTGGCGCGGCGGCGCAGGGCACGGCTGAGTCCTTCGCGGCCGAACCGCTGGCCGCGATTGCCGAGCCACAGGTCGGGGCTCGCAGCCAGCGGGTGTTGCTCACGCTGGTCGAGATACACCAGCAGCGCCTCGGTGGTCACAGGGCCGACAGGAATCACTCGGCCGCGCCCACCCTTGCCACGACGGATCGTGATCAGCCGCGCGATGAGGTCTACGTCGTCGAGCTGGAGGTCGACGAGCTCCCCGGACCGGATCGCGGTCTCGAACATGAGCCGGATGATCGCTTCGTCGCGTCGGTCGTTGAGGGTGGCTTCCAGCCGCGCGTGGTCGTCGGAGACAGCGCAGGTGGCGAGGAGCGCGCGGAGCTCGGCGTCGGTGAGCGGCTCGACCAGCGGCGGTTCGTAGCGGGGTGCCTTGACTCCGGGGAACGGGTCGGCGGCGATCTCACCGCCGGCGGTCAGCCAGGCCGCAAAGCGGCGCACGGCGAGCTGGCGGATGCGGGCGGTGCCCGGCGAGGATCCGCCGTCGAGCAGGCCGGCGATCCAGGAGTTGAGCGCGGCGCGGCTCATCGGCAGGTGGTCGCCGTCGGCGCACCAGGTCAGGTAACGAGTGGCTCCGTCGGCGTAGATGAAGATCGTGCCCGGGCTCTTGTTCTCGGCCCGCAGGGCGATCCGCCAGTCGGTGATCCGATCGAGGGCGTGGCTGGCGGGCATGGCTGTCAGGTGGGTCATGTCGGACCCGCATAGCCAACCGCTGTCCCGGGCCGTCGCGGGGGCGGTCGCGGTGTAGGTCACCCGGGGGCGCACTGCGACCGCCGGCCAGCGGGTTGTCCGGGAAACCCGTCACTAAGTGGACACTCGATCAAGTCTCTAAATGCTTTCAGGCTCGGAATCCGTAGATTCCGAGCCTGAAATTGGTAGCGGGGGCAGGATTTGAACCTGCGACCTCTGGGTTATGAGCCCAGCGAGCTACCGAGCTGCTCCACCCCGCGTCGGTGATCCCCACCTTACGGGACTTACGCGAGCCCGTTCAAATCGGGTGCCGGTGACGGCGGTCACCCGTTGGCGGGTGGGTTCTCCTCCTGGCCACCGCCGCCGCCGTCTCCGCCGTCGCTACCGCTGTCACCGCCGCCGTCCGCACCGTCGCCGGCACCGCCGCCCCCGACGTCCTCGCCGGCGGCCTCGAGGGCCTGCTCGACGAGCTCGCGGGCGGCCTCGCTCGCCTCGGCGTACCCACTCAGGTCGCCCTGCTGGAGCGCGCGCTCTGCTTCTTGGAACTTCTCCTCGGCCTGCTGGAGCAGCGCGCGGACGTCGCCGCTGACCTGCTCGCCGCCGCCCTCGCCGTCGGGTACGTCGGGGTCCGGGGTCGTGCCGGGGTCTGACGGGTCGAGCGACTCGTCGGGCGAGGTGATGCCCAGGACGTCGTCGAGCGCGGCGGTGAGCGTCGAGCCGATGCCGACGTCGTCGCCGAACGAGACGAGCACGTAGCGCAGCACGGGGTAGCGGCCCTCGCCAGACTCGCGCAGCGTGTAGAGCGGTTGCACGTAGAGCAGGCCGTCACCGACCGGCAGCGTGAGCAGGTTGCCGTAGAGCGCACGCGAGTTCGTCCGCGTGAACGCCAGCAGGCGGTCCTGGATCTCCTGGTCGGACGCGAACGTGTTCGCGATCTGCGACGGACCGGGCACCTGCGTGTTGGACGGCAGCCGCAGGATGCGGATCTTGCCGTAGTCGTCCTGCGAGGCGTCGGAGTCGACGGAGATGAACGACGCGAGGTTCTGCCGCTCCTGCGGCACGTAGACCGAGGTCAGCGAGAACACCGGCTCGTCGGTGCCGGACGGCGTCCGCACCGAGAGGCGGTACGGCGGCTGCTTGTTCTCCTTGATCTCCGGGTCCTGCGGGACCTCCCACCGGTCGTTGCCCTCGTAGAACGTCGACGGGTCGGTGACGTGGTACGTCGCGAGGATGTGCCGCTGCACCTTGAACAGGTCCTCGGGGTAGCGCAGGTGCTCGAGCAGCTCGTCGGGGATGCTGTCGCGCGGCTGCACGACACCCGGGAATGCCTTGGACCAGGCGTCGAGGATCGGGTCGCGCTCCCACTCGTAGAGCGTCACGGTGCCGTCGTAGGCGTCCACGACGGCCTTGACCGAGTTGCGCATGTAGTTGATCTCGTCGGTCGGCAGCGTGGAGTACGCCGTACGCGGCTGGAGCGCGTCGGCGGTCATGTCCGACAGCGAGTCCTTCTGCGAGTTGGGGTACTGGTCCGTCGTCGTGTAGCCGTCGACGATCCACACCACGCGGCCGTCGACGACGGACGGGTAGATGTCGCCGTCGACGGTCAGCCACGGCGCGACCTTCTGCACGCGGTCGCGCGGGTGCCGCTCGTAGAGGATCTTGGAGTTCTCGTTGACCCGGCTCGACAGCACGATGTTGGGCTCGGAGAACTTCACGGCGTAGAGCAGCTTGTGGAACAGGCCGCCGACCGGCACGCCGGCCGCGCCGTCGTAGGTCGTGGTCGTCGGCTGGTCGCCGCCGCTGCCCTCGGGGATGTCCAGCTCGACGTCGCGGGCGCCGTCCGGCTTGCCGACGATGGAGTACTGCGGGCTGCGCTCGCCGAAGTAGATCCGGGGCTCGTAGCCGTCGCCGATCTTGGTCAGCTCACCGGTGGGCGGGATGTCGCGCTCGGCCCAGACCGGACGGCCGTCGGTGTTCGTGACGGGATTGTCCTCGGCGTCGCGCTGGTTGCCGTAGGCCGCGACCAGGCCGTAGCCGTGCGTGTAGACGGTGTGCAGGTTGGCCCAGTTGCGCTGCGACTCCTCGAGACCGCCCTGCTCCAGCTCGCGAGCAGCCACCACGACGTCGCGGGACTCACCGTTGAGCTGGTAGCGGTCGACGTCGAGCACGTCGCTCACGGCGTAGTAGCCGCGCACCTGCTGCAGCTGCTCGAACGTGTCGGAGACCAGACTCGGGTCGATCAGCCGGATGCCGGGGATCGACGCGGCGTCGGCGCGCAGCTGCTCGGGCGAGAGCGACAGGTTCGCGTCGTACGGCGTCACCTCGGTGTCGTCGACGTCGTACGCCGCCCGCGTGGCCTCGATGTTGCGCTGGATGTAGGGGCGCTCCCGGTCCGGCTCGGACGGGCGGACCTGGAACTGCTGCACGATGCCCGGCCAGATCGCGCCGAGCAGCACGGCCGAGAGCACCAGCAGGGCCAGGCCGATCGACGGCAGCATCCAGGTGCGGCGGAACACGTTGGCGAAGAACAGCAGCGCGCAGATCAGCGCGATGAACATCAGGATGTTCTTCGACGGGAGTACGGCGTTCTGGTCGGTGTAGCCCATGCCGGTGAACAGCCCGCCGCCCTCGGTGGTGAGGTTGAACCGGTCGAGCCAGTAGTCGGCGGCCTTGAACAGCACGAACAGGCCGAGCAGCACCGACAGGTGCACCTGCGCGGCGCCGGAGAGCTTGTCGCGACGGGCCTGCAGCCGGATGCCGCCGAACAGGTAGTGCGTGATCGCGGCGGCGATCAGGCTGAGCACCGTGATCGCCATGCCGAAGTCGACGAGGTAGTGCAGCCACGGCAGCTCGAAGACGTAGAAGCCGACGTCGCGGCCGAAGTACGGGTCGTCGGTGCCGAACGGCTCGCGGTTGCGCCACAGCAGGAACGTCCGCCACTGCCCGGAGCCCGAGCTGCCGGCGAAGATCGCCAGCACCAGCGCGACGCCGATCAGCAGCCAGCGACGCATCGGCTCGACCACCTCGCGGTAGCGGTCGAGGTTGACCTGCTCCTGCGAGGCGGGCCGGAAGACCGGCCGGAACCGGTAGGCGATCGCGATGTTGGCGGTGACGAGCACCGCGAGCAGCACGCCGAACACGATGAACAGCAGCACCCGGGTGCCCAGCATCGTGTTGAACACCTCGCCGTACCCGACGCTGTCGAACCACAGCCGGTCGGTCCAGATGCCGGTGAAGACCGACGCGAGGAAGAACGCGGCGACCAGGATGACCGCGGTCCCGACGAGCGCACGTGAGCGCTGCGGAGGCTGGGTCGGAACCGACCTCCTCGGCTGCTGGGGTGGGTCCTCGAAGAATCCGCTCACTGGTCGCTCTCTGTTCTTGCCGCCCCGGGGAGGGCGGCCTTACTTGTACCTACGCACATCGGACGTGGATCGTTCCGGCTCTCACTGCTCGAGCGTGCCGTGCAGCAACTCTAGAAGGGCGGGGACCAGGTCCGTGCCCTCCAGGACCGACGCGCCGTCGTCGTGGGCGCGCAGCCGCAGCGTGCAGTACGTCGACCCGTCCCGGGTGGCAGCGGCGACCATGCGCACCTCCTGACGGTCCGGGTGCGCGGCGGCGAACTCCTGGGCCGCGTCGGGGTCCTCGGGCATCTCGGCGTCGGCGCTCGGCGGCAGCACGAGCCGCTCGACCACGGCGGCGCAGCCGAACACCTCGGCCGGCCACATGATCCCGCCCAGCACCTCCTCGAGGCTCCGGTCGGGCGGCAGTGCGTCCTGCTCGACGGGGGTCAGCGCGCCCTCCTCGGCGGACTCGACGCCGAGCGCCTTGGCGAGGCCGGGCTCCCGGGCGAGCAGGTCGCCGGTCGGCACCAGGGCGAACAGCCGCGCGCCACGGTCCCAGCCGAGCTCGGCCGCGTGGGCCTCGATCTCGAGGGTCGCGGACCGCAGGTGCGGGTCGACGAGTCCGGCGTCGGGGTCGGTCATGCGGCGTCCTGGCAGGTGGGCAGGTCGGCGTCCTCGTCCTCGGCGTACGCCTCGAGCGCCTCGACGGCCTCGTGCATCGTCGCGGTGCGGACCAGCTTGATCTCGTCCTCGCGCACGTCGGCGCCGAGCGCCGCGGAGCAGTTGTCGGCGGGCACCAGGAACAGCTCGGCGCCGGCGTCGGCGGCCGCGACGATCTTCTGCTGGATGCCGCCGATCGGGCCGACGTTTCCTTCCGAGTCGATGCTGCCGGTGCCGGCGACGTCGTTGCCGCCGGTGAGCGAGCCGGGGGTGAGCGTGTCGTAGACGGCGAGGGAGAAGATCAGCCCGGCACTGGGGCCGCCGATGTCCTCGTTGATGTTGACGCTGACGTCGAACGGGAAGTCGTAGCCGGTGCCGATCTCGACGCCCACCACGGCGCGGTCGGGGTCGTCCTTCGCCGCCTCGGCCTCGACCTCGACGGTGCGGCGCTTGCCGTCCCGGCGCACCACGAACGTCGCTGTCTCCCCCACCCCGGTGCGCTGGATGGCGTCGGAGACCTTGTCGACGTCGTCGATCCGGACCCCGTTGACCTCGAGCAGGTAGTCACGCGGCTCGAGCTTGCCGTCCGCGGGCGACCCCTTGGTCACGCCGTACACCTCGGTGAGCAACGGCAGGTCGAAGCCGAGCTCACGCAGCGCGACCGCGATCGCGGTGTCCTGCGAGGACACCATCTGCACGCTGCTCTCCCGGCGTACGTCGTCAACGGTCTGCTCCGGCGGGTAGATCACGTCGCGCGGGTAGACCGCCCGGGTGCCGTCGAACCACGCCGACAGCGCCTCGAGCAGGTTGATCTCGACGCCGGGGCTCGTCACCGACACCGTCGTGAGGCGCAGGTCGCCCTCGGTCTCGAACGTCTCGTGGCCGTCGACCTGGATGACCTGGTCGCCGTCGTACTTCGCCAGCACGTCGACGGTCGGGCCGGGGCTCATCGTGACGTAGGGGACGGGCAGGAACGCCGCCACCGCGATCAGAGCCGCGAGCAGCACGACCACCAGCACGCTGGAGACGGTGCGGCGGCTCATGGGCACAGCCTCTCATTCCGAGCCCAGCCCACTCGTGCGAGGTCAGGACGGTGAAGCCGGCCGTCCGGCCGGTGAGGCTCAGGAGGACCGACGGGAGGGGCGTACGGCGACGCCGGTGCTGCGGTCGCGCGCCGGCGTCGGACGGGGCTTGCCGGCGGCGGGGTGCGCCTTGGTGATGGCGCGGGCGAACCGCTCGTGGTCGGCCTCGCGCCGCTGCGCCTGGACCGCCCGGTCGTCGGGGCGCGGCCGGCCGGCCCACGCCGCCCACAGCATCGCGACGGCGGTCACGACGGCCGCCGGCACCAGCCACGCCAGGATCTCCACGGCCCCAGGCTACGAAGCCGAAGTCTCCCGGCGCCGGAGGCACGCCCAGTGTGGGGCGCGGAGCCGCGCGGTCAGGGCGTGCCGACCCACTCGTCGGTGCCGTCGGCGAACACCTGGTGCTTCCAGATCGGCACGGTCTGCTTGAGCCGGTCGATCAGTGCGCGCGAGGCGTCGAACGCCTCGCCGCGGTGCGCCGACGCGGTCGCGACGACCACCGCCGCGTCGCCGATCGCCAGCGTGCCGATCCTGTGGACCGCGGCGAGCGCGCGTACGTCGTACTCCCGGGCGACCTCGTGGCACACGTCGCGCAGCCGGTCGAGCGCGGTGGGGTGCGCGGAGTAGTCCAGCCCGGTCACGCCCTTGCCGCCGTCGTGGTCGCGCACGGTGCCGACGAACAGCGTCAGCCCGCCGGACGCGGCGTCCGCCAGCGCATCGAGCACCTCCGGCACGTCGAGCGGGGTCTCACGGATCTCGCACAGCCGCACGACAGGACGATCGCTCACGCGGGCGAGCCTACGACTTGGGCCGTCCCGAGTACGTTGGAGGCATGAGCAACGAGCCCGGCGACCGTCCCGGCGACGACGACAACCCGTTCAAGGGGACCCCGTTCGAGCAGATGTTCCAGGCCTTCGGGGGCGCGTTCGGTGGGGGTGCCCCGGGGCAGGGCGGCCAGATGCCCGACCTCGGCGCGCTGATCCAGCAGATGCAGGCGATGATGCAGCCGCACGAGGGCTCCGTGAACTGGAACCTCGCCAAGGACGTCGCCCGCCGCACGGTCGCGAACGAGCCCGACCCCACCCCGTCGGACCGCCAGCGCTCCGCGATCGCCGACGCGCTCCAGCTCGCCGACCACTGGCTCGACTCCGCCACCGACCTGCCGTCCGGCGTCAGCAGCGCCGCCGCGTGGAGCCGCGCCGAGTGGATCGAGGAGACCGTGGAGGTCTGGCGCCGGCTGGTGGAGCCGGTGGCCGAGCACGTCGTGTCCGCGATGGGCAGCGCGCTGCCCGAGGAGGCCAAGCAGGTCGCCGGCCCGCTGATGGGCATCCTCAACCAGGCCGGCGGCGCGATGTTCGGCACCCAGGTCGGCCAGGCGCTCGGCGGCCTCGCCACCGAGGTGCTGACCGCCTCCGACATCGGGCTGCCGCTCGGCCCGGCCGGCAAGGCCGCGCTGCTGCCGGCCAACGTGGCGAAGTTCGCCGAGGGCCTCGACGTCACCGAGGAGGACGTGCTGCTCTACCTCGCCCTGCGCGAGGCGGCGCACCAGCGGCTGTTCGGTCACGTGCCGTGGCTGCGCGCGCACCTGCTCGGCGCGGTGGAGGACTACGGCCGCGGCACCACGATCGACGTGGCCAAGATCGAGGAGTCGGTGCGCGGCATCGACCCGATGAACCCGGCCGCCCTGCAGGAGGCCCTGGAGGGC
>NZ_CAMPGZ010000175.1 GCF_946885725.1 uncultured Nocardioides sp.
TCGGCTCCGGGCGCGGCGACAGCCCGCCGACGCTCGTCGTGGTCGCCGCCCCGCTGGACCCCGCCGCTCCTTCGACGTACGCCGTCACCGTGCCGTGGCCCCGTAACGAGCGGGGCGCGCTGGCCGGGCTGAAGACCACGTCGTACGCCGAGAACGTGGTCGCCCTGGCCTACGCGCACGAGCGTGGCGCCAGCGAGGCGATCTTCGGCAACATCGCCGGCCACCTCTGCGAGGGCACGGGGTCGAACGTCTTCTACGTCGTCGACGGCGAGCTGCGCACGCCGACGCTGGCGTCCGGTTGTCTGGCGGGGATCAGCCGCGCCCTGCTGCTCGAGTGGTACGGCGCGGTGGAGGTCGACGAGCCGCTGGAGGTGCTGGTGCGCGCGGACGAGGTGTTCCTGGTGTCGACGACCCGCGACGTCCAGGCGGTGCACCGGATCGACGACCGCGAGCTGGAGACACCCGGACCGGTGACCGCAGAGTGCCGGAAGGTCTGGACCGAGCGCGAGGCCGCGGACGTCGACCCGTAGGGCCGGCTACTGGGCGGCGCGCTGCCGCTCGCGGTAGGCCGCGACGTGCAGCCGGTTGCCGCAGGTGCGGGCGTCGCAGTAGCGCTTCGAGCGGTTGCGGGAGAGGTCCACGAGGACCTGCTCGCAGTCGGGCGCCTCGCACCGGCGCAGCCGCTCGGTCTCGCCGGCGGCGATGACGTGGGCGAGGGCCATGCCGCAGTCGATCGCGAGGTGGTCGGCGAGGCTGGCGCCTGGGGTGAAGTAGTGGATGTGCCAGTCGTAGCCGTCGTGGTCGGTGAGCCGCGGTGTGACGCCGGCCTGGGAGACCAGCGTGTTGACCACGGCGGCCGCGGTCGCCTCGTCGGGGGCCGAGAAGACCGCCCGGATGGTCTCGCGCAGCTGCTGGACGGCCTCCAGGTCGGCCGCGGAGAGGCGGCCCACCTCGCTCACGTCGTGGCGGACGACGAACTCACGCAGCGCGGCCAGGTCGCGCAGACCCTCCTCGTTGCTGCCGAGGGGCGCGGAGTTGACCAGGTCGACCGCGCAGGCCAAGGAGTGCTCGGTGTCGTGGCTGAACAGCACCTGTCGTCGCCCCCACCCAGTGCCGGCTCGTGGCCGGGAGTCGGTCCGGACGACGGTGGTTCCGCGCCCGGGGTTGGTCCTCCCCGCCAACCCTAGGGCACGGTCCGTCGCACCGGGCGCCGGCTCAGCGATAGCCCTGAAGGGCCGGACCCGGAGTCGGGTCAGGCGCTCTCGGCCGCGAAGATCGACGCGATGACGGCGTCGACGTCGAGCAGGTCGGACTCGGTGCCGGGCGTGACCGCCTTGTTCATGCGGTCGACGAACGCGCGCAGGTCGCCGGTGCGCGCCTGGACCAGCGCCTCACCGTCGGGGGAGCAGAGCTCGATGATCACCACGGCGTGGCCGTTGCTGTCGAGGCACGGCCAGACGTGCACGTCGCCGTCCCCGGCGGGCTCGTAGAGACCCTCGCTGAGCAGGTCGCGGCCGAAGGTCCAGCGGACCTCGCTGTGCCCGGTCATGAAGACCGTGGTCACCGCGAACGGGTCCGACGCGTCGTAGCGCAGCTCGGCCTCGATCGGGGTCGCGGCTCCAGACGCGTCGATCAGCTCCAGCCGCACCGGCTGGGTCACCGTCGCCGGCGCCATGTTCATCGAGTAGTCCATCGTCGTTCCTCCCAGGTCATCCCCTCCGGACTTCGGCAGTGAGACGCCAAGTAGTAGTCGTCGTGACGGGATTCCAAACGAATCTCGGCACTTTTTTCTCCCTGTGGCCGTTCGGTTGGTCGATGTGTCCCCATTTGGGCCGCAAGATTCCCCCGATCGGTCTATCCCGGCCTTGGTTAGGCTCGTCACATCTGCCGGGTGACACCGTCCCGAGGCCCCAAAAACCAGAGGTGCCATGACCGACAACGCCGCCGACCTGGCGTCGGACTCTCCGACGGAGCAGGAGCCTGCCCCGGACCCGGAGCGCCGCCCCCACGGCCTCCGCGCCCGCGTGCACCGGATATTCCACGCCCACCCGGTCCTATCACTGACGACCAAGATCGCCGTAGCGGTCATCGGGACGCTGGTGACCGCGGTCGGGGTCGTGATGCTGGTCACCCCCGGCCCGGCATTCGTGCTGATCCCGCTGGGGCTGGCAATCCTCGCGACGGAGTTCGCGTTCGCTCGCCGCTGGCTGCACTGGGCGCGCCGCCAGGCCGAGAAGGCGCAGGAGCGCGCGGCCGCCCTCGACCCCGCCGTACGCCGACGCCGGCTGCTGCTCACCGGCGTGCTGGTGCTGCTCGTTGTCGGCGCCGTGACGGCGTACGTCGTCGTCTTCGACTGGCCCGGATTCGCCGTCGGCGGGTGGAACTGGGTGCAGAGCCTGGCCGACTGGGTTCCGGAGCTCCCCGGGATGTGAACGGCTCCCGCAGGATGCGCTAACCTTTCCGGCGCACCGGGCGATTGGCGCAGTGGTAGCGCGCTTCGTTCACACCGAAGAGGTCACTGGTTCGAACCCAGTATCGCCCACCCTTCACCGGCTCAGCCGGATGTCGTGCACAGGCCGTCTCGCAGCAGCGGGGCGGCCTTCGTCGTTCCCCCGGTCGTCGCGTCGTCCACACGCCGATTGGTCACGAACCGCAGCCGGCGGGCGCCGGATCTTGCGGTTGGGGACCAAACCGCAAGCCCGCGAGCTTGTGGACGTAGCTGTGCACCGAACCCGGCGCGCGAAACCCGGGAGCGTCGCCGGCCCGGCGCTGGATACGCTGGCCGGGTCCGCACCAAGCACCACTCCACAGCCCAGGAAGGTCCACCGTGTCCGAGATCAAGGTCACCGTCATCGCCGCAGACGAGCGGGACGAGCGCACCCTGACGACGGGCACCAAGGCCTGGGAGCTGTTCGCCGATGACCCGTCGGTGATCGCGGCCCGGGTCGACGGCGAGCTGCGCGACCTGTCGCACGAGCTCACCGACGGCGCCGAGGTCGAGCCGGTCAGGATCGACTCGCCCGCCGGGCGGGACATCCTGCGTCACTCGACCGCGCACGTGATGGCCCAGGCCGTGCAGGAACTGTTCCCGGACGCCAAGCTCGGCATCGGCCCGCCGATCGAGAACGGCTTCTACTACGACTTCGACGTCGAGACCCCGTTCCACCCGGAGGACCTCGAGAAGATCGAGTCGCGGATGCGCAAGATCATCAAGGAGGGCCAGAAGTTCTCCCGCCGGCCGGTCTCCGACGCCGAGGCGATCAAGGAGCTCGAGGACGAGCCCTACAAGATCGAGCTGATCGGCCTCAAGGGCTCCGGCAACGCCGAGGGCGCTGCTGAGGGCGCGAGCGTCGAGGTCGGCGCCGGTGAGCTCACCATCTACGACAACATCCGCCGCAACGGCGAGGTCGCCTGGAGCGACCTGTGCCGCGGCCCGCACCTGCCCACCACCAAGCGCATCCCGGCGTTCAAGCTGATGCGGTCGGCGGCGGCGTACTGGCGCGGCGACGAGAACAACAAGCAGCTCCAGCGCATCTACGGCACCGCCTGGGAGTCCAAGGAGGCGCTCGAGGCGCACCTGCACCGGCTCGAGGAGGCCGAGCGCCGCGACCACCGCAAGCTCGGCCGCGACCTCGACCTGTTCTCGTTCCCCGACGAGATCGGCTCCGGCCTGGTCGTGTTCCACCCCAAGGGTGGCGTGATCAAGCGGGAGATGGAGGACTACGTCCGCCGTCGGCACATCGAGGAGGGCTTCCAGTACGTCGGCACTCCGCACATCTCGAAGGAGGGCCTGTTCCACACCTCGGGGCACCTCCCGTACTACGCCGACACCATGTTCCCGCCGATCGAGTTCGAGGGCGCGAACTACTACCTCAAGGCGATGAACTGCCCGATGCACAACCTGATCTTCAGGTCGCGCGGGCGGTCCTACCGTGAGCTGCCGCTGCGGCTGTTCGAGTTCGGATCGGTCTACCGCTACGAGAAGTCCGGCGTCGTGCACGGCCTGACCCGCGTGCGCGGCCTGACCCAGGACGACTCGCACTCCTACGTCACCCCGGAGCAGGCGCCCGACGAGATCAAGCACCTGCTCGGCTTCGTGCTCGGGCTGCTGCGTGACTTCGGCCTCGACGACTACTACCTCGAGCTGTCCACCCGCGACGACTCCAGGAAGGACAAGTTCGTCGGCAGCGACGAGGAGTGGGCGGTCGCCACCCAGGTGCTGGAGGACGTCGCCAAGGAGACCGGCCTCGAGCTGGTGGCGGATCCCGGCGGGGCCGCGTTCTACGGCCCGAAGATCTCGGTGCAGGCGCGCGACGCGATCGGCCGCACCTGGCAGTTGGCGACGATCCAGTACGACTTCAACCAGCCAAAGGGCTTCGAGCTCGAGTACCAGGCCGCCGACGGCAGCCGGCAGCAGCCGGTGATGATCCACTCGGCCAAGTTCGGCTCCATCGAGCGGTTCTTCGGCGTGCTGGTCGAGCACTACGCCGGCGCCTTCCCGCCCTGGCTCGCCCCGGTGCAGGTGCAGGGGATCCCGATCGCCGAGCGGCACAACAGCTACCTGGCCGAGGTCGCGGAGAAGTTCCGCGCGGCCGGCGTACGCATCGAGGTCGACGACTCCGACGACCGGATGCAGAAGAAGATCCGCAACGCCCAGCTGCAGAAGGTGCCGTTCATGCTGATCGCCGGCGACGACGACATGGCCGCCGGTGCCGTGTCGTTCCGCTACCGCGACGGTCACCAGGACAACGGCGTCTCGATCGACGACGCGATCGCTCGCGTCACCGAGGCCATCGCCGCACGCACCCAGGTCTGACCACGTGAACGACGACCACCAGGCGCACCGGCAGGACGGTGCGGGAGTCCCCGACGAGCTCGACCGGCTGTGGACCCCGCACCGGATGGCCTACATCCGGGGCGAGAACAAGCCGGCCGACAGTACGTCGGGGGAGTGCCCGTTCTGCCGCATCCCGTCCCTGCCGGACGAGGAGGGCCTGATGGTGCACCGCGGCGAGACGGCGTACGCCGTACTCAACCTGTACCCGTACAGCCCGGGGCACCTGATGATCTGCCCGTTCCGGCACGTCGCCGACTACACCGACCTCACCGACGAGGAGACCCTCGAGGTGGCGCGGCTGACGCAGACGGCAATGCGCGTGATCCGCAAGGTGTCCGGCGCGCACGGGTTCAACCTCGGCATGAACCAGGGCGCGGTGGCCGGTGCGGGGATCGCCGCCCACCTGCACCAGCACGTCGTGCCGCGGTGGGCGGGGGACCAGAACTTCATGCCGATCATCGCGAAGACCAAGACGCTGCCCCAGCTGATGTCGGAGACCCGGGAGCTGCTGGCTTCGGCGTGGCCGGCGTGACGCGGCGGCGCTGCCGCTAGCCTGCTCTCGCCATGCTGAACCGCTTCCGTGACTTCTGGACCCGGCTGATCTCGCCGATCGCGCGGCTGTTGCTGCGCCTGGGCGTCAGCCCGGACGCGGTGACGATCATCGGCACGATCGGAGTGTCGTTCGGAGCACTGTTCTTCTTTCCGCGCGGGCAGCTGCTCGTCGGGGTGCTGGTGATCACGGCGTTCGTGTTCAGCGACATGATCGACGGCCACATGGCGCGGCTCTCCGGCAAGTCGTCGGCCTGGGGGGCGTTCCTGGACTCCACACTCGACCGGCTCGGTGACGCCGCGGTCTTCGGCGGGCTCGTCCTCTACTTCATGGGACCGGGGGAGTCGGACCGATGGGCCGCGCTGGCGCTGTACTGCCTCGTCATGGGCGCCACCACCTCCTACGCCCGTGCCCGCGCCGAGTCGCTCGGGATGCAGGCCAAGGGCGGCATCGCCGAGCGGGCCGACCGGCTGGTCGCGATCCTCGTGATGACCGGCCTCTCCGACATCTTCGACCTGCCGTGGTTCATCCCGTTCACGCTCGGCGTCCTGGCCGTGGCGAGCACGGTGACCGTGATCCAGCGGGTTCTCGCCGTACGACGCCAGGCCCTCGCGGCCGCGGCCTGACCGGGGCGCCGGAATGGACGTCGCGGGCGGGCTCCGCCGAGCCGTCGACGGTGCGGCCGGGCACGGCATCACCGCCGCGTACCTGACCGGGTGGCGGGCGGTGCGGCTGCTGCCCGAGCCGGCAGCGCGCGGGCTGTTCGACCGGATCGCCGACGGCATCCACGCCCGGGACGTCCGCAGCGTGCAGCGGCTGCGCGCCAACCTGACCCGCGCCGTACCGCCCGAGAGGCTCGAGGAGACGGTGCATGCCGGCGTCCGCTCCTACCTGCGCTACTGGTGCGAGTCGTTCCGGCTGCCGTCGTGGGACATCGACGACGTGGTCGCCCGCACCCGGGTCATCGGCGAGGAGCACCTGCGCGGCCCGCAGTCGGCCGGACGCGGCGTCGTGGCCGCCCTGCCGCACATGGGCAACTGGGACTGGGCCGGCGCCTGGGCCTGCGCGACCGGCATGCCGCTGACCACCGTTGCCGAGCGGCTGGAGCCGACCCGGCTGTACGACGAGTTCGTCGCGTTCCGCGCCGGACTCGGCATGGAGATCCTGCCGCTGACCGGCGGGCCGCCGCCGATGCGTCGGCTCACCGACGCCGTACGCGAGGGCCGGCTGGTGTGCCTGTTGGCCGACCGCGACCTCTCCCGCGCCGGCACCGAAGTGACGCTCCTCGGCGAACCCGCCGGGATGCCCCGCGGCCCCGCCGTGCTGGCTCGCGCCACGGGCGTCGACCTGGTGCCGGTGACGCTCGCCTACCGGGATCGCGACCTCGAGCTGACCTTCCACCCGCCGGTGCCGCACGCCTCGGGCGACGACGGGATCGTCGCGATGATGCAGGCCGTGGCCGACGCGTTCAGCGCCGGGATCGCCGTGGACCCCACCGACTGGCACATGATGCAGAAGGTCTTCGTCGCCGACCTGGACGGACACCGGACGGGCTCCACCGGGACGACCGGGGCAGCCGGATGAGGGTCGGCATCGTCTGCCCCTACTCCTTCGACGCCCCCGGCGGCGTGCAGAACCACGTCAAGGACCTGGCCGAGGCGCTCCGCTCGCGCGGGCACGAGGTCGCGGTGCTGGCACCGGGCGAGGACAACCACGTCCCGGACTACGTCACGCTTGCCGGCGGCGCCGTACCCGTGCCCTACAACGGCTCCGTCGCACGACTCTCCTTCGGTCCGGTCGTCGCCGCACGGGTGCGCCGCTGGCTGCGCGACGGCCGCTTCGACGTGCTGCACATCCACGAGCCCGCCACGCCCAGCGTCACGCTGCTGGCGCTGTGGCAGGCGGAGTGCCCGGTCGTGGCGACGTTCCACACGTCCAACGTCCGCTCGCGCGCGATGTCCGCGTCCGCGTCGATCCTGCGTCCGTCGATGGAGAAGATCACTGCCCGGATCGCGGTGTCCGAGCACGCCCGCGGCACACTCGTGCAGCACGTCGGCGGCGAGCCGGTGGTGATCCCGAACGGCGTGTACGTCGACCACTACGCCCACGCCCGGCCCCGGGAGGACTGGCGCGGCCCCGACGGCACGGTCGCGTTCGTCGGCCGGATCGACGAGCCCCGCAAGGGCTTCGCCCTCATGAGCCAGGCCTTCGCACGGGTGGCCGCGGACCGGCCCGGGCTCCGCCTGCTCGTCGTCGGAGGCGGTGACATCGACCGGGCACGCAACGCGCTGCCGGCCGCCGTACGCGACCAGGTGACGTTCCTCGGCCGTGCCTCCGACGAGGACAAGGCGAGCGCGCTGCGCACCGCGGATGTGTACGTCGCTCCCAACACCCACGGCGAGTCCTTCGGCATCGTGCTGGTCGAGGCGATGGCCGCCGGCGCGACCGTGCTGGCCAGCGACATCGGCGCGTTCCGGCGGGTGCTGGACGGCGGAAGGTACGGCGAGCTGTTCCGCAACGGCGACGTCGACGACCTCACCGACAATCTGACCGCGCTGCTCGACGACCCGGACCGGCGCGCGGCGCTGGACGAGGCCGCCGCGACCGGCGTCCGTCGCTACGACTGGAGCACGGTAGCGACGAGGATCATCCAGGTGTACGAGACCGTGATCGGAGCGGGCTGATGTCGTGGGGCTGGTGGCTGACCTTCGCGATCGTGCTGCTGGTGCTCGGGCTCTGGCTGTACTGGACCGCCTCCCGCCTCGACCACATGCACCACCGCATCGACGTCGCTCGGGCCACCCTCGACGCCGCACTCCTGCGGCGGTCCGGTGCCGCGCTGGAGCTGGCGACGTCCGAGCAGCTCGACCCCGCGCGCTCCCTGCTGCTGCTCGACGCCGCCCACCAGGCGCGGGCGGCGTCGCCGGAGGACATGGAGTCGGCCGAGTCGGACCTGTCGGAGACCCTGCGCGCCGTGCTCGCCGACCGTGACGAGGTGGCCGAGGTGCGGTCCCGGCCCGACGTCGCGCCGCTGCTCGACGAGCTCGCCGCTGCGTGCCACAAGGTCGAGCTGGCCCGGCGGTTCCACAACGACGTGGTCGTCACTGCGCGCCAGCTGCGCAGCCGCCGGCGGGTCCGCTGGCTGCGTCTCGCCGGCCGTGCATCCGACAACAGCACGGTCGACCTGGACGACGTACCGCCGCCCGCGCTGGCCGAGTGAGAACGGTCACCAGCGGACTGAGACCGGCGCGGGAGTCCCGGTTGTCGGGCCGTAGGCTGGACTCACACCCCTGGACGAGAAGGTCGGACGAGACGTGAACGACAGCAACACCAGCAACACCAGCAGCCCTGCGGCGCGCACCGGCACGACCGGTGTGAAGCGTGGCATGGCGGAGATGCTCAAGGGCGGCGTGA
>NZ_CAMPGZ010000176.1 GCF_946885725.1 uncultured Nocardioides sp.
AACTCGCGCGCCTCGGCGTCGGCTGTCATCCACAGGCCCGGCGGCCTGCTTCAGCGTCAGCCGCGAAGGGCCGGGAGCAGCTCCTTCCCCGCCACGCCGAGGAACTCCTCCTGACGCTCGTCGCCGACCTGCACGACGCACACGTCGGTGAAGCCGGCCTTCTCGAACTCGCGGACCGCGGCGACGATCGCGTCGATGTCCGGGCCGCACGGGATGTTGTCGGCGACGTCGTCCTTCCGGACGAACTGCGTCGCCCCGGCGAACCCGGCGGGGCCTGGCAGCTCGGCGTTGACCTTCCAGCCGCCGGCGAACCAGCGGAACTGCTCGTGGGCCGTGGCGATCGCGGCGTCGCGGTCGGGGCCCCAGCAGATCGGCAGCTGCCCGATCTTGCGGGAGTCGCCCGCGTGGGCGCCGTCCCACCGCTTCACGAGGTCGGGCTCCGGCTCGACCGCGACCAGGTGGTCGGCGAGCGGCGCGAACGTCGCGATGGACTGCTCGCCGGAGACGGCCACGGCGATGGGTACGCCGTCCTCCGGTACGTCCCACAGCTTCGCCGAGTCGACGCGGTAGTGCCGCCCGACGTGGTTGACGTATCCGCCGCCGAACAGGTCGCGGATGATCGTGACGGCCTCCTCGAGCATCTCGTGCCGGACGTTGACCGGGGGCCAGCCCTGCCCGACGACGTGCTCGTTGAGGTTCTCCCCCGCCCCGAGCCCGAGGGTGAACCGGCCGTCGCTGAGCAGGCTCACCGTCGCGGCCTTCTGCGCGACGACCGCCGGGTGGTAGCGGATGATCGGGCAGGTCACGTAGGTCATCAGCTCGACCCGCTCGGTCACCTGCGTCACCGCGCCGAGCATCGACCACGCGTAGCCCGCGTGCCCCTGCTCGTCGAGCCACGGGAAGTAGTGGTCGCTCATCACCTCGAAGTCGAAGCCCGCCTGCTCGGCGAGTCCGGCGTAGCGGACCAGGTCGCGCGGCGCGGACTGCTCGGTCATCAGCGTGTAGCCGTAGCGGGTCATGCCGTACGACGTACCCGAGGAGCGGGGTGCGCATGCCGGAAACCGTTGGCGGTACGGCGGGCCGCTCACGCAGACTGGCGCGCATGATCCCGAGCACCTGGACCCCGCACCGGCGTGCCGACGACGGTGAGGTCGTCGGCTACCTCGCGCCCACCAGCGAGGGTCTCGTCGTGCCCATGTCCCTTCTCGGCCACGCGCTGGACGAGGCGTGCGACGAGCACACCGCGACGGAGGTGCTCGAGTCGACGGGCCTGTCGATGCTGGCGGACGCGTGGCGGTACGTCGGTGACGGTGACGACCTGCGCGTGCGGATCGTGCACGTGACGGCCTCGCACGTGGTGCTCAAGCACGAGGACTTCGGCGACATGTCGCACCGCTACGGCGAGAACTTCAGCCTGCCGCTGCCGGCCGGGGACGTGCTGCAGCGGGTGTGAGGAGCCGGCCTCAGGCGCGCGTCGGTGTCAGGCCCGTGCGGACGAGGCTGATTCGCCACGCCTCGGGACCCCGCTCGGTGTAGGTCACCGAGAACGCGCCCGGCCACCGCTGGTTGATCTGGTCGAGCAGCGGCAGCGGGTCGTGCGGCGCGACCAGGTCCAGGCCGCCGCCGGGCCGCACGGCCTCGAGCGCGCCGAACACCGTCGCGTGCCGGATCGCGTGCGGGACCGTCCGCACGTCCAGCTCGGGGTACCCGGGGCCGTCCGTCTCTCCGCACGCGCAGGCGTGCCCTCCGCAGCCGTCGGCTTCCTCGGGGCTCTCGGGGCTCTCGGGGCCCTCGTGACCCTCGGCGTGGCCGAGCAGCTCGTGCATTCCCTCGAGCAGCCCGGCGACCGATACCCCGGGCGTGGCCGCGAGCAGCGGAAGCACCAGGTCGTTCTCCTTGGCCAGGTGCGAGTCGAACATCGCCCGCAGCGCCGCGGCCGCACCGGCGGCCCGCAGCAGGTCGGCGGCCTCTTCGATCTCGTCGACCAGTCCGGTGATGACGGCGTGCTCGCCGAGCATCCCCTGGACCAGCAGCCGGCCCTCGGTGGCCGCCTGCGCGGCCGGGTACATCGCCTGTTCCTCCGCGGCGGCGTGCGGTACGAGCTCTCGGCGGCACCAGGAGGCCAGGTCGCGGCGGGCGGCCTCGGCCCCGGTGGTGTCGCGTCGCGACAGGGCCGCGAACAGCTTCTCGACGTACGTCGCGAGTGCGCCGGCCAGTGTGGCGTGGTGCTGCTTGACCGCCTCGACCGCGAGGGCGTCGGCCTCGTTCGAGGTGATGACGAGCTCTGACATGTCTGCTCACTTTCACGGGGGTGGATGTGCACCGGCGACGGCATTTTATTACACTCGCCTCCGTGGAAAATAATCGCGCTCCACGATCGTCGTCCGCAGCCGGCTACGGGCCGCGGCCGGGTCACGGTCGCTCCGCCAAGCCGTTGTCGGAGTCGCGCGCTGCGCTGCTCGAGATGCTGCGGGCCCAAGCCGAGCCCACGACCCTCGCGGCGCTCGTCGCGCTGTCCGGGCTGCACGCCAACACCGTCCGCGAGCATCTCGACGCCCTGGTGCGTGCCGGTCTCGTGCGACGCCGCACCGAGCCGCCGTCGGGTCGAGGTCGACCGGCCTGGCTGTACGAGGCGACCGGCCGCGACGCGGCCGAGAGCCCCGAGTACGCCGGCCTCGCGGCGACGCTGGCCGCGGCCATCCACCGCACCAGCGCGCAGCCGACCGAGGACGCGATCGAAGCCGGACGTGAGTGGGGGCACCAGCTCGCCGCCGCGCGTAGCGCCGGCCCGGCGAAGAGTGCGACGGCCGCGCGGCGGGAGGCGGTGAACCTCCTCGACGACATCGGGTTCGCGCCACGCGCCGATGCCCGCGCCGCCACGGTCCGCCTGACCCGCTGCCCGCTGCTGGAGGCCGCCCACCGCTACCCCGACGTCGTGTGCGGCGTCCACCTCGGGCTCGTCCGCGGCGCCCTCGAGGAGTACGGCGCCGACACCGACGGAACAGACCTGCTCCCGTTCGCCGAGCCCGGCGCCTGCCGGCTGCACCTGGTGCGGAGGGGGAAGTGACCACCCTCGTTCGGGGCGACAGCCGGGCAGCCGTCCGACTCGGCATACGGCGACCGGCGCTGCTGGTCCCGGCGGCCCTGGCGCTTCTCGCCGGCCTCGACGCCGCGCTGATGCTTCTCGGACTGCCGGCTCCCGTGGAGGTCGACCGGCTGCCCGACGTGCACGGGATGCTCATGGTGCTCGGCTTCGTCGGCACCCTGATCGCGGTCGAACGCGCGGTCGCGCTGCGCGGCTCGCTCGGCTTCACCGCCCCGGCCCTGCTGGGCCTGGGCGCCGTGGTGCTGGTCTCCCCCGCACCGCTGAAGGCCGGGCAGATCCTCTTGGCCGCCGGCACGGCCGCGATGGTCGGGGTCTACGTGCCGCTGTGGCGGCGGCAGCGCGACGAGGCCGTCCTGGTCCAGGGGCTGGGTGCCGTCCTCGCCCTGGGCGCCGCCGTGCTGTGGCAGGGCGGCGCCACGATCCCGACGCTCGCGCCGTGGTTGGTCGGGTTCGTCGTGCTGACCATCGCCGGCGAGCGGCTCGAGCTGGCCAGGGTTGTGATGGGTCCGTCGGCCGGGAGCACGCTGGTGCTGCTCGCGGCCGGTGTGGTCGCCGGTGTGGTCGCCGCCCTGCTCTGGCCCGCTCCCGGGACCGTTCTGCTCGGCGGTGCGCTGCTCGTGCTCACCGGCTGGCTCGCCACCCACGACGTCGCCCGGCGCACGATCCGTGTGTCGGGCCTGACCCGCTACATGGCCGGCTGCATGCTCGCGGCGTACGGCTGGCTGGGCGTCGCCGGCTTCGTCTGGCTGCTCGGCGGTCCCGCCGTGGACGGTGTGCGGTACGACGCCGTACTGCACGCGGTCTTCCTCGGCTTCACGCTCTCGATGATCATGGCGCACGCCCCGGTCATCCTGCCCGCGGTGCTGCGTCGGCCACTCCCCTACCGTCCGGTGCTCGCCGCGCCGGCCGTGCTGCTGCACGCCTCGCTGGCGGTGCGGCTCTGGCCTGGCGACGCGCTCGGCAGCCACGCCGCCTGGCTCGTCGGTGGTGTTCTGAACATTGTGGCCGTTCTGTCGTTCGCCGTCGTGGTGGTCGCGCTGACGATGCTCGGCGATCGGAAGTCGTCGTGAGCAAGGCCGGCGGGCGCGGCTTCTGGCCACTACGCGACCTGCCCGTGCTCGGCTGGCTGGCGGCCACGGTCGTGGTGGCGTTCGTGCACCCGGTCGTGCCGGCGCCACGGTGGCTGATGATCCACCTGCTGCTGCTCGGCGCGGTCAGCCACGCCATCCTCGTCTGGAGCCGCTACTTCACCGACGCGCTCCTGCACACCGCTGGCGCCGATCGTCGGGGTCAGGAACGACGGCTGCTGCTGCTCAACGGCGGCGTGGTCGGGGTCGTCACGGGTGTGCTCACCGGCGTCTGGCCCCTCACCCTGCTCGGGGCGACCGCCGTGGGCGGCGCCGTGCTCTGGCACGGGTGGACGATCCTGCGCCGGCTGCGGGCCGCGCTGCCGTCGCGATTCGGCTCCTCGGTCCGCTACTACGTGGCCGCCGCCTGCTTCCTGCCCGTCGGTGCCGGCCTCGGCACGGTGCTCGCACGCGACCCCGCCGACCCGTGGCACACCCGGCTCGTGGTGGCCCACGCCTCGGTGAACCTGCTCGGCTGGGTAGGCCTCACGGTCGTCGGCACGCTCGTGACGCTGTGGCCGACGATGCTGCGCACGCGGATCGCCGAAGGCGCCGAACGGGCCGCGGCCCGTGCCCTGCCGGTGCTGGTGGTCTCGGTCCTGGTCGCTGCCGGAGGAGCTGCCTCCGGGGTACGAGCTCTCGCCGTCGCCGGTGTCGTGGGGTACGTCGCCGGTCTTCTGCTGACCGCGCCCGCGTTCGTTGACGCGCTGCGCCGCAAGCGCCCGACGGAGTTCCCGGCCTGGTCCGTGCTGGCCGGCTTGGCCTGGCTGGTGGGGTCGCTCGTCGCCCTCGCGGTGGGCTTCGGCACCGCCTCCTCGTGGGAGCGCGCCGGTGACGCGTTCGGCTGGCTGGCACCGTTCCTTGCCGCAGGCTTCGGTGCCCAGGTGCTCGTCGGAGCGCTCTCGTACCTCATCCCGGTCGCGCTCGGCGGGGGTCCGGTCCCGGTGCGGGCGGCGAACCTTGTCCTGGACCGCGGGGCGCCGCTGCGGCTGGTCCTCGCCAACGGCGGTCTCGTCCTGGGCGCGCTGCCGGTGCCCAGCGTCGTCCGGGTGCTCGCCTCGATCCTGGTCCTGCTCTCCCTGGCCTCGGTCCTCCCGCTGATCGTCCTGGCCGTGCGCGCGTCGCGTCGCGCCAAGGCGGGTACGTCGCCGTCGACGGACACCGCGGCGCGTTCGCGCCCGCGAGGTCAGGCGGCCGGCCTGGCCGGGACCGCGATCGGCGCTCTGGCGCTGGCGGTGGCGGTTGGTGTCGCCGTCGACCCCGTCGCGGTCGGTGCTGCCGCGACACCGCCCGCGGCAGCAGGCGTCGCCGCCACCGGCGAGACGACGACCGTGCGCGTGGAGGCCCGCGACATGCGCTTCACGCCGTCCACCATCGCCGTACCGGCCGGCAACCGCCTGGTGATCGAGCTGGCCAACGCCGACGACGAGGACGTCCACGACCTCGTCCTCGACAGCGGTGCGAACAGCGGCCGGCTCGCGCCCGGGGAGACCGCCCGGGTCGACGTCGGCGTGGTGGGCCGCGACCTCGAGGGCTGGTGCTCCGTCCTCGGCCACCGTCAGATGGGCATGGTGCTCCACGTCGACGTCGCGGGATCGAGCGCCACGAAGGCCGTGGGGACGAGCGGTCACGAGGGCCATCAGCACGGCCCGTCCGATCACGAGCCCGCCGAAGCAGGCGGTCACGCGGCCACCGACTCGCTGGACCTGATGACCGAGCCGTCGCCGGGGTGGGCGCCTCGCGACGCCGAGCTGCCGCCGTCGACGGGCTCGCGCGTGCACCGTCGCACGCTGGTGGTACGCGACGTCGTACGAGAGGTCGCGCCCGGCGTACGACAGTGGCTCTGGACCTACGGCGGCACGGCGCCGGGGCCGGTGCTGCACGGGCGCGTCGGAGACCGGTTCGAGATCACCCTGGTCAACCGCGGGTCCGTCGGCCACTCGATCGACTTCCACGCCGGGGCGCTCGCTCCGCAGCGGCCGATGCGCACGATCGCGCCCGGGGAGTCGCTGACCTACCGGTTCCGGGCCACGCGTGCCGGGATCTGGATGTACCACTGCTCGACGATGCCGATGTCGGCACACATCGCCAACGGTCTCTTCGGTGCGGTGGTGATAGAGCCTCGCGACCTGCCGCGGGTCGACCGCAGCTACGTGCTGGTGCAGTCCGAGCTCTACCTCGGCGACCAGGGCGGCGAGGCCGACGCCGAGAAGCTGGCCGCCGAGGACCCGGACCTCGTGGTGTTCAACGGCTACGCCAACCAGTACGACCACGCTCCCCTGCCGGCGCGCGTCGGCGAGCGGGTCCGGGTGTGGGTGCTCGACGCCGGGCCCAACCGGCCGTCGTCGTTCCACGTCGTCGGCGGCCAGTTCGACACGACGTACGCCGAGGGCGCCTACCTCCTCCGCCGTGGATCCCGCGACAGTGGTGGCGCGCAGAGCCTGGGTCTGCAGGCGGCGCAGGGCGGCTTCGTCGAGCTCACCTTCCCGGAGCCGGGCGACTACCCCTTCGTCTCGCACCTGATGGTCGACGCCGAGCGTGGCGCGCACGGCCTGTTCCGCGTCATCCGCTGACGTGGTGGCCAGCGCGCCGTGACCGAGGTGCGGGCACCTCGCTCTCCTCTGCCTCGAAGCGGGCGTAGCGAGCGCCGAACGGCCCGGCCGTGATCCCGTGGAGCACCACGCTCAGCAGCACCGTGAGCGCAACCGCGGCGATCGACGGCGCCACGGCCGACGTCTCGCCGAGCTCCTCGACGGCCAGCAGCGCGAAGACGACCGACGCGAGGCCGCGCGGTCCGAACCAGCCCACGAAGAGCACGGTTCCGCGGTCGAGCCCTGCCCCGATCAACGAGATCGCCACCGGCAGCATCCGGACGACGGTGAGGCTGAGTACGGCGTACACCACGATCGACGCCGCGACGTGGTCGAACGCGACGGGCACCAGGACAGCCCCGAAGAGGAACCACACGACGAACGCCATCACCTCGCCGAGCAGCTCCGGCAGCTCGCCGACCTCCTCCACGGCGAGCGAGTCGTCCCGCCAGCCCGCGCCGAACGCGATGCCTGCCACGAACGCGGCGATGAACCCGTTGCCGGCCAGTGCGCCCGCAAGGGCGAAGCTGCCGAACGCTGCGGCCAAGGCTCCCAGCCGTCGGCCCCCGGGGAGGATCCAGTGTCTTCGGGAGCCAGCCGTGAGCAGAGCCGCACCTCCCAGTCCGATGGCGATCCCCACAGCGACGCCGACGGCGACCTGGAACAAGGCGCCCCCGCCGCGGCCGTCGTCGTGCCCGACGATGCCCAGCTCGGTCGCCGCGATGGCGAGCGTGACCGCGACGACGGGCGTCACGATGCCGTCGTTGAGACCGCTCTCGACGTTCAGGACGCGGCGGATTCGCGTGGGGACGCGTTCGTCGTTGATGACCTGCGCGCTCAGGGCGGCGTCGGTCGGCGCGAGCGTGGCTCCGACGAAGCCGGCCAGCGCCCAGGACACGTCGTCGAGCAGCCACACGGCGAGAACGGACCCCAGCACCAGCGTGAGCGGGAGCCCGACGCCGAGCAGGCGTCCGGTGACCCGAAGGTCCCGCCTCAGCTCGGCAACGGTGACGCGGGAGGCGTCGGCGAACAGCAGCAGCGCCAACGTGAGCTCTGCGATCAGGTGGATCGACGGCGCGTCGTACTCCACCGACAGCGGACCCCACGCGGGGTTAGCGACCAGGTAGCCCGCCACCGTGAAGACCAGCGGGCCGTTGATGTTCGCGCGAGCGAGCCGACCCGAGACGACGGCCCAGCCGAGGACCAGGAGCGCGAGCACCGCGAACGTCGCATCGCTCATCGTCCGCTCCACTCGCCGGTCGGAACTCCCCCGGCCAGGCTGGACGAGTGGGCGTCACGGATGCTCACGCGGTCCGGGTGACGCGGTCGGCCGCGGCTCACTGAGCCCGAGGGGCCGGAAGCGAACGCCGCGTCCCTGTCGGTGATCTGGGTGCGGCTGGTCCAAGCGGCCGTCCGTGCAGCATGCGGCCTTCGAGTCGAACACCCCGCCGCCCTCAAGCGCCGGAATCTCGGTCCACCCATCGCCGTATGGCTTCTCGCACGGGTCACGGAACGCGTCAATGTCGCTGCCTATCGCTACGAAGGCGAGCCCGATAGCGAGGAGACATCCGACGATCTTGACTGTGCTGAGCGGAGCGTCGATCCGAACACTCGTCCCGTCCAAGCGATCCCTTTCGGTAAAGAACGTCACGTGATGGCGTAGGAACAGGGCCGATCGGCCACGCCCCGGGTCCTGATGGACCACGGCCGTCTGGCCTTCCGCACTTCCCACGAGATGGGGACGCTTCCCACGCGGCATTTCCCCGGATGAGCGTCCATAACCCCGCGGCACAGCCCGATTCGGGGACGCCCGAGGCGTTGCGGTAGGGTTCACACGCCTTCGAGCCGCTCCCCAGGGAGTCCGGATCGAGGGCATCGGGCTGTGGCGCAGCTTGGTAGCGCACTTGACTGGGGGTCAAGGGGTCGCAGGTTCAAATCCTGTC
>NZ_CAMPGZ010000177.1 GCF_946885725.1 uncultured Nocardioides sp.
GGATGCCGATGACCGGCAGCAGCGCGAGCACCATGCCCACGTTGATCATCATCTGCACGGTGAGCCAGATCGTGATGCCGGCGGCCATGAACCGGACGAACGCGTCCTGCGTGCGCAGCGCGACCCGGATGCCGGCGTACGCGATCGTCAGGAACAGCGCCAGCACGAGCAGGGTGCCGACGAGGCCGAGCTCCTCGCCGAGGACGGCGAAGATGAAGTCGGTGTGGGCCTCGGGCAGCGAGCCCCACTTCTGCTGGCTGGCGGAGATGCCCTTGCCCAGCACTCCCCCGCTGGACATCGCGAACAGACCGTGTGCGGACTGCCAGCCCGCACCCTGGTAGTCCTTGAACGGGTCGGCGAAGTTGGTGAGCCGCTCGAGGCGCTCCTGGCTCGTCGTGGCCAGCCACAGCGCGAGCACGCCCACGGTGGTCAGCCCCATCGCGAAGAGCTTGGCGGGAGCCCCGACCACCCACAGCATGCCGAGCACGATCGCGAACAGCACCAGCGCGGTGCCGAGGTCGCGCTGCCACACGACCATCCCCACCACGGCCGCGGCGATCGGCGCCATCGGGAACAGCACGTGCCGCCAGTCGCCGAGCAGCTTCTCCTTGCGGGCGTAGAGGTCCGCGCACCACAGGATCAGCGCGAGCTTGGCGACCTCGGACGGCTGGATCGTGATCGGGCCGAGCGACAGCCAGTTCTGGTTGCCGTTGGCCTCGAAGCCGAGCGCCGACTGGGTCAGCGCCAGCAGGATCACCGACACGACGAGTCCGGGCCACGCGAGCGCGCGGATCAGACGGTGCGGCAGCAGCGAGACGAGGAACGCGATCGGCAGGCCGAGCGCGACGAAGGTCAGCTGGCGCAGGAAGACGTGGTAGCTGTTGCCGTAGAGCTTGAAGGAGTAGACGCTCGACGCGCTCAGCACCATCATCAGCCCGATGGTCAGCAGCAGGGTCGAGGCGCCGAGCAGCAGGTAGTACGACGTGAGCGGGCGGTCGAGCGCGTGCCGCCCGGCGCGCACCCAGCTCGCCAGCGAGCGCTGCGGGCGGAGCGGCCGGTCGGCGGCGAGGCTGCCGGGCTCGTTCCCCGCGGTCGTGGTCAACCCGCCCTCCCTCCAGGGGTGACCCGGAGGGCTACCCGTCCCGGAGGCGGCGGACCGACTCGGCGAAGGCATCCCCGCGAGCACCGTAGTTCGCGAACATGTCCATGGACGCGCATCCCGGGGCCAGCAGCACGGTGTCGCCCGGCTGGGCGAGATCGGCGGCGGCACCGACGACGCGGTCCATGGCAGAAGTGTCCTCGTCGTCGACCGAGATCACCCGGACATCCGGCGCGTGTCGCGCGAGGGCGTCGGCGATCACACCGCGGTCGCGGCCGAGCAGCACCACGCCGCGCAGCCGGTCCTTCACCGTCTTCACCAGGTCGTCGAACGTCGCGCCCTTGGCGAGGCCGCCGGCGACCCACACGACGTGCTCGTAGGCCTGCAGCGACGACGCGGCGGCGTGCGGGTTGGTGGCCTTGGAGTCGTCGACGTAGCGCACGTCGCGGATCACCGCGACCTCCTGGATGCGGTGCCCGTCGGGCCGGAACTCGCGCAGCGCGTCGCGCACGGCGACCGCCGGCACTCCGACCGATCGAGCCAGCGCCGAGGCGGCGAGCGCGTTGGCGACGAAGTGCGGCGCGGGCGAGGCGAGGTCGCCGAGCGTGCACAGCTCCGCGGCCGACGTACGGCGCTCCTCGACGAACGCGCGGTCGGCGAGCACGTCGTCGACGACGCCGAGCTCGCCGACGCCGGGCGTGCCGAGGGTGAAGCCGATGGCGCGGGCGCCCTCCTGGACGTCGGCGTCACGGACGAGCTGCTCGGTGACCGGGTCCTGCACGTTGTAGACGCAGGCGGTGCGGACACGCTCGTAGATGCGGCCCTTGTCGGCGGCGTAGTCGGCCATCCCGGTCGGGCCGGTGTACCAGTCGAGGTGGTCCTCGGCGACGTTGAGCACCGCGGCGGACTCGGCCGCCATCGTGTGCGTGTAGTGCAGCTGGAAGCTCGAGAGCTCGACCGCGTAGACGGCGTAGGGCTCGGGGTCCATCACGGCCTCGACGATCGGCAGCCCGACGTTGCCGCAGGCAACCGACCTGATCCCGGACTTGCGCAGGATCGCGTCGAGCATCTGCACGGTCGTGGTCTTGCCGTTGGTGCCGGTCAGGCACAGCCAGCGGCCGGGGTGCTCGGGGTCGCGCAGCCGCCAGGCCAGCTCGACCTCGCCCCAGACGGGGATGTTCCTGGAGTACGCCGCCGCCAGGGCCGGCGCGGTTGGCGGTACGCCGGGCGAGGTGACGACGAGGTGCGTGTCGTCGGGCAGCGTCGCGGACGCTCCGGTGCCGATGCGTACGGTGGCGCCGAGCACCTCGAGCAGCTCGGCCTTCTCCTGCTGCTCGGGGGTCGCGGACTCGGCCAGCACGGTGACGGTCGCGCCGACGTGCACCAGGTTGTCGGCGGCGGCGAAGCCGGAGACGCCGATGCCGATGACGACCGCGTGCACGCCGGCCCACTCCGCCGTACGCGAGAGGGAGGAGACGTCGGGAGTGCTAGGCACCGGCGACCCACTCCGCGTAGAAGATGCCCAGCCCGGCGGCGACGCACAGGCCGGTGATGATCCAGAAGCGGATCACGATCGTGATCTCCGCCCACCCCTTGAGCTCGAAGTGGTGCTGGAGCGGGGCCATCCGGAAGATCCGCTTGCCGCCGCTGAGCTTGAAGTAGCCGACCTGGAGGATGACCGAGAACGTGATGATCACGAACAGGCCGCCGAGGATCGCGAGCAGGAACTCGGTGCGGGTCAGGATGGCGAGGCCCGCCAGCGCGCCGCCGAGGGCGAGCGAGCCGGTGTCGCCCATGAAGATCTTGGCCGGGGAGGCGTTCCACCACAGGAAGCCGAAACAGGCGCCGGTGAGGGCGGCCGCGATGACCGCGAGGTCGAGGGGATCTCGCACCTCGTAGCACTTCGGCCCGGCGCTGATCACGCAGGACTGGTTGTTCTGCCAGATGTTCACGAGCGTGTAGGCGCCGAACACCATCGTGGACGCGCCGGTGGCGAGGCCGTCGAGGCCGTCGGTGAGGTTCACCGCGTTGCTGGACCCGGTGATCATCACCAGGAAGAGCAGCACGGCGAGCGCGGCCGGCAGCGTCCACTGCTCCATCACGCGGGTGAACGAGAGCGCGGCGCTCGCCGGGGTCTCGCCGCGCTCGTCGGGGCGCGTCAGCGCGAGCCAGCCGAACGCGATGGCGACGACGGTCTGGCCGGCCATCTTCGCCTTGCTGCGAAGGCCGAGGCTGCGCTGCTTGGCGATCTTGATGTAGTCGTCGAGGAAGCCGACGGCGCCGAGACCGACGAGCAGGAACAGCAGCAGGATCCCCGACCACGACGGCAGGTCCTGGGTGATCAGCTTCGCCAACGCGTATGCGAACACCACCGACAGGATGATGACCGCGCCGCCCATGGTCGGCGTGCCGCGCTTGGTGTGGTGGGTCGTCGGTCCGTCGTCCCGGATCAGCTGGCCGTAGTTCTTCGCGACCAGGACCCGGATCGCCACGCGCGTGCCCAGCAGGGTGAACAGAAGGGAGAGTCCTCCGGCGAGCAGGATCGCCCTCATCGACCGGCCTCTCCGTTGCGTGGGTTCACGTTCGTGTCGGTGGTCTCGACGGGCTCGACCACCCGAGGTGCAGCGTTCTCGACAGGCTCGACCACCCGAGGAGACGTGCTGGTGGAGTCTTCCAGAAGCGCGTCGACGACCCGTTCGAGGGCGGCGGCGCGCGAGGCCTTGACCAGCACGACGTCGCCGTCGGTGACGTTGTCGCGCAGCCAGGCCAGTGCCGCGTCGTTGTCCGGCACGAACACCGACTCGCCGCCCCAGGACCCCTCGAGAGAGGCACCGAGGTGGATGGGCCGGGCCGCGTCGCCGACCACCACGAGCTGGTGGATGTCGAGGCGTACGGCGAGCCGGCCGACGGTGTCGTGCTCCTCCATCGCCGTGTCGCCCAGCTCGCGCATCTCGCCGAGCACTGCGAGGGTGCGGGCACCGGGCCGGCGGCGGCCGATCTCGGCCAGCGACTTGAGCGCGGCGCGCATCGAGTCGGGGTTGGCGTTGTAGGCGTCGTTGATGACGGTGACGCCATCGGGGCGCTCGTGCACCTCCATCCGCCAGCGCGAGACGCTCTCCGCCTCGCTCAGGGCGGTGGCGACGTCGTCGAGGGGCATGCCAACGGCGACCGCGACGGCGGCGGCTGCTGCTGCGTTGCCGGCCTGGTGCTCGCCGAGCCCCCGGAGCTTGACGTGCGCCTTGCCCTCGGCGGTGACGAGGTCGAACTCGGGGCGGGTCAGGTCGTCGGTGGTGAGGCCCTCGATCCGGACGTCGGCGGCGTCGCCGTAGCCGAAGGTGAGCACCCGCTGGTCGGTGCGCGACGCCATGGCGGAGACGAGCGGGTCGTCGGCGTTGAGCACGGCGGTGCCGCCCTCGACGACCGCCTCGACGAGCTCGCCCTTGGCCTGGGCGATGGCCTGCTGCGAGCCGAACTCGCCCACGTGGGCCTTGCCGACGTTGAGCACCAGTCCGACGCGCGGTGGCGTCAGCTCGCACAGCTCGCGGATGTGCCCGATGCCGCGCGCGCCCATCTCGAGGACGAGGTACTGCGTGCGCGGGTCGGCGCGCAGCGCGGTGAGCGGCATGCCGAGCTCGTTGTTGAAAGAGCCGTACGTCGCGACGGTGCGGCCGGCGCGCTCGAGCACCTGGGCGAGCAGGTCCTTGGTGCTGGTCTTGCCCTGGGACCCGGTCAGGCCGACGACGGTGAGGTCGGGCAGCCGCGCGACGACGTGCTTGGCGAGCTCGGCCAGTGCGGACATCACGTCGTCCACCACCACGGCCGGGACGCCGACCGGCCGGCTCGCGAGCACGGCGGCGGCGCCGGCGTCGACCGCCGTACCGGCGAAGCCGTGGCCGTCGACCCGCTCGCCGGCGAGGGCGACGAAGAGGCCGTCCTGCTCGGCGACGCGGCTGTCGATGAAGGCGGGTCCGCGGACGGTGACGCCGGCGGGGTCGTCGTGGACCGTGCCGCCGACGACCTCTGCGATCTCGGGCAGGGTCAGGGGGATCACGCTGTCGTTCCTGCTCCTCGTCGCCGCGCGATCTCCTCGCGCAGCACCTCGCGGTCGTCGAAGGGGTGCACGACGCCGTGCACCTCCTGCCCCGTTTCGTGCCCCTTGCCGGCGACGACCACCACGTCACTGGCCGTGGCGCTGGTCACGGCGTGGCGGATCGCCAGGCGCCGGTCCCCCTCCTCGACGATCTCGGCGCGCTCGCCGGGCGGCACCTGCTCGGCGCCGGCGAGCAGGGCCGCGCGGATGGACGCCGGGTCCTCCGAGCGCGGGTTGTCGTCGGTCACGACCAGCACGTCGGCGAGCCGGGCGGCGGTCTCGCCCATGATCGGCCGCTTGCCGGGGTCGCGGTCGCCGCCGGCGCCGAGCACGATCACCAGCCTGCCGCCCGGGGCGACCTGCGGTCGGAGTGCGCCGAGCGCGGCCTCGACGGCGTCCGGCTTGTGGGCGTAGTCGACGACCGCGAGGAAGTCCTGCCCGGCGTCGACGCGCTCGAGCCGGCCGGGCACACCGGCCGAGGCGGCCAGGCCCCTAGCGACGAGCCGCGGGTCGTAGCCGGCCTCGCCCAGCGCCGCGATCGCGCAGAGCGCGTTGGAGACGTTGTAGCCGCCGGTGAGCGGCACCCGTGCGGGTACGGCGTCGCCGGCCGGCGTGTGCACGACGAAGCTCGAGCCGGTCGGCTCGACCACCACGTCGTCGACCCACCAGTCGGCGGTGTCGCTCGTCGTGGAGTAGGTGCGCACCGGGACGGCGGCCTCCTCGGCGAGGCGGCGGCCGTACTCGTCGTCGATGTTGACGAGCCCGCGGCGGGCCCTGGCCGGGGTGAAGAGGGACGCCTTGGCCTGGAAGTACTCCTCGACGTCGGCGTGGAAGTCGAGGTGGTCGCGGCCGAGGTTGGTGAAGCAGGCGACGTCGAAGACGACGCCGTCGACGCGGCCCATCACCAGGGCGTGGCTGGAGACCTCCATCGCGCAAGCGGCGACGTGCTCCTCCACCATCACCGCGAACAGCCCGTGCAGGTCGGCCGCCTCGGGCGTGGTGAGCGTGCTCGCGACGTCCTGGCCGTTGACGCGGGTGCCGACGGTGCCGACGACGCCGGCCGGGACGCCGGCCTCGGTGAGCGCGGCCTCGGCGAGCCGGGTGGTCGTGGTCTTGCCCTGGGTGCCGGTCACCGCGACGAGCCGCAGCCGCTCCCCCGGCCGGTCGTAGAGGCGGGCGGCGAGGTCGCCGACGACCGCGCGCGGCCGCTCGACGACGAGCACCGGCACGTCGAGGTCCGCGCAGATCGCGGCCCCTGCCGGGTCGGTCAGCACCGCGACGGCACCGTCGCGGACCGCGTCCGCGGCGAACGAGGCGCCGTGGGCCTTCGCGCCCGCGGGTGCGACGTACAGGTCGCCCGGGACCACGCGCTGGGTGCTGTTGGTGATGCCGGAGACGCTGCGCTCGGGGTCGCTGCCGCGGATCTCCACGAGCTCGTCGGCCAGCCAGTCGGCGACGGCCCTGAGCGGTGTCTTCCGGGGGTTCCGGGGTCGCGTCGGGATCACGCCAGCAGGTCCAGCCACACGGGCGAGGCTACAAGCGACATGTCCCCCGACGGCCGACCGGTCACCACTCCACGACCGGCTCGGGCGGCTCCGAGCCGGTCGGCGGTACGGCGTACTTCTGGAGCAGGTGCGTCATGATCCGCTTGAACGCCGGACCGCCGACGGAGCCACCGCCGCCGCCGTTCGCGGGCTTGTGCACGACGACGTACACGAGGAAGCGCGGGTCGTCGGCCGGGGCGAAGCCGGCGAACGAGACGGTGAACGTGCCGTCGTAGCAGCCGCAGTTCTTGCCGACCCGCTGCGCGGTGCCGGTCTTGCCGGCCACCCGGTAGCCCGGGACGGCCGCGCCCGGGGCGGTGCCCTCGTCGAGGTCGGTGACGGCCTCCATCATCTCGGCGGTCTGCTTGGCCGCCTCCTCGCTGACGACCCGGTGCCGCTCGGCGGTGTCCGAGCCGACCTCGAGTCCGGCGGAGGTGGTGAGCCGGCCCTTGACCAGGCTGGGCTGCACGTAGACGCCGCCGTTGGCGATGGTGTTGACGGCCGCGGCCATCTGCACCGCACTGACCGCGACGCCCTGGCCGAACGAGATGGTGTCCTTGGTCAGCGTCCCCCAGTCGCGCACCTTGGGCAGCACACCCGCGGACTCGCCGTCGAAGCCGAGACCCGTGGGCCGACCGAGACCGAAGCTGCGGAGGTACTTGTAGAAGGGCTTCTCCTTCATCTGGCGCGCGGCGAGCACGGTGCCGATGTTGGAGGACTTGGCGATGACGCCGGTCATGGTCAGCCGAAGCTTGCCGTGCGAGAAGTAGTCCCGCAGCGGCGCCTCGCCCGGCCGCGGCAGGGACGGCGGCACGGTGATCTTGGTGTCCGGGGAGACCAGTCCCGCGTCGATCAGCGAGGCGGCGGTGAGCACCTTGTTGACCGAGCCGGGCTCGTAGGCGTTGCGCAGCGCGCGAGCGCCGAGGTTGGCCTCCGCCGACAGCGTCGGGGCGTTGGCGTCGAAGGTCGGGTAGTCGGCGACCGCGAGCAGCTCGCCGCTGCGGGTGTCCATCACGACGGCGGATCCGGCCTTCGCGCCGGACCCTTGTACGGCGGTGCGCAGCACGCGCTGGGTGTACCACTGCACGTCGCGGTCGATGGTGAGCGTGACGTCCTGGCCGGCCTGCGGCGGGACGGTCTCGTTCTCGCCGAGCGGCAGCCGGTTGCCGGCGCCGAGCTCGTAGGTGGTGGAGCCGTCGACGCCGTGCAGGGTCTGGTCGAACATCAGCTCCGCGCCCTCGGCGGCCTGGCCCTCGGCGTTCATGAAGCCGACGAGGTTGGCGGCGACGTCCCTGGCCGGGTAGTCGCGCACCGGATCGCGCTGCGTGGAGACCCCGGAGTAACCCTTGGCCTCGAGCTCCTCGATCACGTCGCGGGCGACGGTCGAGGGGACCCGGCGGGCGAGGTACTGGAACCGGGTGTCGGGCTTGCGCAGCCGCTCGAGGAGCTCGAAGTAGTCGACCGAGAGCCGCCGCGCGACGATCGTCGCGATCTCGCTGGCGTCGTCCCGGGTCAGCGTGGGGTCGGCGATGAGCATGAGACCGTCGACCGACTCGGCCAGCGGCTCACCGTTGCGGTCGCGGATCGTGCCGCGCTCGGCCGGCAGCGTGATCGACTCCATCAGGCCGCCCTGGGCCTCCGCCTTCGCGACGTACACGGCGGCGTCGACGCCCTGCAGCTGGAACAGCCGCGCGGCGAACACCGACACGATCATCGCGATGAGCAGCAGCCCGATCCGCAGTCGCACGAGCGAGGTGCCGCGGAGCGCCACGACGGAACGGCGCGGCCGCCGCCTCGAACGCTGTCGAGGGGACGGCCGGCGTGCCTGTGGCGGTCGCCTGCCCTGCGTCAACGATCGCCCCCCTGCCGGCCGTCGGCCCGTCCTCCCCGGTCCCGCTGGTTCTTTGTACCC
>NZ_CAMPGZ010000178.1 GCF_946885725.1 uncultured Nocardioides sp.
CCACCACGACGATCAACCTCGGCGCCGCACTCGCGGAGTACGGCCGCAAGGTGCTCCTCGTCGACTTCGACCCGCAGGGCTCGCTGTCGGTCGGCCTCGGGCTCAACCCGCACGACATGGAGCTGTCGATCTACAACCTCCTGATGGAGCGCGACGTCGCGATCGACGACGTCATCGTCAAGACGAACGTTCCGGGCATGGACCTGCTGCCGAGCAACATCGACCTCTCGGCCGCCGAGGTGCAGCTCGTTCATGAGGTCGCCCGCGAGCAGACCCTCCAGCGGGTGCTGCAGCCGGCGATCGCCGAGTACGACGTGATCCTGATCGACTGCCAGCCGTCGCTGGGTCTGCTCACCGTCAACGCGCTCACCGCGTCCGACGGCGTGATCGTGCCGTTGGAGTGCGAGTACTTCGCCCTGCGCGGCGTCGCCCTGCTCAAGACCACGATCGACAAGGTCACCGAGCGGCTGAACCCCAAGCTCAAGATCGACGGCGTTCTCGGCACGATGTACGACGGGCGCACCCTCCACGGCCGCGAGGTCATGGAGCGCCTGGTGCAGGCCTGGGGCGACACGGTGTTCCACACGGTCATCCGGCGCACGGTGAAGTTCTCCGACTCGACGGTGGCCGGAGAGCCGATCACCACCTATGCGTCGAGCTCCGCCGGGGCGGACTCCTACCGGATGCTGGCCAAGGAGGTGCTGTCCCGGTGCCTCGACGGGTGACCCTGCCGACCGCCGACGACCTCTTCCGTCCCACCGTCGTCCCCGACCCCGTCGAGGACGGGACCCCGACCGACGACCAGTCGGCCGCCCGCGACAGCGAGCGCGCCGCGCCGGAGCCGAGACCCAAGGGGACCGCCTCGGGTCGGGTCAAGCACGACGAGAAGATGACCGTCTACGTCACCTCCGACGAGCTGCTCGAGATCGAGCACGCCCGGCTGACGCTGCGCCGTGCCCACGGCCTCGGCGTGGACCGTGGCCGCCTCGTCCGTGCCGCGGTCGCGATCGCGCTCGCCGACCTGGAGGCCAACGGCGAGGACAGCGTGCTCGTGCAGCGGCTGTCCGACCGCGCCGCGGGCTGACCCCGGTGGGAGTGCTGACCACCGAGACGGTGGACCATGGGGGAGTGGAGCAGGAGCAGGTCGCCCCGGACGCGGGTGCCCAGGACGCGGGCACGCCCGCGCCCGTCGCCGCGCCAGTCGCCGTGGCCGGGGTCGAGTCCGGCGACAGCGCGGCCGCGGGGGCGTTCGCCGTACGCCTGGACAACTTCGAGGGCCCGTTCGACCTGCTGCTGAGCCTGATCGCCAAGCACAAGCTCGACATCACCGAGGTCGCGCTGTCGAAGGTCACCGACGAGTTCATCGCGCACATCAAGGGCGCGTCCGAGCAGGGCTGGGACCTGGAGCAGACCTCGTCGTTCCTGCTCGTCGCCTCGACGCTGCTCGACCTCAAGGCCGCGCGGCTGCTGCCGCAGGGCGACGTCGAGGACGAGGAGGACCTCGCGCTGCTCGAGGCGCGCGACCTGCTGTTCGCGCGGCTGCTCCAGTACAAGGCCTTCAAGCAGGTCGCCGGCGTCCTCGAGAGCCGTCTGGCGGAGGAGGCCAAACGGCACCCGCGTGCGGTGGGCCTCGAGGAGCGCTACGCGACGCTGCTGCCCGAGGTGCTGATCGGGCTCGGGCTCGACGAGTTCGCGGCGCTCGCCGCCAAGGCGATGGAGCCGAAGCCGGTGCTCGAGCTGTCGCTCGGCCACATCCACGCTCCGACCGTGTCTGTCAAGGAGCAGGCCGCGGTGGTCGTCGACCGGCTTCGCCGGAATGGCACCATGACGTTCCGGGCGATCGCGAGCGACGCCCCCGACACGCTCACCCGGGTGGCTCGGTTCCTGTCGCTGCTGGAGCTGTTCCGCGAGGGCGCCGTGGCGTTCGACCAGATGACGCCGCTCGGCGAGCTGACCATCCGGTGGACCGGCGCCGAGGAGGGCGAGGTCGAGATCACCGACGAGTTCGACGGGGCGCCGCCCGAGCCGGAACAGGCCGACGAGCCGGACGAGGCCGAGCAGCAGGAGCAGCCCGACGACGTGAACGAGGACGAGGAATGACCGACGAGCAGCAGGCCGAACAGACGCAGCAGCCCGACGAGACCCCCGAGACCCTCGACGTCCCCGTGGCCGAGCTGCGCCCCGCGCTCGAGGCCGTGCTGATGGTCGCCGACCAGCCGCTGGACCACGTCACGCTGGCCAGCGCCGTCGGCTACCCGCCCGAGGAGGTCCGCACCGCGCTCGCCGAGCTGTCGGCGGAGTACGCCGAGCAGGGCCGTGGCTTCGACCTGCGCAACGTGGCCGGGGGCTGGCGGTTCTACACCCGCGAGGAGTACGCCGCGGTCGTGGAGCGCTTCGTGCTCGACGGCCAGCAGGCCCGACTGACCCAGGCCGCGCTGGAGACCCTGGCCGTCGTCGCCTACAAGCAGCCGGTCAGCCGCGCCCGCGTCTCGGCGATCCGCGGCGTGAACGTCGACGGCGTGATGCGCACGCTCGTCGCCCGCGGCCTGGTCGAGGAGGCCGGCCAGGACAGCGAGACCACCGCGACGCTGTACCGCACCACGTCGTACTTCCTCGAGCGCATCGGGATCACCTCCCTCGAGGAGCTCCCCGAGCTGGCGCCCTACCTGCCCGAGATGGCCGACATCGACGAGCTGGCCGCCTCGGAGTCGGCCTGACCGTGTCGCGCGAGGTCGAGACCGACGCCGACGGTCTGATCCGGCTGCAGAAGCTGCTCGCGCAGTCCGGTGTGGCCAGTCGGCGCAAGTGTGAAGAGCTGATGCTCGACGGCCAGGTGGAGGTCGACGGCGAGATCGTCACGCGGCTGGGCACCAAGGTCGACCCGCGCACCGCCGTGATCCGCGTCGCCGGCAAGCGGCTGCCGCCGGTGAGCCCGCACGTCTACCTCGTGCTGAACAAACCGCGCGGCGTCGTCTCCACGATGAGCGACCCCGAGGGCCGGCGCACGCTGGGCGACCTCGTGGCGGACCGGCCGGAGCGGCTGTTCCACGTCGGCCGGCTCGACACCGCCACCGAGGGGCTGATCCTGCTCACCAACGACGGTGACTTCGCCCAGCGCGTCGCGCACCCGTCGTACGAGCTCGACAAGACGTACGTCGCCGAGGTCGACGGCCGCGTCGGCAAGGCCACCATCCGGCGGCTGCTCGACGGGGTGACCCTGGAGGACGGACCGGTCGAGGTGTCCGCGGCCAAGCTGGTGCAGGCGCACGACCGGCGCTCGATCGTCGAGCTGACCATCCACGAGGGCCGCAACCGGATCGTCCGCCGCCTGCTCGACGAGGTCGGCCACCCGGTCCACCGGCTCACGCGTACGGCGATCGGGCCGGTGGTGCTGCGCGGGCTGCGTCCGGGGGAGGTGCGCGAGCTGACCAACGACGAGCTCGGCACGTTCCTGGACGCCGCCCGGCTCTGACGGCCCGCGGTCAGCCCTCGCCGTCGAGAGTCGCCGACACCTCGTCGTCGAGCTCGTCGACCTCCGCGCGCTGCAGGCTCGCCTCCCCGTGCTCCTCGTCCCGGGAGGCCCCGCGGGGCTCGTGAGCCACGCCCGCTCCGTCCAGGACGTCCCCGCGGTCGGCCGCGGCCTCGGCGGCGAGGGCCTGGCCGACCACGTCGACCGGTGGCTCCTCCGGCGCGTGCGGCTCCGGCCGGACGACGGTCGGGCCGGGCGGCACGACGGCCGCGTCCCCGACGGCTCCCGGGGCCTCGGGCGTCCGCAGCGCGTGTGCCGTCCCGCGCACCACGGTCCCGGCGAGCCCGGCAGCGGCGCCTGCCGCGTGGACGGCCTCTCGGGCCACGACTCCGGTGAGGCCCACCGCCGTACCGGCGAGTCCGACGACCCGCTTGGTCACTTCGACGGGTTTGGTCAGTTCGAATGCGTTCATGTCAGCCCTCCTTGTCCAGCCCGGGCGGTGCCCCTGATCGCTCTCCACAAACCGGGAGCCCGAGTGCGCGGCGTCACACGGTCGCCGGGTGCAGGGGCGCTGCCGCGGACACCGCCTCAGCGACCTGCGCGGTCTCGTTAGGGTTTCCCCGTGTCAGTGCGAGCAGTGCGAGGAGCGACCCAGCTCGACGACGACGTGCGCGAGCACATGCTGGAGCGCGTCGCCGAGATGGTCCTGGGCGTGATGGAGGCCAACGGCCTGACCGTGGACGACTTCATCAGCGTGATCTTCACCGCGACGTCCGACCTGGTGTCGGAGTTTCCCGCGTACGCCGCCCGCAGGCTCGGCTTCGGCGAGGTCCCGCTGATCTGCACCCGCGAGCTCGAGATCGAAGGCTCGATGCCGCGCGTGGTCCGGATGCTCGCGCACGTCGAGACCGACCTGCCGCGCTCCGACATCACGCACGTCTACCTGCACGGCGCCGCCTCGCTCCGCCGCGACCTGACTCGGGTCCGCGAGGTGCCGGATGAGCAGCAGTAGCAACCCGTTCGGGGGCACCGTCCTCGTCGTCGGCGCCGGCCTGCTCGGCACGTCGATCGGGCTGGCGCTGCGCCGACGCGGCGTCGACGTGTCGTTGGCCGACCTGAGCCCCGAGAACGTCCGGATCGCCACCGGGCTGGGTGCCGCCAACGTCGGCCCCGACAGTGACGAGCCGGTGCTGGTCGTCGTCGCGGTCCCGCCGGACGCGGTCGCGGACGTCGTCACCGAGGCGCTGCGCGACACCGCCGCGGTCGTCACCGACGTCGGCAGCGTCAAGGCGGCGCCGTACGCCGCGGTGGCGGAGAACGTCACCACCGACCAGCTCCGTCGGTACGTCGGCAGCCACCCGATGGCCGGCAGCGAACGTTCCGGGCCTCTCGCCGCGAGCCCCAGCCTTTTCGACGGGCGGCCGTGGGCGGTCACGCCCCACGCCACCGCCGACCCGGACGCGGTACGCCTCGTCACCGCGCTCGCCGACACCTGCGGCGCCACCCCGGTGACGTTCAGCCCCGAGGAGCACGACGAGGCGGTCGCCCGCACCAGCCACCTGCCGCACCTGCTCGCCGCGCTCGTAGCCGGCCGCCTCACCGACGCGCCGCGCGAGCACCTCGCGCTGTCCGGCCAAGGGGTCCGCGACGTCACCCGCATCGCCGCGGGCGACCCGGCGCTGTGGCAGCAGATCGTCGCCGGCAACACGGCCGCCCTGAGCGCGCTGCTCCGGGAGGTCCGGGCCGACGTCGACACGCTGCTCGGCGCTCTCGAACGCGGAGACCGCGCCGCGGTGACGGCGCTGCTGGACCGCGGCGTCGCTGGCACCACGGTGATCCCGGCCAAGCACGGCGGGCCGCCCGTCCCCGAGTCGAGCGTGTTCGTCATCGTGCCCGACCACCCCGGCGAGCTCGCCCGGCTGCTCGCGGACGCCGGCGAGGTCGGCGTCAACATCGAGGACCTGCGCATCGACCACGACCCGGGCCGGCCCGTTGGCCTGGTCGAGCTGTACGTCGCCGAGGAGAGCGTCGACCACCTGCTGGCGTCGCTGGAGGAACGGGGCTGGACCGCCCACCGGTAGAGTGCGGCCGTCCTGCAACCAGCCCTGGAGGAGCGCATACCCGTGGTCTCGACGAGCTCGAACGGCCGACTCTCGGAGGTCGTGGTGGCCATGGACGGGCCCTCGGGGTCCGGGAAGTCGAGCACCTCGCGGGGCGTGGCGACCCGGCTGGGGCTGCGCTACCTCGACACCGGCGCGATGTTCCGGGCGATCACCTGGTGGATGCTCCAGCAGGGCATCGACGTCAACGACCCCGAGGCGGTCGCCGCCCGGGTGGACGCCCCGGTGCTGGTCTCCGGCACCGACCCGGCCGCCCCGACCATCACTGTCGACGGCGTCGACGTCTCCGGCCCGATCCGCACCCAGGAGGTCACCTCTGCCGTCAGCGCGGTGAGCGCGGTCCCGGCCGTGCGTGAGCGGCTGCTGCGCGAGCAGCGCGACATCATCGGCAAGGGCGGCATCGTCGTCGAGGGCCGCGACATCGGCACGGTCGTCGCGCCGGACGCCGCGGTGAAGGTCTACCTCACCGCCGACCCCGAGGCGCGGGCCGCCCGTCGCACCGCCGAGATGGCCGGGACGACCGTGCAGGCGACCCAGGCCGACCTGCTCCGGCGGGACAAGTACGACTCCGGGCGCGCGACCGCACCGCTGACGATGGCCGACGACGCCCATCACATCGACACCACGCCGTACACGCTCGACGAGGTGGTCGACCAGGTCGTCGTCCTCGTCCAGCAGGCCCTGGAGAGGTGACGACCGACCTGCTGCGCACCGGCGAGGTGCCGTTGCCGCCGGATCGGCTGCAGCGCGCGCTGCGGCCGCTCGGGCGGGCGTACTTCCGCCGGAAGTACGACGTGCGCATCCACGGCGAGCACCATGTGCCGCGCAGCGGGCGGGTGATCATCGCCTCCAACCACGTGGGGTTGCTCGACGGCCCGCTGCTCGCCGCCTTCGCGCCGCGGCCGGTGCACGCGCTGACCAAGAAGGAGATGTTCGAGGGTGCCGTCGGCCGGTTCCTCCTCGCCTTCGGGCAGGTGCCGCTGTCGCGCTACGACGTCGACCTGAAGGCGATCAAGACCTGCGTGCGCGTGCTGCGCGCCGGGGGAGTGGTCGGCATCTACCCCGAGGGGACGCGTGGCGACGGGGAGATGCGGCACATGCACACCGGTGCCGCGTACCTCGCGCTCGTGACCGGTGCGCCGGTCGTGCCGCTGGTGATCTTCGGCACGCGCCACCCCGGCGGGCACACCGACTCGATCCCCGCCAAGGGCGCGCGATTCGACTTCGTGTACGGCGAACCGGTGTACTGGGAGGCGCAGCCGTGGCCCCGGAGGCAGGCGGACGTGCGCCGCGCCACCACGGAGCTGCGGAACAGATTCGTCGAGCACCTCGTTGAGGCGAAGGCCGTCACCGGCCGGGAGCTCCCCGGACCGCTGCCGATGATCACCGAGCACGACGTACGAGACGCCCGTGGCGTCTCCCGAAGGAACGAAGACGCATGACCAGCCAACCCACCGACCTCAGCACCGACGAGCCCGTCGGCCCGACCCCGGTGCTCGCCGTCGTCGGTCGCCCCAACGTCGGCAAGTCGACGCTGGTCAACCGGATCATCGGCCGTCGCGAGGCCGTCGTGCAGGACGTCCCCGGGGTGACCCGCGACCGGATCTCGTACGACGCGACCTGGAACGGCCGCGCGTTCACCGTCGTCGACACCGGCGGCTGGGACCCGGACGCCCGCGGCCTCGCCGAGCGGATCGCCGCCCAGGCCGAGGTGGCCGTCTCCGTCGCGGACGCCGTGCTGTTCGTGGTCGACGCGACGGTCGGCATCACCGACGCCGACGAGGCCGTCGTACGCATCCTGCGCAAGGCCAAGAAGCCGGTCATCCTCGCGGCCAACAAGGTGGACGACCAGCGCGCCGAGGCCGAGGCCTACGGCCTGTGGAACCTCGGCCTGGGGGAGCCCTACCCGGTCTCCGCGCTGCACGGCCGTGGCTCCGGCGACATGCTCGACGCGATCCTCGCCGCGCTGCCCGAGCCCCCGGCGGAGTCGTTCGCCGAGGTCGGCGGCCCGCGCCGCGTCGCGATCGTCGGGAAGCCGAACGTCGGCAAGTCCTCGCTGCTGAACAAGCTCGCCAAGGAGGACCGCGCCGTCGTCGACGACGCCGCCGGCACCACGGTCGACCCCGTTGACGAGCTGGTCCAGCTCGGCGGCCGCACCTGGCGCTTCATCGACACCGCCGGCATCCGCAAGCGGGTCAAGGAGGCGTCCGGCCACGAGTACTACGCGAGCCTGCGCACCGCCGGCGCCATCGAGCGCGCCGAGGTCTGCGTCATGGTCGTCGACGGCTCGCAGCCGATCTCCGAGCAGGACCTGCGGATCATCACCCAGGTCGCCGAGGCCGGCCGCGCGCTGGTCATCGCCTTCAACAAGTGGGACCTCGTCGACGAGGAGCGCCGCTACTACCTCGACCGCGAGATCGAGCGCGACCTCGTCCGAGTGCAGTGGGCGCCGCGCGTCAACATCACCGCCCGCACCGGCTGGCACGTCGACAAGCTCGTCCCGGCGCTCGACGCCGCCCTCGAGGGCTGGTCGACGCGCGTCGGCACCGGTGCGCTGAACTCGTTCCTGGGCCGACTCGTCGCCGAGCACCCGCACCCGGTCCGCGGCGGCAAGCAGCCGAAGGTGCTGTTCGGCACCCAGGCGTCCACCGAGCCCCCGACGTTCGTGCTGTTCACCTCCGGACAGCTCGAGGCGGGCTACCTGCGGTTCATCGAGCGCCGGCTCCGCGAGGAGTTCGGCTTCGTCGGCACCCCGATCCACCTCGAGCAGCGCCCGAGGAAGAAGGGCCGCCGCTAACTCCGCCGACCCGGCTCGAACCTCCCGCGCAACTCCGCCGACCCGGCTCGAACCTCCCGCGCAACTCCGCCGACCCGGCTCGTCTTGCCCACCCAGCACTGCCGAGTCGGTTCGCCTGGCCCAGATGCAGGTGAACCGCCTCCGGTCTGCGCTGCCGCAGCCGTGAGGCGGTTCGATCGGTCGGGCTGACAGGATTTGAACCTGCGACCCCTTGACCCCCAGTCAAGTGCGCTACCAAGCTG
>NZ_CAMPGZ010000179.1 GCF_946885725.1 uncultured Nocardioides sp.
GTCGTCGCCGGACAGCACACGGTCGAGCCGCGCCTTGTCGAGTGTCTGCGTCCACTGCCCGATGATCACCGTGGCGATCGAGTTGCCGGCGAAGTTCGTCAGCGCGCGGGCCTCGGACATGAACCGGTCGATGCCGACGATGAGGCCGACGCCGTCGAGCAGCTCAGGCCGGTGCGAGGAGAGCCCGCCGGCCAGCGTCGCGAGACCGGCGCCGGTCACGCCGGCGGCGCCCTTCGACGCGATGATCATGAAGACCAGCAGCGAGATCTGCTCGCCGATGCTCAGCGGGTCGCCCATCGCCTCGGCGATGAACAGCGACGCCATGGTCAGGTAGATCGCCGTACCGTCGAGGTTGAACGAGTAGCCGGTCGGTACGACGACGCCGACCGTGGTCTGCTGCACGCCGGCGTGCTCCATCTTCGCGATGAGCCGCGGCAGCGCCGACTCGGACGAGGACGTCGACAGGATCAGCAGGAACTCACGGCCGAGGTACTTCAGCAGCGAGAAGACATTGACGCCGGTCGTCACCTTGAGCAGCGTGCCGAGCACGACGAACACGAAGAGCACGCAGGTGATGTAGAAGCCGACCATGATCACGGCGAGACTCTTCAGGGCGTCCAAGCCCGTCTCGCCGACGACCGCCGCGATCGCGCCGAACGCGCCGATCGGCGCGGCCCACATGATCATCGCCAGCACGCGGAACACCACGCGCTGCAGGTGACCGATGCCGACCAGGACCGGCTCGCCGGCCTTGCCCATCGCCTGCAGGGCGAAGCCGACCAGCAGCGCGACCAGCAGCGTCTCCAGCACCTCGCCGTCGGTGAGCGCCGAGAACAGCGACGTCGGGATGATCCCGATCAGGAACTCGGTGGTCGAGCCCGCCTCACCGGCCTGCTCCTTGCCGGCCTCGGCCAGCTCGGAGGTCAGGTTGAGGCCCTCGCCCGGGTGCAGGATGTTGCCGACGACCAGGCCGATGGCCAGCGCGAACGTCGACATCACCAGGAAGTAGGTCAGCGCGAGACCGCCGACCTTGCCGACGCTGGCCGCGCTGCGCACCGAGCCGACGCCCAGCACGATCGTGCAGAAGATGACCGGCGAGATCATCATCTTGATCAGGTTCACGAAGCCCTCGCCGAGGGGCTTCAGCTTCACCGCGAAGTCCGGCGCGGCGAAGCCGACCACGATGCCGAGCAGCACCGCGGCGATGACGGCGAGGTACAGGTAGTGGGTCTTGTCGCGACCCGTGTTCGGCCTTGCAGTCGCGGCGGACGACGAGGTGTCGGGGGATGGCTGATGTGCCACGGTTCCTCCAGCGTCGGTGCCCGGGAACGGGCTGGGAGTGGGACGTGCTCCGCCGAGAGTGGTACCCACCTGTGACCGCAGTCACGCTTGTGTACGTTGTGTTCACGAGGAGGCCGGGTGAGTTCGCGTGAACGGTCGCTGGCGCAGCAGATCTTCGTGCTGCAGCTGCTCACCGTCCTGCTCGTGGCGGTCGTCGCGGTCGTGCTGGCCTACGTCGACGCGCGTCGCGACCAGCTCGAGTCCGCGCGGCTGCGCTCGGTGAACGTCGCCGAGGCGGTGGCCGACTCGCCGTACGTCGTACGCGCGATCGAGCGTCCCGACCCGTCGCGTGAGTTGCAGCCGTACGCCGAGCGGGTGCGCAAGGACACCGGCACCGACTTCGTGGTGATCATGGCGCTCGACCGCACGAGGTACTCGCACCCGAACCCTGCGGAGCTCGGCGGGAAGTTCATCGGCGACCTGGGCGGAGCGCCGGAAGGACGTGTCTTCACGCAGGAGTACACCGGCACGCTCGGGCCCTCGATGCGCGCCGTCGTACCGGTTCGCGACGGAGCCGGTGGCGACGTCGTGGCGCTCGTTTCGGTCGGGATCACGCTCGACCGGGTGGACCGCGCCTTGGAGCGGCGACTGGTGCCGATCGGGCTGGCCGCGGCCGCGGTGGTGGGGATCGGTGCCGTGGGGGCCGGCTTGATCAGCCGCCGGCTGCAGCGGCAGACCCACGGCATGGGCGCCGCCGAGATCACCCGGATGTACGAGTACTACGACTCGGTGCTGCACGCGGTGCGGGAGGGGATGCTGCTGGTCGACGCCGACGATCGCGTCCAGCTGGTCAACGACGAGGCGCGCCGGCTGCTCGGTCTGCCCGAGGACGTCGTCGGCCGGGGCTTGGCCGAGCTCGGGTTGCCCGAGGCGTTGACCCGGTCATTGCTCGACGGTGATGCCGGGCCGGACGAGATCCACCTGGTCGGCGACCGGGTGCTGCTCGTCAACCAGGCCGACGCGCGCTGGCAGGGGCGCGACGTCGGCTCGGTGATCACGTTCCGCGACCACACCGAGCTGCGGGCGGTGACGGGGGAGCTCGACACCGTGCGCGGGCTGGCCGAGGCGCTTCGTGCGCAGAACCACGAGGCCAGCAACCGCCTGCACACCGTGGTGTCGCTGATCGAGCTCGGTCGCGTCGACGACGCGGTCCGGTTCGCGACCGAGGAGCTCGAGACCGCGCAGGTCCTCACCGACGTGGTCGTCGGGTCCGTCCACGAGCCCGTCGTGGCTGCCGTCCTGCTCGGCAAGTCCGCGCAGGCGGCCGAGCGGGGGATCGACCTCGTCATCGACGACGCGACGACCGTCACCGATCTCGTCGTCGAGCCGCGTGACGTGGTCACGATCCTCGGCAACCTCGTCGACAACGCGTTCGACGCCGTCGCCATCGCCGACCGGAAGCAGGTGCGGGTGCGCGTGCACGCCGACGCCGCCGTTCTGGAGGTCGACGTCGACGACAGCGGGCCGGGCCTGCCCGAGGACGTCCGCGAGCACGTGTTCCGCCGCGGTTGGTCGACCAAGCGCGGCGACGACGCCGTGGGCCGCGGCCTCGGACTCGCGCTGGTGGGCCAGGTCGTACGTCGGCACGGTGGCGAGGTCCGGGCGGACCGGTCGCCGCTGGGCGGTGCGCGCTTCACCGTGCGGATCGGCGGCGCGGCATGACGTTCCGCGTGCTGGTCGTCGAGGACGAGGAGGTGGCCGCCGCGGCGCACGCCGCGTACGTCGAGCGGGTGCCCGGCTTCGCCGTCGCCGCGGTCGCCCGCTCGGGCGCCGACGCGGTCCGGATGATGCGTGAGGTCGAGGTCGACCTCGTGCTCCTCGACATGCACCTGCCCGACGTACACGGGCTGGAGCTGCTGCGGCGCCTTCGCCAGGACGGCCACCTCGCCGACGTCATCGCGGTCACCTCCGCGCGCGACCTCGACGTGGTGCGGCGGGCGGTGTCGCAGGGCGTCGTGCAGTACCTGCTCAAGCCGTTCTCGTTCGCCGGACTGCGCGACAAGCTGGAGCAGTACGCCGCCTACCGCGCTCAGCTCGACGACGCCGGCCAGGCCGTGGTCCAGGACGAGGTCGACGAGCTCCTCGGCCTGCTGCGGCCCGTCGGCGGCGCGACGTCGCTGCCCAAGGGGATGAGCGGCGAGACGATGCGCAAGGTCACCGACCACCTGCGCGATGCTGGTGCGGCGTCGGCCAGCGAGGTCGCCGAGGCCGCCGGCACCTCGCGCGTCACCGCCCGGCGCTACCTCGAGCACCTCGTCGAGAGCGGCCTGGTCGAGCGGCGGCCGCGGTACGGCGGTGGCGGCCGGCCCGAGATGGAGTACCGCCTGCTACGTCCGCCGTCCGGCGTACCGGACTAGCCAACTTGCGCAATGTGCGCAGGTTACTCACGCGTAGGGCTTGCAACGTGCAGTAAGAGACCGGCAGGGTGCTGGGAGTCCCCGACATCGGGGAACCCCTGTCTCGGAGGTTCATCGTGGATCTACAGCTGCTGCTCGCCCTGCTGCTGGGCATCGCGACGGTCGTCGTGGTGGTGCTGGCGACGCGCCTGGACGCGTTCGTCGGGCTGCTGCTGGCCGCGCTGGTGACCGGCTTCGTCGCCGGCTCGCCCGCGCTCGACACCATCACGTCGATGACGGAGGGCTTCGGTGCGACGCTCTCCTCGATCGGCATCGTCATCGGCCTGGGAGTCGGGATCGGCAAGATCCTCGAGGTCTCCGGCGCCGCCGACGCGCTCGCCCGCGCGTTCGTCCGCGTGCTGGGCCGCGGGCGCGAGCACTGGGCGATGGCCGGCACCGGCGCGATGGTCTCCATCCCGGTGTTCTGCGACTCCGGCTTCGTGATCATGAACCCGCTCGCCCGCTCCATCGCGCGCCGGATCCGCGGCCGCTACGTGACCCTGGCGCTGGCCCTCGGCTGCGGGATGACGCTGACCCACCACCTCGTCCCGCCGACGCCCGGCCCGCTCGGCGTCGCCGGCATCCTCGGAGCCGACCTCGGCGCCCTCGTCCTCGCCGGGCTCATCTTCGCGCTGCTCCTCCTGCCGATCGTCGTCGCCTACGCCGCGTGGATGGGGCCCAAGCTCGAGAGTGAGCTCGTCGAGGACGTGAGGGAGGCGGTGTACGCCGGTGCGACGGTCGGTGCCGGCTCGTCCGGCGGCGGCACCGCCACCGACGTCGCCGGCCGCGACGCTCTCGGGGACTACGAGGACGACGCGCCCACGCACCAGCTGGGCGAGACCCCCGAGGGCGAGAAGCCGCACCGCGTCGGCTTCCTGCTCGCCTCGCTGCCGCTGCTCCTCCCGCTGGCGCTCATCGTGCTCAACACCGTCGCGGTCGCGATCGACCGCAGCCAGCAGGGCGTGCTCGACCCGAACGCCGAGTACTCGCCGCAGGGCTTCGCCAAGATCATGTCGTTCCTCGGCCACCCCGTGGTCGCGCTGACCATCGGCATCGTGCTTGCCGTCTACACGCTGCTGCCGCGCTGGACGCCCCGCAAGCAGGTGCACTCCTGGCTGGCCGAGGCCGCCGCGTCGGCCGGTCTGATCATCCTGATCACCGGTGCGGGCGGCGCGCTCGGCCAGGTGCTGCGCGACTCCGGCGTGGGCGACGCGCTCGCCGAGGCGATCTCGTCGACGAACCTGCCGGGCGTCCTGGTGCCGTTCCTGGTCGCGACGCTGGTCCGTCTCGCGCAGGGCTCCGGCACCGTCGCGATGATCACCGCGGCGTCGGTCACCGCACCGCTCGTGGCCGGGATGGGCCTGTCGCCGCTGCTCGCGGCGCTGGCCTGCTGCGCCGGCTCGATGGTGTTCAGCTACTTCAACGACTCGTACTTCTGGGTGGTCACCCGGTTCACCGGTCTCGAGGGCGTCGCCGCCCTCCGCGGCTGGTCGGGCATCACCACCGCCGTCTGGGCCGGGTCGCTGCCGCTGCTCCTGATCGCCAGCCTGGTGATCTGAGTGGCCCGGGTCCTGGTGGTCGCGGACGACCTGACGGGCGCCAACGCGGCGGCCGCCGGGTTCGCCCGTCGCGGCTTCCGCGCCGCGACGGCGAGTGCCGCGGACCGGCCGGACGTCGTGGCGGAGATGGTGGCGCGGTTCGACGTCGTCGTCGCGACGACCGACAGCCGGCACGAGACACCCGAGGTCGCCGCCGAGTGCGTCGACCGGGTCGTCGAGGCCGGCTGGCCCGCCGACCTGGTCTGCAACCGGATCGACACCACGCTGCGAGGCAATGTCGGCGCGACCACGGCCGCGGTGCTCGCGGCGGTACGTCGGGCGAGCGACCGTCGTGTCGTCGCGCTGTGCGCCCCTGCGCACCCCGCCGCCGGCCGGCACACGATCGGCGGCACGCAGCTGCTCGACGGTCGCCGGCTGGAGGAGACCGAGGTGGCGCGTGACCCGCGCACCCCAGTCACCACCTCCGACGTCGTCGCGCTGCTCGCGCGGCAGGCGGACCTCGCCACCGTGCTCGTGCCGATGGCGGCCGTGACCGGCGACGAGTCCGCGCTGGTCGACGCGGTCGCCGCGGCCGTCGACGACGGTGCGGACGTGGTCGTCGCGGACGCCACCACCGAGGACCACCTCGAGCGGGTGGCCGCGGCTGCCGCAGCCGTCGCTCGGAACCGTGACCTGGTCTGGGTCACCAGCGACCCCGGCCCCGCCTCGGCCGCCCTGGCCGACGCGCTCGGCCTCGGCGAGGGCGCCCACCAGGCGCCGCTGCTCGTCGTCTCCGGCTCCGCCACCGAGCTCACCCGCACCCAGCTCGGCCGGCTCACCACCGAGCGAGGCGTCGCCGTGCACCGCACGCCATGCGTCGGTGACACGGCCGTGCCCGACGTCGACGCCACCGGCAAGCTCCTCGACACGCTGCTCACCGACGCCGCGCCCGGTGAGGTCGTAGCGCTCGCGACCGTCGTCGACGAGTCGGACCTCCGCCCGGTCTCGCCCGAGCAGGCCGAAGAGGTGCCGCGGACGCTCGCCCGCGCGGTGCGTCGCAACCTCGAGGAGCACGCGGTCGACGGTCTCTACTCCACCGGCGGCGACGTGACGGCCGCGCTGCTCGCCGAGCTCGGCTCGCGCGGGCTCGAGATCACCGACGAGGTCGTCCCGCTCGCGGTCGCCGGCACGTTGGTCGGCGGCCCCTTCGACGGCCTGCCGCTCGTCACGAAGGGCGGCCTCGTCGGCGGCCCGGACGCCGCGCTCGCGTGCCTCGACCACCTTCGCCGTACCGCCGACCTGCGCCGCCGTCAGGTCGCCTCCGCCCGTTCGCGCACCCCGTACTGAAAGGCACGCTCATGACCCGCCACGTCCTCGCCCTCACCCTCGGCGACCCGGTCGGCATCGGCCCGGAGATCACCGCCGCCACCCTGGCCGACCCCGCCGTCGCCGGGGCCACCGACCACCACGGCATCGCCGTCGGCGACGCCGAGGCGCTGCGGCGCGGCGTCGCGGCGATGGGCCTCGACGTCGAGGTGCGGGTCGTCGACGACTTCGGCGTGGAACCGGCCGAGGGCGTCATCGACATCTACGACACGGGTGTGCTCGGCGACGACGTACCGGAGTGGGGCCAGGTCGACAAGCGCGCCGGCGAGGCCGCCGTGGCCGCCATCGAGGTCGCCACGAAGGCCGCCATGGACCGGCGCGTCGCCGGCATCGTCACCGGCCCGATCAACAAGGAGGCGATCTGGGCGGCCGGCTCGGAGCACCTCGGCCACACCGAGATGCTCGGCGCGCTCACGGGTGTGACCAAGCAGGACACGATGTTCGTGGTCCGCAACAGCGCGGCCGAGGGGCACCACCTGCGGATCTTCTTCACGACGCGGCACGTCTCGCTGCGCACCGCGCTCGACCAGATCACCAAGGACCGGGTGCTCGAGTCGATCCACAAGGCGCACACGGCGCTGACCGTCTTCGGCGTGGAGAAGCCGCGGCTGGCCGTCGCCGCGATCAACCCGCACGGCGGCGAGAACGGCGCGTTCGGCGACGAGGAGATCGTGCACATCGGCCCGGCCTGCGAGGCGGCGCGCGCCGACGGACTCGACGTGAGCGGACCGGTGCCCGCCGACTCGGTGTTCCACCAGGGGCTCGTCGGGCGGTACGACGGCGTGCTCTCGCACTTCCACGACCAGGGCCACATCCCGGCCAAGACGTTCGACTTCGACGGCACGATCTCCGTCACCGTCGGCCTGCCGATCCTGCGCACGTCGGTCGACCACGGCACCGCGTTCGACATCGCCGGGAGCGGCAAGGCCGCGCATGGCACGATGCTCTCCGCCTACCTCGCCGCGGTGGACTACGCGCCGTACGGCGACGCCATCCGGGCGACGTACGGCTCCTGAGAGGACGCGCAGCACGATGAGCGAGGCGAGCAGCCGGCGGGCCACCCGCGCCCGCCACGACGCGCTCGTCGTGCTGCTCGCCGACGGCGTCAACAGCGTCGAGGCGCTGGCCGCGCGGGTCGGTGTCTCGCCGTCGACGGTTCGGCGCGACCTCGCGCGCCTGCAGCGCGAGGGGCGGATCGCCCGGACGTACGGCGGCGCGCTCGTCCGCGACGGCTTCACCGAGCGGTCGTTCGGCGAGAGCGCCCAGCTCAACCAGGCGGCCAAGGCCGCGATCGCCGACGCCGCGCTCGACCTTGTGCCACCCGGCGGCACGGTCTTCCTCGACGCCGGCACCACGTGCCTCGCGCTGGCGCGACGCCTGGTCGACCGCGGCCCGCTCACCGTCGTCACCCGCGGCCTCGAGGCCGCGCTGCTGCTGGTGCGCGGCGAGCAGGTCGACGTCACACTGCTCGGCGGCGACGTACGCCCGCTCAGCCACGGCGTCGTCGGCCCCCTCGCCACCCTGGGCCTGCAGCGCCTCAGCGTCGACGTCGCGTTCCTCGGCGCCGACGCCGTCGACCCCGAGCGCGGTCTCGGCGAGCCGACCGTCGACGAGACCTACGTCAAGGAGGTCGCCGCGTCACGTGCAGCCGACGTCGTGCTCCTCGCCGACGGCTCCAAGCTCGGCCCGGCCGCGCTGCCCGCGTGGCTGCCGCTGGAGGCCGGTTGGACGGTCGTCACGGACCCGTCGGTCCCGGACGCCGCGGTCGAGCGGCTGCGCAAGGGTGGCGTCCGGGTCGAGATCGCCGGCGGATAACGGCTTTCGGCGATCAGTTGCTGCGGCGAGCGCGAGCGGCAGAGCGGGCGCGCTCGTTCTGGTCGAGCACGAC
>NZ_CAMPGZ010000180.1 GCF_946885725.1 uncultured Nocardioides sp.
ACGTTGCGGCTGACCACCGAGCCCGGCACCTCCTTCGCCGCCACCGCCGACGGGCTGCCCGTCGCGGAGGGCACCACCCGCGGCGGCGTGGTGGAGGTGTCGACGCTGCTGGCCGACGGCAGCCACACCCTCTCGCTGCTGCTCACCGACGCGGCCGGCAACCAGCGCTACCTCGACCGCGCCGTCGATGTCGCCGTGCCCCGGCTGCGGGTCCGTGCCGAGGTGAGCATCGGACTCGGTGACGACACCCGGACCGTCATGGTCACGGGGACCCCGGGCGCGACCGCGACCGTGGTGGTCCCCGGCGCCGCCCGGCGGCGGGTCGTGCTCGACGCGGACGGCCGCGCCGGTGCGTCCTTCGACCTGCCGGACGGCCGCTACCCGGGCGTCCGGGTCCGGCTCGTCGACGACACCGGCCGGCGGGGCACCGCCCGGGTCGGGCCGTTCACCGTCGACACCGTCGCACCGACGGTGAGCGTCGAGGACCTCGGGGGACAAGGCGCCTGGGCCGCCCGCGTGACGAGCGAGCCGGACAGCGACGTCACCTGGATCCTGCGCGACGCCGAGGGCGGCACCGTGGCCGAGGGGTCGTACACCGCCGGCGACGAGCCGCGCCGGATCGAGGCATCCGGGCTGGGCGAGGGGTCCTACGCGCTGCGGGTCGCCGCGACCGACGACGCCACCAACACCGCGGCCCGCGACGTCTCCGTCGAGGTCGCCGGCGCGCCGATCAGCGCGGGCGAGGTCGCGACGGGCGCGGGATCGGTGCTGGTGCTGGTCATCGGTATCGGCCTGCTCAGCCTCATCGTGTCCGCTCAGCGCGAGAAGGTCTTGGCGCGGCGAGAGCGCGAGGCCATGCGCGAGGCCGCCGCGGCCGAGGCGCGTGACCGGGCACGTGAGGAGGAAGAGACCGCCCGCCGTCGCGCGGAGGAGCGGGCGGCGTACCACGACCGCCTCGTCGACTACGAGCACGCCGCGCTCCTGCACGAGCAGGACCTGCGCACCTGGGAGGAGCGGCGCGCGCACCTCGCCGACCTGCTGCGGCGCGCGACGATGGACCGCGGCATCCGCCCGTCGGGGTTCACGAAGTTCAAGCTGCGGGCGTGGGAGCAGGTCTACTGCACCGTGCCGGGGTCGATGGTCGAGGTGCGGCAGCGCCAGGGCAAGAAGCACGTCACCGTCGTGGACGACGGCGACGTGACGGTGACCAGCGACCGTGTGGTGTTCTCCGGCTACAAGCGCCGGGAGTGGTCGCTGGCCCACCTCGAGGCCATGGAGCACATGGGCGCCGACCGCACGATGATGAAGGTCAGCACGCGCAAGACCTGGTCGGGCGTGACGTACGGCGACCCGGCGCACACCCGGCTGTGCATCGCCCTCGCGGCCTCGGACCATGCGGGCACCCGCGACGAGGTCGTCGCCGCCGCGGAGCGCGCGCTCGAGGCCCACGAGGCCGAGCGGCCGCTGGCGCCCGAGCACCCGGGACCGCCGCCTGAGGGTTACACCCCGAGCTCGGCGATCTCCGCCGCCGCTGCGCGCGACCGGTAGAGCAGCGACCCGAGCGTCTCGTGGTCCGCGCTCACCCAGAGGACCGCGGACCCGACCGTCAACCCCGGCACCGACAGCACGACCGTCGCGGTGTCGCCGCTGCCGATCGCCAGCAGGTCGGCCGGCTCGGCGTCGTCGGAGGGCAGCACCGTCGCGGCCATCGAGAACACCGCGCTGGTCATCGCGCAGATCCGCTCGACCCGGTCGGCGGGCAGGCCGAGCGCGCACAGGTTGAACCCGTCCGCGGTCGCCACCAGCGCGCCGGTGGTCGTCGGCATCGACCGGACCAGCCGATCGAGCACGGGCAGCAGCCGGGCGCCGATCTCGTCGGTGATCCCGTCCCAGGTCCGCGCCTCGTCGGCGCTGAGCTCGTACGTCGTACGGCCGGCGGTCACCTCAGCCGGCCTGCTCGACGACCCGGACGGAGCGCCCACGCAGAGCGGTGAGCACGACGTGGGCCACGTCGTCGTGGTCGCGGGGGTCGGCGGCGACCAGCGGGATGTCCGGGGAGAAGCGGTCGACGATCTGGCGGAACGCGTCCAGCCGGGCCTCGGCCTCGTCACCCGCGCCGACGCGCGTGACGGCGACCGTGATCCGGTCCAGCAGCACCTCGGCGGCGATGAAGTCCAGCCACAGCTCGGCGTCGAGGCCGGCCTGCTCGTGGTCGCCGAACAGCCAGAGCACGACCCCGGTGCTGCGCGGCATCGCCGACCGCCGTACCAGGTCGAAGCGCTCCTGCCCCGGGGTGCCGACGACCGAGACCAGGCTCCCGTCCGGGGCCGTCCACTCGCCGCGCTCCAGGCCGACGGTCGTCGAGGGCTTGACGTGGCGTCCCGCGCGAGCGCGGACCAGCGAGCTCTGCACGTCGGTGCTCGCCACCGAGTCGCCGCACAGCGTGAAGACCGCGGTCGTCTTGCCGACGCCGAACGGGCCGACGAAGGCGACCTGCTGCTGGGAGCGGGACCCGACGACCGGGCCGATGTTGCGGGGTTCGGGCACGGCGAGAGACTTGGGGGCGAGTAACACCGGACGGGCTCCTTCTCGATCGCGGCGAGCCGGAACCGCACCATTCCCAAGGTGGCGCGGGCCCGGACGACCGATGCGCTTCGTCAGGTTTGTCGGGTTTCCCGACGCCCGTCTTGAGGGCTGGTCCGGTCAGCGGCGCACGGGTGTGCCGCGCAGATGCCGCACGACCCGGCGGGCGCCGAGCGCGATGCCGGCGCGCGCCTCGTCGGAGAGCAGCACGCACATCGCGACGAGCAGCACGCCGGTGAACCCGGCCAGCTCGACGACGGCGACGGCGGCGATCACGCGGAGGCTGAGCCGGGTGGCGAAGAAGCCGGCACGCACGGCGTGGCGCGCGCGCTGGTGGGAGCGGGACGCGGCGGCGGTGAGCGTCGCGAACGCGACGACGAACGCCATGCAGATGAGGATCGGCACGATCCGCCAGATCAGCAGCGAGCTCGCGAGCCCGGCCAGGACCGCCAGTCGCAGCAGCAGCCGTCGGAAGATCCTGGCGGAGGACTCGGTCTCGAAGGGGTCGAGTGGCTCCGACCTGGTGAGAGAGGGCATGGCTGCTCCCGTTGGCTGCGACGTTCTTGTGGTGAGCAGCGCTCGCGTTCGGAGTACCCATCAGACCTGCAGGACACACACCTCCCCGGACGTATCTCGCGGATCGGAACGGACCGGGCGTCGGGTCAGAGCTCGTGCAGCTCCAGGAGCCAGCCGCGGACCGGCCAGTCCTCTGCGGCCTCGGCCGACCGCGGCTCGCCGGCGAACGCGTGCTGGTAGCTCATCGCCCGCGTCACCGCCCCGGTCCGTCGCGCGAGCGTGACCATCTCGACCAGCTCGGCCCGGTCGGCGTACCGCGTGAACGGCTCGAGGTACGCGTCGCGCACGCGCAGCACGCGCGGGTCGTCGCGCTCGCAGTCGGCGTGGTAGGCGATGGAGTTCAGCGTGCACAGCATCGTGGCGATCGGGTAGCCGACGGTGGTGTCGCCCCAGTCGATGATCCGGGCGGTCTCGACCGACCCCGTCCAGCAGATGTTGTTGGAGTGCAGGTCGTCGTGCTGCGCCGAGTCGGGTACGCCGGACGCGGCGAGCGTCGCGCACCACGCGTCGTACTCCGGCAGCAGTGCCTCGAGGCCGGCCACCTCCTCGGAGGTGAGCCCGCCGTCGTGGGGGTCCTTGGCCGCCAGCTCCTCGATCAGCGCGCGGAGCTGGCCGGGCAGCGTGGCCGGGGAGGCCTCGCCGACTCCGGTGGCCAGCAGCGCGTCGCGGTGGTCGGCGAGCAGGATCTGCGCCTCGGCGTAGCGGACGAGGATGCCCTCCCACCAGCCCCACTGCTCGTCCGGCGGCGCGGCGGAGCGCATCGTCGGGCCGGCGTCCCGGGTCAGCGACCACGCACGTTCGTGGTCGGCGGCGAGCACCTCGGGGACGAGGTCGGGCACGAGCTTGCCGAGCAGGTCGACCAGGGCGGCCTCGAACCGGATGCCCGGGCCGTTGACCTTGAACCAGAGCCGGCCGGCGTCGGACCCGAACCAGATCGCGCTGGACCAGGGCCGGTTGTGCGGCTGCTCGGACTCGCCGGTGAGCGTGATGCCCAGCGGCCGCACCTGCTCCTCCACCCAGGCACGCACCTCGGCGTGGAAGGCGGGGCTGCTCCAGACATCGACGGGCACGGTCGCATCCTTTCCGCCGGCTCACCGGACGGCAACGGATTTCCGGGTCAAGCCGGGGCCGGGCGTCGCCGACAAAGAGAGTGAGAGCAGCGAACGCTCGTGGACCCGCGCCGCTCAGGGTCCGGCGCGGTGCCGCGGGCGAACCGGCTCAGCGGAGGCCCCTCGGGTCGGGGGATGTCGAGGGGCCCCGCTTCTCAGCCGATCTGGACCTCGCCGCCGCCGTCGGTGGTGCAGCCGGCGATGCGCTGGCGGCCTGACCAGCTCGTGTCCACCGGGGTGCCGGCCTCGTCGAGCGCCGCCCGTTGCTCGAGGTGGATCACGGCGTCGGGCCGCTGCGGAACCTGGTCGAAGCGGAGCCAGGCCTGCAGGTGCGCGACGCCGTCGACCGGCGTGGTGCTGAACCACGGGCCGGGAGTGCCGTCGACGACGAACCGTTGCGCCACCTCGGCGACCTCCGGGGCGGTGCTCAGCCAGGTGGTCGCGCGGAAGCCGGTCAGCGTCTCCGCCTCGCAGCTCCACACCCGGTGGCCGTTGGTGAGCTCGACGACCGGCTCGCCGTGGCCGGCCTGCGGCAGCGGCAGCGTGGCCGGCGCGTCGGGGCCGGTCATGTCGCACATCCGGAGCTCGCGCTCCGCGGTGTCGGTGCGGCGCAGCAGCAGCACGGGGGTGGCCCCGTCCGGCGACTCCTGGAGTACGTCGTACAGCACCTCGACGGCGGCGGGGTCGTCCGCGAAGCCGTCGGCGCACGCAGCCACCGCGTCCTCGTCGTCGCTCGGGCCGTGGTCGAGCTCGATCACGGCGTCGCCCGCGGCCGGCGAGCCGGCCAGCGCTCCGGCCGCCCGCCCCGCGGCCGGGTCGCGGTCGTTCGAGAACGACGCGGCGGCGAAGCCGACGGCCACGGCCGCCACGGCCAGGGCAGCGGCGACGGTCGGGCCGCGACGGTGCGCAGGCCCGGGCAGGTCCGCCCTCATGAGGTCCCCCCTCGGGTCGAGGTGCCGCGAGTGCCTCCTGGCCCCACCACGGGCAGCTCGCTCCCGCGCAGCCTAGCGCCCAAATCGGCTCATCTCGGGCTTGATCCGGTAAACCCCTCTGCAGAGCCGCGAATCGGGCCTACCCTGCTGGGAATCGCGCCCGGCAGGCCTCCTCCCGGGCGGTCCGAGCCTCGGGGGAGTCGCTCATGACGGTCAGCCAGCCGGCCCGCACCCGCGGGCGGCGCCGCCGCTACGTCGTCAACCCGTACCGCGCCACCAAGGTGCCCACGCCGTACGCCCTGCACCTGATGAACCGGCTCGGCTGCGGCTGGTCACCCGACACGTTCGCGCAGATGCAGGCCCTGGGCGGCCCGACCGCGTGGTTCAACGCGCAGCTCGACCCGGCGAGCGTGCCCGAGCACCCGCGGGTGGGCTGGATCGACCGCTGGTTCCCCGAGCTCTGGGAGTCGCCGGCGGTGAAGTTCACCAAGAGCAAGGTCGGCTACGGGTACGCCGACCAGCTGTCGTCGTGGACGATGCTCCGCCGCATCTACAGCAACCGGCAGGTGCTGGAGACCATGGTCGACTTCTGGTCCAACCACCTCCACGTCGGCGCGGTCGGCGGTACGGCGTGGGTCAACCGGGTCGCCTACGACCAGACGATCCGGCAGCACGCGCTCGGCCGGTTCGAGGACCTGCTGGTCGCGTGCACGCTGCACCCGGCGATGCTCAGCTACCTCGACAACTACCGCTCGGTGCGCGACGCGCCCAACGAGAACCACGGTCGGGAGCTGCTCGAGCTGCACACCGTCGGGCGGGCGTCCGGCTACACGGAGCAGATGGTCAAGGACTCCGCGGTGATCCTGAGCGGGTGGCGGCTCGACGTCCGCGGCACCTGGGAGCAGCGCTACAACCCGCGCCAGCACACCACCGGCCCGGTCCAGGTGCTCGGGTTCAGCCACCCCAACGCCGACGCCGACGGCCGCCAGCTCACCCTCGACTACCTCCGCTACCTCGCCCACCACCCGGCCACCGCGCGCACGATCGCGACCAAGCTGGTGATCCGCTTCGTGGGCGACTACCCCAGCGCGGCGCTCGTCGACCGGCTCGCCGGGGTCTACCTCGCGGCCGGCACCAACATCCGCGAGGTGCTGCGGCACCTCGTCGCGAGCCCGGAGTTCCAGCAGTCCGCCGGCAGGAAGTACCGCACGCCCGTCGACGACCTCGTTGCCACCTGCCGGGCGCTCCAGGTGCGCGCCAAGAAGCCGACCCGGCCGTCGTCGTTCGCCCACCAGATCACCCACCAGCACCGGGGGCTGCCGCTGTACCAGTGGCCGCGCCCCGACGGTGCGCCCGAGCGCAACGCCGACTGGGCCTCCGCCGCACGGATGCTGAGCTCGTTCCGGATGCACTGGGACCTCGCCTCGGGCAGCCGCCCCGGGCGCGACGTCCGCTACCGCAAGCCGACGTACTGGCTGCCGCGCAAGCGGATCCGGCTCGACCGGTGGGTCGACCACCTGTCCCGCACGCTGCTCGGGCGTCGGTCGACGCGGACTCAGCTCAAGGCGGTGTGCCAGGCGACCGGCTACAAGCCCGACGACAAGATCGACAAGCGCCACCCGCTCGCGCGCGACGGCTTCGTCCGCGTCGCCGCCGTCCTGCTCGACTCACCGGCCCACATGACGCGATGACCTCGACACCAGAGCCGACAGAGACACCGGAGACACCTGTGACCGAGAGCTGCTGCGAGGAGTTCGAGCGTGTCGCCCGGCTGAGCCGGCGCCGGATGCTCGCCGGCATGGCCGCCGCGACCGGTGCCGCCGTCACCGCGTCGGTGTTCGGCGACGCCTTCCGGCAGGTCTCGTTCGCCGCCCCGTCCCGCCGCGCGGGCAGCACCAACGTGCTGGTCGTGATCAGCCTGCGCGGCGGCGTCGACGGCCTCGGCGTCGTCGTGCCCCACGGCGACCCCGCCTACTACGCCGCGCGACCGACGATCGGCATCCCCGCGGCGACGCTGGTCGGCGCCGACGCGATGTTCGGCCTGCACCCGGCGCTGCGCCCGCTCGAGTGGCTGCTCGCCACCGGCGAGCTCGCGGCCGTGCACGCGGTCGGCATGGAGGTGCCGAACCGCTCGCACTTCCGCGCCATGGAGGAGATCGAGGACGCCGACCCCACCTCGAGCGTCCGCCGCGGCTGGGTGAACCGGATGGTCGGGCTCGGTGGCGGCACCCAGCCGTACGACGCCGTCGGCCTCGGCGACCCGGTCACGCCGACCGCGCTCGTGGGCGACGCGCTGTCGCTGACCGCGGAGAGCCTGGCCGACGTGTCGCTCGCCGGCGCCGACGGGGACTTCCTGAAGCGCCGTCGCCGCCAGCTCCGCACCACCTGGAAGCACACGTCCGGCGCCCTCGGCGACGCGACCCGGGCCGCGTTGCGCACCGCCGACGACCTGCGCCCGGTCGTGCGTACGCCGTACCGGGCGGACGTGGCGTACCCCAAGCGCTACCCGGCCGCCGGCCTCGCCGCCGCGCTGCGCGACACCGCCCGGCTGATCAAGGCCGACGTCGGCACCGAGGTGGTCTCGGTCGACTACGGCACCTGGGACATGCACGCCGACTACGGCGTGCTCGACTCCGGCCGGATGCAGAGCATGCTGACCGGCTTCGCCGGCGCGGTCGACGCGTTCCTGCGCGACCTGGGCCCGGCCCGGTCGCGGGTGACGGTGGTGACGATCAGCGAGTTCGGCCGCCGGGTCGCGCAGAACGGCAACAACGGCCTGGACCACGGCTGGGGCAACATGATGCTGCTGATGGGCGGCGGCGTCCGCGGCGGCTACCACGGCACGTGGCCCGGGCTCGGCTCCGACCGGCTCGTCGACGGCGACCTGCAGGTCACCACCGACTACCGCAACGTGCTCGGCGAGGTGGTGGCCCGGCGCTTCCCGGACCGGTCGCCGACGTCGGTGTTCCCCGGGCTGGTCTACCGCCCGATCGGGGTCATGCTCTGACCCCGATCGTGGTCATCGGCGGACCCGCCGTACCCGTTGTGGGCTCACGACTCGGAATGCGGCTCCGATGTTGGTAGGGTCTCCTGCACAGCAGGTGCAAAGTTCCACAGGCACAACAACGCCTTCATCCAGAAGGTCGACGTCCGCGGAGTTTTTGTGATCCGGCGGCGTTTTCTCTTGAGTCACTGCTCGAGGGGGCACGGCGTTTCACCGCACCAGCTGCGGGGCCGCCGAAGTGGCGGTTCCAAGCCCCATCAGTAGGAGTAACAGAGCATGGCTCAGGGCACCGTTAAGTGGTTCAACGCCGAGAAGGGTTTCGGCTTCATT
>NZ_CAMPGZ010000181.1 GCF_946885725.1 uncultured Nocardioides sp.
CGGATGATCGAGGAGGGCGTGGTGATGCGCGACCTCACGATGGAGAACCCCATCCGTGCGATCCGCGAGATCTCTCACGACCTGACCGGCCGCCGCAAGGTCCGGCTGGCCAACGGCCGCGAGGCGAGCGCGCTCGACATCCAGCAGGAGTACCTCACCCGGGCCCGCGACTTCGTCGACCGCCGCCAGCTGTCCGGACCGGTCATCGCGCGCACGCTCGACCTCTGGGAGCGCGGCCTCAAGGCCGTCGAGTCCGGTGACCTCGGGCTGGTCGAGCGCGAGATCGACTGGGTGATCAAGTGGAAGCTGATCGACCGCTACCGCTCCCAGCACGGCCTGCCGCTGAGCCACCCGCGGATCGCGCAGCTCGACCTCGCTTATCACGACATCCACCGCGGCCGCGGCCTCTACTACCTGCTCGAGCAGCGCGGCGCCGTCACCCGGGTCACCAACGACCTGCGGGTCTTCGAGGCCAAGTCGGTGCCGCCGCAGACCACCCGCGCCCGGCTGCGCGGGGAGTTCATCCGCCGCGCCCAGGAGCGCCGCCGCGACTTCACCGTCGACTGGGTGCACCTCAAGCTCAACGACCAGGCGCAGCGCACGGTGCTGTGCAAGGACCCGTTCCGCGCCCACGACGAGCGCGTGCACAAGCTCATCGAGGGCATGTAACCCTCCTCACCCGCCCAGGCGGACCCGCCCCGGGCCGTTGGGACTAGCCCGTTATCGTGGCGAGGCCGGCTCATCGGCTGATCTTGTTCGTCTTCCCCGTTCTGAGGTGTCTTCCACGTGCGTCGTTCGATCGCGCTGTCCGTCGTGTCCCTGTTGCTGCTCGGCACCGCCGCGTGCGGCGACGACTCCGGGGGTACGACGGAGTCCGCCGACGACGCCATCAAGGGCGTGACCGTCGAGGGGGAGGTCGGCAAGGAGATCAAGGTCGAGATGGACGCGCCGATCGCCAAGTCCACCAAGTCCGAGGTGATCACCGAGGGCGACGGCACCACGCTCGAGGCCGGCAACTTCTCGCTGCTGCACCTCTACATCGGCAACGCCACCAGCGGCAAGGACGCGATCAGCACCTACGACCAGGGCAACCCGATCCAGGTGCAGGCCAGCGAGGACCAGCTGTTCAAGCAGGTCCTAGACGCCATCGTCGGCCAGCCGGCCGGCTCTCGTGTCGCGGTGACCGCGCCGGTCAAGGACGTCTGGGGCGGTCAGGGCGCGCCGCAGCTCGGCCTCAAGGCCTCGGACGAGGCGCTGTTCGTCGCCGACATCGTCAGCGTGCAGCCCAAGGAGGTCCTCGACGGCCCCTCGGGCGACAAGGTCGAGCCGCCCGCGGACGCTCCGAAGGTCGTGGAGAAGGACGGCAACGTCACCGGCATCGACTGGTCCGACGCGCCCAAGAAGGCCCCCAAGAAGCTCACCGTGATCCCGCTCGTCGAGGGCGACGGCCCGGTCGCCCAGGCCGGCACGATGGTGACCTTCGACTACTACGGCGCCGTGTGGGGCAAGGACAAGCCGTTCGACGAGTCCTACAGCCGCGAGCCGAGCCCGTTCGGCGTCGGCGTCGGCGGTCTGATCCCGGCTTGGGACGAGAACATCCCCGGACTCAAGCGCGGCAGCCGCGTGCTGATCATCGCCCCCGCGAAGGACGCGTACGGCGACCGCGAGCAGCCCAACATCCCGGCCGGCTCGACGCTCGCCTTCGTCGTCGACGTCCTCGGCGTGGACGAGTAACCACTGAGGTAGGTTCTCCGCGTGACGGCACGCAAGAGCGAGCGGCTCCTCAACCTGCTCATCACCTTGCTCGTCGCGCGCACCTACGTCTCCAAGGGGCGGATCCGCGAGGTCATCGAGGACTACCGCGACGCCGGCGACGAGGCGTTCGAGAAGATGTTCGAGCGTGACAAGGAGGAGCTGCGCTCCCTCGGCATCCCGATCGAGGTCGGGTACGTCGACCGCGTCTTCGAGGACGAGCCTGGCTACCGGATCGAGCGCTCGGCGTTCGAGCTGCCCGACATCGACCTCGAGCCCGAGGAGGCCGCGGTCATCGGCCTGGCGGCCCGGGTCTGGCAGCACGCCGGCCTCGCCTCGGCGACCTCCGACGCGCTCGTCAAGCTCAAGGCCGCTGGTGTCAGCGTCGACCGCGCGGCCCTCGACATGGTCCAGCCCCAGCTGACCGCCGAGGAGCCGGCGTTCGAGCCGTTCTGGGAGGCCGTCCGCACCCGCACCGCCGTGACGTTCGGCTACCGCCGCAACAACGAGGCCGAGGTCACCATCCGGCACCTCCAGCCGTGGGGTGTGGTGTCCTACCGCGGCCGCTGGTACGTCGTAGGCCACGACACCGACCGGCAGAGCACGCGCTTGTTCCGGCTCTCGCGCGTCGAGGGACCGGTCGAGCTCGCCAAGCAGCGCGGCACCTTCGAGGTCCCGGAGGGAACGGACCTGCGCGCCGTCACCTCCGCGCTGGCGCCGGCTCCGGCCGACCGCACCGGCACGGTGCTGGTCCGGCAGGGTGCCGGTTTCGGCCTGCGCCGGCACAGCGACCCCGACGACGGCGACGCCCCCGAGGGCTGGGACCGCCTCGTCGTCCGCTACGCCTCGGCCGGCTCGTTCGCCGACGAGATCATGGGGTACGGCGCCGATGTGGTCGTCCTGGACCCGCCCGAGGTGCGCGACGAGGTCGTCGCCAGGCTGCGGATGCTCGCGGAGGGTGCGGCATGAGCGGTGCCCGCGACCAGGTCGGCCGTCTGCTCGCCCTGGTGCCCTACATCCAGACGCGCAAGGAGGTCTCCGTCGAGGAGGCCGCGCGCGAGTTCGGCGTGAAGCCGGCCCAGATCGTCAAGGACCTCAACGTGCTGTGGTTCTGCGGCCTGCCCGGCCTCGGCATGGGCGACCTCATCGACGTCGACATGGACGCCGTCGAGGGCGAGGGCGTCATCCGGGTGTCCAACGCCGACTACCTCAGCCGGCCGCTGCGCCTCGACAGCTCGGAGGCCGCGGCTCTGATCGTCGCCCTCCGGGCGCTGCGCGACAGCAGCCCCACCGACGTACGACCGATCGTCGACCGCACCCTCGCCAAGCTCGAGGTCGCCGCCGGTGACGCGGCCGCCGTGGCCGCTCAGGTCGAGCTGCGCACCACCGCCCGCGACGCCGCGGTCGGCACCCTGCGCACCCGGCTCGCCGACGCGATCGGCGCCGGCCGGCAGGTCCGCATCGACTACTACGTGCCGGCCCGTGACGAGTCCACCGCCCGCGTGGTCGACCCGCTGCGGCTGGTGACCGCGGCCGGCAACGACTACCTCGAGGCCTACTGCCAGCTGGCCGAGGACCAGCGGCTGTTCCGGCTCGACCGGATCTCGCAGGCCGAGGTGCTCGAGACCCCGGCCGGCGACCACAGCGACATCACCCCGCGCGACCTCGCGGAGGGCATCTTCCGGCCGTCGGCCGACGACCCGTACGTCGACCTGCTGCTCGAGCCGGGGGCCCGCTGGGTCGCCGAGTACTACCCGCCCGAGTCCAGCGAGGAGCTCCCCGGCGGCCGCCTGCGGATGCGGCTGCGCGCCGGCGACGAGGCGTGGCTGGTGCGCCTGCTGCTGCGTCTGGGCGGCGCGGTGACCGTCGAGGGGCCGCCCGAGATCATCCGCGCCGTGAGGGACGCCGCGGCCGCTGCACTGGCCAATTACTCCTCTGTGCCAACGAAGTGACGCTGACTGCGTACGATGGAGAGAGCCGCACGACCCGTGCCTGAGAGGACGTCATGAACATCGGTCCACCCGAGATCATCCTGATCCTGCTTGTCGTCGTGCTGCTCTTCGGTGCGAAGAAGCTCCCCGAGCTCGCCCGGGGAAGCGGCCGCGCCCTCCGGATCTTCAAGGCCGAGACCAAGGGCCTCATGGACGACGATGACGACACGCGGACCGAGGCCCAGCGGTCCATCGACGCGCAGCGTTCCACGCCGCCGGCTCGCCCGGTCGACGAGCCGCTGCAGAGCCCGGACCACGTCGAGGACCCGCACCGCCCCGACTCCACCCGCTGACCGGCCCGACCACGTCCTGACGCACGATGTCGATCGCCGGTGCCCTGAGGCTCTTCCGTGTCAGCCCGAAGCACCCGGTCGGCCCCGACGGCCAGATGGCCCTGGCCGACCACCTGCGGGAGCTGCGCGCCCGACTGATGATCGTCGCCGTCACCATCGTGCTCGGCATCGTGGTGGCGTGGTTCTTCTACGACCGCACCTTCCAGCTGCTGCTGGACCCCTACAACGAGGCGCGTAAGACGCTGGAGGCGCGCGGCGTCGAGACCCAGCCGGTCATCTCCGGCGTCGCCGCCTCGCTGCTCCTCCGGTTGAAGATCAGCGCCCTGGCCGCCGTGATCGTGACCTGCCCGATCTGGCTGTACCAGATCTGGGCGTTCATCGTCCCTGGCCTGCACCCGCACGAGCGCCGCTCCACGAAGATGTTCGCGGTCATCGCCGGGCCGCTGTTCGTCGCGGGCGTCGCGGTCGCCTACTACGTGCTGCCCAAGGGCATGGAGGTGCTGATCGGGTTCACCCCGGCGGACATCCAGAGCCTCATCGAGTTCGACCGGTACCTCAGCTTCCTGATCCGCATGATGCTGGTCTTCGGCGTCGCCTTCGAGATCCCGCTGTTCGTGGTGATGCTCAACCTCGCCGGCGTCGTGTCCGGGAAGACGCTCGGCGCCTACCGGCCATGGATCGTGATCGGCACGTTCGTGTTCGCGGCGGTCGCCACGCCGTCGACCGACCCGTTCTCGATGATCTTCCTCGCCGTACCCATGGCGCTGCTGTTCCTGGTCTCCGAGGTCATCGCGCGCGCCGTCGACCGTCGGCGCGCGCGTGCCGACGGGCTGTCGATGCTCGGCGATGACGAGCAGTCCGACCTCGGCTACGAGGTCGAGGAGGTCCGCCCCTCCGACCTCGACGAGGACGACTGAACGTGACCCCACACCAGCCCGTCGTCGCCCCGGTCGACGCGTTCGACCTGCCCGAGTGGCTCGGCACCGGCGAGGTGGTGTGGACGGCCACCGACAGCGTGCGCGGCGGTCCGGTCGTCCCGGGCGTGCTGTCCGGCGACGACGACGGGGGAGCGGCCCTGCCGTGCGACCTGCTCGCCGCCGACCAGGCCTACCCGCGGCCGGTGCTCGACGACGACTGGCGCCGCCAGGTGCACCAGGCGTGGACCCACGGGCAGGTGCTGCTGGTGGAGTACGACGACCGGCTGACGCTCGCCGTACCCGGCACCGCCTTCACCGCCGACCTCGCCCTCGAGGCTATCGGCCGGCTCGCCAAGGCCGTCGGCGTCAAGCCCGGCCGGTTCGTCGCCGCGCTCCGCCTCTGACGCAACCCCGATTCCGTCCGCGACAACGATTCGTCTGCGAGTCGTCCGTGAGGATCACCCCGAAATCCGCAGACGAATCGTTGTTCAGCCCCGGCGGTCCAGCAGGTCGTCGAGGATCTCGCCGATGCGCGCCCACAGGGACAGGTGGCCCTGGTCGTCGTCGAGGTGGACGCGGGCGCCGGGGACGTGCTCGGCGAGCCACTTGCCGTGGGCGAAGGGGACCATCCGGTCCTGGGCGCCCTGCCAGATCGAGACCGGCACGGTGATGTCGTCGAGTGCGAAGCCCCAGTCGCGGGTGAAGGCCAGGTCGTCGTCGCGCCAGCCGTCGACGCCGTTCTCGACCGCGCGCTGGAAGACCCGGAGCGTGCGCTCGGCGTACTCGCCGGTGGCATAGGCCTTGTCGACCTCGGACACCAGGCCGCCGAGGGCGTCGGCGATCTGCTCCGCGGTGACGCTGGTGAGGGTGGCGGCCTCCTTCTCGAGGTACGGCACCAGCTTCTCCGGGCCGTCGAGGGCGGCGCCGAACTCCTCGTGGTTCTCCGGGCCCATGCCGTCGAGGAAGTCCAGCCCCTCGGCGTGGTACGGCGCCACGCCGGCACCGGTCGCGGCGGCGCGGCAACGGACGGGCAGCCGGGCGGCGCAGGCCAGGGAGTGCGGCCCGCCGCCGGACCAGCCGAGCGTGATGAAGTCGTCGTCGCCGAGGTGGTCGAGCAGCGCGGCGACGTCGTCGGTCACGTCGGCGACGGCGCGGCCCGGCCGCGGCGAGGAGCCGGCGTAGCCCGCGCGGGAGTACTGGATGAGCTTCAGCCCGCGCTCCTTCGCCGCCTCGGCGTACTTCGGGAACGGCACCGCGGCGCCCGGCGTGCCGTGGTGGTGGACCAGCGGGTAGCCGTCGGGGTCGCCCTCGACGAGGTACTCGAACGTGCGCCCGTCGGGCAGCGTCATCGTCTGCAGGTCGCCGGTCGCGTCGCTCATGAAGATCCCCTGTGGTCGTGGGTGCAGGCCCGGTGCAATTGGCGCGAACATACCGCGTGTCCCCGCCGGTCCCGCGCGTCGACGGCCGGAGCGCCCGCGTATCCTCCGGAGCGTGGTCCGGACCATCGCGCTCCTGACGAACCCGACGTCGGGCAAGGGGCGGGGTGCCCGCACAGCCGCCATCGCCCTCCCACGCCTTCGCGACGCCGGGTTCCGGGTCGTCGAGCTCGTGGGCCGCGACGCCGACGAGGCCCTCGAGCTGGCCCGCGGCGCCGTCGCCGACGGAGTCGAGAACCTGGTGGTGGTCGGCGGCGACGGGATGGTGCACATCGCCGTCCAGGCGGTCGCGGAGACGGACACCAACCTCGGACTCATCCCGTGCGGCACCGGCAACGACGTCGCGCGCTACCTCGGCATCCCGCGCAAGGACCCGCAGCTCGCCGCCGACGTCGTGGTCGGGTCCCGGGTGCGCACGGTCGACCTGGCGAAGGCCGGGCCGACGTACTTCACCACCGTCCTCGCCTCCGGCTTCGACTCCAAGGTCAACGAGCGCGCCAACGCGATGGCCCGGCCCAAGGGGCAGATGCGCTACAACATCGCCACTCTGGCCGAGCTGAAGGTGTTCGAGCCGCTGCCCTACGTGCTCGACCTCGACGGCGTCGAGCGGCGCGTCGAGGCGATGACGGTGGCGGTCGGCAACGGCGAGTCGTTCGGCGGCGGCCTGCGCATCACGCACGGCGCCTTGCTCGACGACGGCATGCTGGACGTGGTGATCGTCAAACCGATGAGCAAGCGCCGCCTGGTGCGCGTCTACCCGATGCTGTTCTCCGGGAAGCACGTGGGCATCCCGGAGTACGAGCACCACCGCGTGCGCTCCGTGACCGTCGCGGCCCCCGGGATCGTCGCGTACGCCGACGGTGAGCGGCTCGGCCCGCTGCCGTTGACCGTCGACGCCGTACCCGGCGCGCTCAGAGTGCTGGTGCCCTGATGGACAGCTCCTCGCCCTCGGAGCGCTACGCGGCGTTCAAGCGCGGGCAGGAGACCCCGGCGTTCACCGAGTTCGCCCGGCTCTACGACTTCCCGCTCGACGACTTCCAGGTGCGCGCCTGCCACGAGCTCGAGGCCGGCAACGGCGTCCTCGTCGCCGCCCCGACCGGCTCCGGCAAGACGATCGTGGGGGAGTTCGCCGTCCACCTCGCGCTGGCCCAGGGCCGCAAGTGCTTCTACACCACGCCGATCAAGGCGCTGTCGAACCAGAAGTACAACGACCTCGTCCGCCGCTACGGCCCCGAGAAGGTCGGCCTGCTCACCGGCGACAACACCGTCAACGGCGAGGCGCCGGTGGTCGTGATGACCACCGAGGTGCTGCGCAACATGCTGTACGCCGGCTCGCGGACGCTCCAGGGCCTCGGGTACGTCGTGATGGACGAGGTGCACTACCTCGCCGACCGGTTCCGGGGCGCCGTGTGGGAAGAGGTGATCATCCACCTGCCCGAGTCGGTGGCGCTGGTGTCGCTGTCCGCCACCGTCTCCAACGCCGAGGAGTTCGGCGAGTGGCTCGAGACCGTGCGCGGCAAGACCGCCACGATCGTCGAGGAGCGCCGGCCGGTCCCGCTCTTCCAGCACGTGATGGTCGGCCGCCGGATGTACGACCTCTTCGCCGACGACGGCGGAGGCGGCAGCCTCGGCGGACCCGACGCCAAGGTCAACCCGGAGCTGTTCCGGGTCGCTCGTGACGACTGGCGCTCGGGCAGGGCCGGCGACCGTCGCCGCGCCAAGAACGGCGGCCGCGGCGGGCGCAGCCAGGGCGGCCGGCCGACGCGTCGGCCCTACCTGCCGAGCCGCTACGAGGTCGTCGAGAAGCTCGACTCGCAGGGCCTGCTGCCCGCGATCTTCTTCATCTTCAGTCGCGTCGGCTGCGACGCAGCCGTGCAGCAGTGCCTCAACGCCAACCTCCGGCTGACCACGCCCGCCGAGCGCGACGAGATCATGCGCTTCGTCGAGGAGCGCTGCCGCGACATTCCGCAGGAGGACCTGCACGTCCTCGGCTACCACGACTTCCTCGACGGGCTGTCCCGCGGCATCGCCGCGCACCACGCCGGCATGCTGCCGCGCTTCAAGGAGTGCGTCGAGGAGCTGTTCGCGGACGGCCTCTGCAAGGTCGTGTTCGCCACCGAGACGCTCGCCC
>NZ_CAMPGZ010000182.1 GCF_946885725.1 uncultured Nocardioides sp.
TCCGGCGACAGGTCGATGCCGTGCACGTCGTACCCCTCGGCGGCGAGCAGCACCGAGAGCGTGCCGGTGCCGCAGCCCAGGTCGGCGACGCGGGCGGGCGCCGGCGGCAGGTGCTCGAGCAGCAGCTCACGCCAGGCCGCGCGCGTCGCCGGGTCGGTGAGACCGTGGTCGGGCTCGTCGTCGAACGTCGCGGCCTGGGCATCCCACTCGGCGCGGGGGTCGTCTGCTCGGTCGGGGCTCACGGGCACCAACCTAGGCGGACCACTCCGGCTTCCAGCCGTCGACCTCATCGGCCTTGCGCGCCGACGGCCCGACGTAGACGGCGGACGGCCGGATCAGCCGGCCGGTGCGCTTCTGCTCGAGGATGTGCGCCGACCAGCCACCCGTGCGGGCGCAGGTGAACATCGACGTGAACATGTGCGCCGGCACCTCGGCGAAGTCGAGCACGATCGCGGCCCAGAACTCCACGTTGGTCTCGAGGACCCGGTCGGGGCGTCGCTCGCGGAGCTCCTTCAGCGCGGCCTGCTCGAGCGCCTCGGCGACCTCGTAGCGCGGGGCGCCGAGCTCGCGTGCGGTACGGCGGAGGACGCGGGCGCGCGGGTCCTCGGCGCGGTAGACGCGGTGGCCGAAGCCCATGAGTCGCTCGCCGCTGTCGAGCAGCCGCTTGACGTAGGCCTCGGCGTCACCCGACCGCTCGACCTCCTCGATCATGCCGAGCACGCGGGAGGGGGCGCCGCCGTGGAGCGGCCCGCTCATCGCGCCGATCGCGCCGGAGAACGCTGCCGCCACGTCGGCGCCGGTCGAGGTGATCACGCGCGCGGTGAACGTGGACGCGTTCATGCCGTGCTCGGCGGCGCTGCTCCAGTAGGCGTCGATCGCCTTGACGTGCGCGGGGTCGGCCTCGCCCTTCCAGCGGATCAGGAACTTCTCCGCAAGGGTCTTGCCCTTGTCGACCTCGCTCTGCGGCACGACCGGCTGGTGCAGGCCGCGCGCGGACTGTGCGGCGTACGACAGCACCATGACCGCAACCCGGCTGAGGTCCGCCCGCGCCTGCTCGTCGCTGATGTCGTAGGTCTGCCGGAAGCCGAAGGCCGGCGCGAGCATCGCGATCGCGGCCTGGACGTCGACGCGGACGTCGCCGGTGTGCACGGGGATGTTGTAGGCCTCGGCCGGCGGGAGCCCCGGGGTGTAGGCACCGTCGATCAGCAGGCCCCAGACGTTCTCGAACGGGACGCGGCCGACGATCTCCTCGATGTCGACGCCGCGGTAGCGCAGGGCCGACCCTTCCTTGTCGGGCTCGGCGATCTCTGTCTCGAAGGCGACGACGCCCTCGAGTCCGTGGTGGACCTCGGTCATGCAACGGCCTCCTCGTGCGGCACCCGGTGCGGGAGCCGGTGCCTCATCATGGCGCCCTCCGGGCCTCGGGTACCACTGCCTGTCACCACTAGGTTTGGTGCCATGCCCGACGACCGAGACCGCGACCGTGACCTCGCCGCGCTCCGCCGCGAGTACTCCATCGGCGGGCTCAGCGAGAGCGACCTCGCCCCCGAGCCGATCGCGATGTTCCGCCGCTGGCTGCACGACGTCACGGTCGCCGGCCTGCACGAGCCCAACGCGATGGTCGTCTCGACCGCGACGCCCGACGGCGTGCCGTCCAGCCGCATCGTGCTGCTCAAGGGGCTCGATGACCGCGGCTTCGTGTTCTTCACCAACTACAAGTCGCGCAAGGGCGCCGAGCTCGACGCCAACCCGGCCGTGGCGCTGCTGTTCCCGTGGCACGACCTCGAGCGCCAGGTGCGCGTGGAGGGCCGCGCGTCCCGGCTCGACGACGCGGCCAACGCGGCGTACTTCGCCACCCGGCCGCGCGCCTCGCAGATCGGCGCGTGGGCGTCGCCGCAGTCCCAGGTCGTCTCCTCGCGCGAGGAGCTCGACCGGCGGTACGCCGAGACCGCGGCGCGCTTCGGCGGCCCGCACGGCGACCAGGACATCGGCCTGCCGCCGGACTGGGGCGGCTACCGGGTGGCGCCGGAGGTCGTGGAGTTCTGGCAGGGCCGGCGCGGCCGGATGCACGACCGGCTGCGCTACGTGCGGACAGAAAACGGGTGGAGGACCGAGCGGCTGGCGCCGTAACGTCGACGGCGATGCTTTCATCCTCAAAGCACTTGTGAGTGAGCACTCACTCACTTAGGCTGGCGGGCATGCCGCCCCGCGCCGCTCCGATGAGCCCCGACGACCGCCGCCGGGCGATCATCGACGCCGTCCGCCCGCTGCTCATCGAGCACGGCGACCGGCTGACCACCAAGCTGATCGCCGAGGCCGCCGGCGTCGCGGAGGGCACGATCTTCCGGGTCTTCCCCGACAAGGAGGCGCTGCTGCACGCGGTGGCCGCCGACACGCTCAACCCCCGCGATGCCCGCGAGCACCTGCAGGCCGCGCTGCGGGACGCCGGCGACCTGCCGACCAAGGTCCGGCTCACCGCCGACCTGATGCTCAACCGGTCCGACCAGGTGGTCGCGGTGCTGATGGCGATGCGCAAGCACTGGCTGCACTCCGCGCAGGAGCGTGGCGCGTCCACCGGGCCCGACCGAGGCGAAGAGGCGGGGGAGGAGGGCTCGCAGAAGCGGCACGGTCCCCCCGAGTACGTCGTGGTCGCCCACCAGGCCCTGCTCGAGCGGCTCACCGAGGTCTTCGCCGCCCACGCCGACGAGCTCACCGTGACCCCCGAGCGCGCGGCCCTGCTGCTGCGCACGCTGGTGCTCGGCTCCCGCAACCCCGGCGTGCGTCCCGAGGACCGGCTCTCCGCCGACGAGATCGCCGACGTGCTGCTCAACGGCATCCACCGTCGCGACACCCGCACCCACCACCAACGCGCCCAGAACGAGGGGGAGTGAGCATGCTCGTCCGGCTGCTCCGTCAGTACCTCACGCCGTACCGCCGTGAGATCGCGATCATCGTGGCGCTGCAGTTCGTCGCGACGATGGCGGTGCTCTACCTGCCCAGTCTCAACGCCGACATCATCGACGACGGTGTCGCCAAGGGGGACACCGGCTACATCATCCGCACCGGCTCGGTGATGCTCGTCGTATCGCTGGTGCAGATCCTCTGCAGCGTCGGGGCGGTGTACGTCGGTGCGCGCACCGCGAGCCTGCTCGGCCGCGACCTGCGCTCGTCGCTGTTCCATCACGTCGGGTCGTTCTCCGGCCGCGAGCTCGCGCACTTCGGCGCGCCGTCGCTGATCACGCGGACGACCAACGACGTGCAGCAGGTGCAGATGCTCGTGCTGATGACCTTCACGATGATGGTCACCGCGCCGATCATGATGGTCGGCGGCGTGCTGATGGCCGTGCGCGAGGACGTCGGTCTGTCCTGGCTCGTCGCCGTCTCGGTGCCGCTGCTGTTCGCGTCGGTCGGTCTCATCGCGTCGCGGATGGTGCCGGGCTTCCGCGAGATGCAGACCCGCATCGACGCGGTCAACCGGGTGATGCGAGAGCAGATCACCGGCATTCGCGTGGTGCGCGCGTTCGTGCGCGAACCCGTGGAGACCGAGCGGTTCGGCCGCGCCAACGAGGATCTCGCGCGCGTGGCGGTCCGGGTGGGCCGCTGGATGGCCACGATGTTCCCGGTCGTGATGCTGATCCTCAACGTGTCGAGCGTGGCCGTGCTGTGGTTCGGCGGCCACCGCGTCGACGAGGGCGCCATGCAGGTGGGCTCGCTGACCGCGTTCCTCGCCTACCTCGTGCAGATCCTGATGGCCGTGATGATGGCCAGCTTCATGCTGATGATGGTGCCGCGCGCGGCGGTCTGCGCGGACCGGATCACCGAGGTGCTCGACACCGGGACCTCCGTCGTACCGCCCGCCGAGCCGGTCACCGAGCCGACCGGCTCCGGCCTGCGGATGCGCGGCGTGTCCTTCACCTACCCCGGCGCCGAGGCTCCCGTGCTGCGCGACGTCGACCTCGACGTACGGCCCGGCACGACCCTGGCGGTGATCGGGTCCACCGGCGCCGGCAAGACCACGCTGGTCAACCTCGTGCCCCGGCTGTTCGACGTGACCGACGGCGTCGTCGAGGTGGAGGGCGTCGACGTACGCCGCCTCGACCCCGACGTGCTGTGGAGCCGCATCGGGCTGGTGCCGCAGAAGGCGTTCCTGTTCTCGGGGACCGTCGCCAGCAACCTGCGCTACGGCAAGCCGGACGCCACTGACGAGGAGATGTGGCAGGCCCTCGAGATCGCGCAGGCGCGCGACTTCGTCGAGGCGATGCCCGGCGGCCTCGAGGCGCCGATCGCGCAGGGCGGAACCAACGTCTCGGGCGGACAGCGGCAGCGGCTCGCGATCGCGCGCGCGGTGATCCGGCGGCCCGCGATCTACCTGTTCGACGACGCGTTCTCCGCGCTCGACCTCGCCACCGACGCGCGGCTGCGTGCCGCGCTCGCCCCGCACACGACCGACGCGGCCGTGCTCGTGGTGGCGCAGCGCGTCTCCACGATCATCGACGCCGACGAGATCCTCGTGCTCGAGGACGGCGAGGTGGTCGGTCGCGGCACCCACGACGAGCTGCTGAGGGACAACCCGACCTACCAGGAGATCGTCGCGTCCCAGCTCACCCCGGAGGAGGCGGCATGAGCGAGCAGCAGAAGGGCAGGCTCAAGGAGACCGAGCGCGTCCAGATGGGCGGCCCCGGCCGCGGAGGGCCGTTCGGCGGCGCGATGGTCGGCCAGAAGTCGATGGACTTCGGCCCCTCCGCCAAGCGCCTCGTCGGCCGGCTCGCACCCCAGCGCCTCAAGGTCGCGGTCGTGCTGCTGCTCGCGGTGGCCTCGGTGGCGCTCAGCGTCGTCGGCCCGCGGATCCTCGGCCACGCGACCGACCTGATCTTCGAGGGTCTGTTCGGCCGCAGCCTGCCCGCCGGCACGTCGAAGGCCGACGCGGTCGCCGGGCTGCGCGCTCGTGGTGAGGACCGGCTCGCCGACATGCTCGCCGGGATGGACGTCGTACCCGGTCGCGGTGTCGACTTCGACGCGGTCGGCCGGGTGCTCCTGCTCGTGCTCGCGATCTACGTCGCCGCGTCGCTGCTGATGTGGCTGCAGGGCTACATCCTCAACGACGTCGTGCAGTCCGCCGTACGCCGCATGCGCGACGACGTCGAGGCCAAGATCCACCGGCTGCCGCTGAGCTACTTCGACCGGCAGCCGCGCGGCGAGCTGCTCTCGCGCGTCACCAACGACATCGACAACATCAGCCAGACGCTGCAGCAGACGATGAGCCAGCTGCTCGTCTCGCTGCTCACTGTCATCGGTGTGCTCGCGATGATGTTCTCGATCTCGCCGACGCTGGCGCTGATCGCGCTGGTGACGGTGCCGGTCGGGATGGCGCTCAGCGGCCAGATCATGAAGCGCTCGCAGGGCCTGTTCATCCAGCAGTGGCGCCGTACCGGCACCCTCAACGGCCACATCGAGGAGGCCTTCACCGGCCACGGTCTGGTCAAGGTGTTCGGCCGGCAGCGCGAGGTCGAGCAGGTCTTCGAGGTCGAGAACGACGAGCTGTACAAGGCGTCCTTCGGAGCGCAGTTCGTCAGCGGGCTGATCATGCCGGTGATGATGTTCCTCGGGAACCTCAACTACGTCGTGATCGCGGTGCTCGGCGGCCTCCGCGTCGCGAACGGCTCGATGAGCCTCGGCGAGGTGCAGGCGTTCATCCAGTACTCCCGCCAGTTCACCCAGCCGCTCACCCAGGTCGCGTCGATGGTGAACCTGCTGCAGTCCGGCGTCGCATCGGCCGAGCGGGTCTTCGAGCTGCTCGACGCCGAGGAGGAGCCGGTCGAGGAGCACGCGGCACCGGCCGAGGGTGGTCGTGGTGAGGTGCGGTTCGAGCAGGTGTCGTTCCGCTACGACCCCGACCGCCCGCTCATCGAGGACCTGTCGCTGGTCGCGCGCCCGGGCCAGACCGTCGCGATCGTCGGCCCGACCGGCGCCGGCAAGACCACGCTGGTCAACCTGGTCATGCGGTTCTACGACGTTGACGCCGGCCGGATCACGCTGGACGGAGTCGACATCTCGACGATGCCGCGCGCGGCGCTGCGTGGCCGCACCGGCATGGTGCTGCAGGACACCTGGCTGTTCGAGGGCACGATCCGCGACAACATCGCCTACGGCCGCCCAGACGCCACCGAGGAGGAGATCCTCGAGGCCGCACGGGCGACGTTCGTGGACCGGTTCGTGCACAACCTGCCCGACGGCTACGACACCGTGATCGACGAGGAGGGCGGCACGCTCTCGGCCGGCGAGCGGCAGCTCGTCACCATCGCCCGGGCGTTCCTGGCTCGGCCGGCGCTGCTGATCCTGGACGAGGCGACCAGCTCGGTCGACACCCGCACCGAGCTGCTCGTCCAGCACGCGATGGCGGCGCTGCGGGCCGACCGCACCAGCTTCGTCATCGCGCACCGGCTCTCCACGATCCGCGACGCCGATGTGATCCTGGTGATGGAGGACGGCCGCATCGTCGAGCAGGGCACCCACGACGAGCTGCTCGCCCGCGGCGGCGCCTACAACGAGCTCTACCAGGCCCAGTTCGCCGCGCCCGCCACCGACGCCGCCATCCCGGCCGCCGAGCTCACCGCCCCCGTCTGAGCGCGCACGACCCGGAGAGGACCGCGAGTGCAGCCAGCCGCCCTCTTCGGGTGGCTCGCTGCGCTCTCATCGCCGAGGAGTCAGTAATTCAGCCTCGTGGGCGGCGTGTCGTGGCACAACTGACCCCCCGCCGTACGGCGAGGGGTCATGAGGCTTGGAGAAGAGAAACGGCCCGTGGGCGTTGCGGTGTCCCTCCGAAGAGGGTCCGCCCTCCAGCAGGACTAGCTGGAGCGCCCACGGGCCGGGTGACTGCTCGGTATTCCAGCGCGCATCACGACCGTCGGTCGAACCGTGCTGGTCGGTGCGCTGCTAGGAAGCAGCCACCTCACGAGTCCTATAGGAATTCACTACCGGACCACCTCCTTTCCCGTGTCCGGCCAGGCTACGTCGCGAGGTCTGAGCGCCTCAAGGCATTTGTCCGGCCCGTGGGCACGGGGCGGAACGGGCGATGAGAGGCTCCCTCCCGTGGCGAGACGACGGCGGTGGACTCGGGTGCTGGCCGACATCCGGCCGCTCCAGGTGTCGCCGCCGTACCGCCGGCTCTTCTTCGGCAACACCGTCGGCCAGCTCGGCCAGCAGATGACGGTCGTGACGATCGCGGTGCAGGTCTTCACACTGACCGACTCGTCGTTCGCGGTCGGACTGATCGGCGTGCTCGGGCTGGTGCCGCTGGTGGGGTTCGGTCTGTACGCCGGAGCGATCGCGGACGCGATGGACCGTCGGCAGCTCGCGCTGATCGCGTCGACGGGGTCGTGGGCGGTGTCACTGGTGCTGGCGGCGCAGGCGTTCCTGGGCAACACCAGCATCTGGGTGATCTACGCCTGCGTGGTCGTGCAGTCGGCGTGCTACGCGGCGACGAGCCCGGCGCGCGGCGCGATGATCGCGCGGCTGCTGCCGGCCGAGCTGCTGCCCGCCGCGAGTGCGCTGAACTCCGCGACGTTCAACCTCGGCTTCACCGTGGGCCCGATGCTCGGGGCTCTGCTGATCTCGGCCGGAGGCTTCGAGCTCGCCTACACCGCAGATGCGGTGCTGTTCACCGCGACGCTGTACGCGATCTACCGCGTGCCGCCGCTGCCGCCGGGCAAGGGCAGCCCGCGCGCGGGGCTACGGGCGGTGCGCGACGGACTGGCGTTCCTGCGCCGCTCGCCGAACCTGCGGATGACGTTCGTGCTCGACCTGTGCGCGATGGTGTTCGCCCACCCGCGCGCGGTGTTCCCGGCGTTGGCGTACAAGGTCCTCGGCGGCGGCGCCACGACGGTCGGCATCCTGCAGGCTGCGCCCGCCGTCGGCGCGCTGATCGCGGTCGCGGTTTCGGGATGGGTCAGCCGGGTGCGGTGGCACGGCGTGGCGATCGTGCTCGCGATCCTCGTCTACGGCTCCGCGATCGGCTCCGTCGGGCTGGTCGGGTCGCTGTGGCTCGCGGTGATCCTGCTCGGAATCGCCGGAGCCGCCGACTCCATCAGCTCGGCGTTCCGCAACACCGTGCTGCAGGTGGCCGCACCCGACGAGCTGCGCGGCCGGCTGCAGGGCGTGTTCATCGTGGTCGTGGCCGGCGGTCCGCGCGCGGGCGACTTCCTGGTCGGGTCGGTCGGCGAGGCGACGTCCGAACGGCTCGCGCTGGTGCTCGGCGGGCTGGCCTGCATCGTCGGCGTCCTCGTGGCGGTCGCCGTACAGCGGTCGTTCCTGCGGTACGACGCCCACAACCCGACGCCCTGACCCTGACCCCTGCTGCGGTGAGGAGTCAGTTGTGACGCGACACGCCGCCGACGAGGCTGAATTACTGACTCCTCGGCGGACTGGCCCGAAGGGCCTGGCCCGATGGGGCTGACCCGGAGGTACTAGCGGGGTGGGGAGTGGCCCTCCGGTAGTGGATGGGCGGGGAGGGGAAG
>NZ_CAMPGZ010000183.1 GCF_946885725.1 uncultured Nocardioides sp.
GGGCCGGGTGGGGGTGCTCATCGCACGACCTCCTCGTTGCTGCCCGCGGTCCCGAGCTGTCGTTCGAGGGCGGCGAGCGCGCGGCTCGCGGTCGACTTCACCGTGCCGCGGCTGATCCCCATCGCGTCGGCGATCTCGCCCTCGGACAGGTCGGACCAGTAGCGGAGCACCAGCACCTCGCGCTGCCGCTCCGGCAGCCGGTGCAGGGCCGCGATGACCTCCCGGTGCTCCTCGGCGAGCACCGTGCGTGCCGAGGGGTCCTCCGGGCCGACGTCGTGCGGGGCGACGTACCCGCGGGCGGTCCTGCGCCGGCGGAGCGCCGAGCGGGCGTTGTTGACGACCGCGGTGCGCAGGTACGCCAGCGCCTTGTCCGGGTCGTCCAGCCGTCCGGCCCGCCCCAGGAAGCCGGCGAAGGCGTCCTGCACGACGTCCTCCGCCGACTGCACGTCGTCGACGAGCAGCACGGCCAGGCGCACCAGCCCGAGCCGGTGCGCGGCGTACAGCGCCACCGGGTCCGGTGCCGGGTGCGTCATCGTGGTCATCTCTTCCCCCGTCGTCCGCCTTCACCTCTACAGACGCCCGGGATCTCGGGAGGTTGCCCGGACCGGCTCAGTTTCCCGGATCGGCCGCGATCGCCTCCAGCGCCGGTACGACGTCGGCCGGCGCCGGCAGGGCGAGCAGGTCGTCCCAGAGCGCCTCGACCGCACGTCGCTCGGGCGCGTCCGGTCGGAGCAGCCGGCGCACGGCGTCGCCGACGGAGGGCGGGTCGACGACGGCGGCGCCGAGCTCGGCCAGGCGCCGGGCGTTGAGGTGCCGGTCGGCGCCCTGCGGCAGCACCACCTGGGGCCGGCCGTGCTCGACCGCGCCGAGCATCGTGCCGGTGCCGCCGTGGTGGACGACCACGTCACAGTCGGCGAGCACGGCGGCCTGGTCGACGAAGCCGCGGGTCGCGTCGACCACGTCGACGTCGAGGCGGGCCAGGTCGGCGCGCGCCTCGGCGGCCAGACCGTCGACGCCGGCGGCGACCGTGCCGAAGGTCAGGTAGACGCGGGGCCGGCCGTCGCGCGGCGGTGCGTCCCCGCCGTCGCTCCAGGTCACCGGCCGCACCGGGAGCACGGGGACGTCCGGCGGGGTGAGGACGCGCAACGCGGCCGGCACCGGCTCGACGACGGCTCGGTCGGCGGCGGTCGGGTGCCAGTGCCCGACGTCGAACGCGACCGAGGCGACGCCGGCGAGCTCGGCCGCGATCGCTGAACCGACGTCGGTGGCGTCGTGCACGACCAGGTCGACCGGGTCCTCACGCAGGCCTGCGGCGAGGGCGGCCGCGCGCTCGTCGGCGTCCGCGCCCAGCACGGCCCGGGCCAGCGCCATCAGGTCCGCGTCGGGGTGCGCCCGGACCACTGCGACGTCCCCGCCGTCGGGCAGGTCGCGAAGCGGCAGCGGGACGCGTCCGGCGTACCGCCCGGGGATCGAGAAGCGCACGTCGTGCCCGGCCCGCTCGCAGGCGAGACCGAGCGGCACCATCGGGTGCACGTGGCCGCGCAGCGGCAACGCGGTGAGGAGCAGGCGCACGTCAGGCCGTGCGGGCGAAGCGGATCGCCTCTTCCTCCTCCGGCGAGAGCTGCTGGTCGCAGGTCCACGCGCTCACGCCCTTGGCGTAGGTGCGGGCCTCGCTGCGGCCGTGGATCGAGGTGAGCACGACGCCGTTGCCGCCGTCGTCGAGCAGCGCCAGCGACCAGGACAGGGCACCGCCCATGTCGCCGAACGCGTCGTAGCGCACGACGCTCAGGTGCCGCAGCGCGTCGGAGACCTCGGCGCGCAGCGAGTGGACCTCGCCGCGCAGGCCCTGGACGTCGGTGGGCAGCTCGGGAGCCTTGCGGGCACGGCGGCTCCGGCGGTTGGCGACCCGCGACGCGCGCAGCGCGACGACCAGCGCTGCGACCGACAGCAGCAACGCGAGGACCATCAGCGCGACCAGCAACGACTCGTTCATCGCCGGAATCGTACGGAGAGACTCAGCTCCCGCTGCGGAGGCGCGCGAGCCACGCGGCCGCGTCGAGGAACTCGCGGTCCGACGTACCCTCGCGGATCGTCGGCGCGACCCCGTCGTGGCGCTCGTAGGAGCCGAGGAAGCGCACGTCCGCGCAGACCCGGCGGAGCCCCATCAGCGCCTCGCCGACACGGGCGTCGTCGACGTGCCCCTCGCAGTCGATCGAGAAGCAGTAGTTGCCGAGCGCGGCACCGGTCGGCCGGGACTCGATGCGGGTCAGGTTCACCCCGCGCATGGTGAGCTGCTCGAGGATCTCCATCAGCGCGCCGGGGTGGTCGTCGCGCATGAACGCCACCAGCGACGTCTTGTCGCGGCCGGTCGGCGGTGGCGGCGGGCCGGGCCGGGAGACCAGCACGAACCGGGTCAGCGCGCCCGGGTTGTCGGCGACGTGCTCGGCGACCGTCTCGAGCCGGTAGTGGTCGGCCGCGACCGGCGCCGAGATCGCCGCGTCCCACTCGCAGTCGTCGCGGGTGAGCATGAACGCCGCCTGCGCCCTGGACGAGGTGTGCACGACCTCGGCGTCCGGGAGGTTCAGCGCGACCCACTTGCGGGTCTGGGCCGCGGCGTGCGGGTGGGTGGCGATCCGGCGTACGTCGTCGAGCCTGGTGCCCGGCCGCACGAGCACGCTGAACTCCACCGGCACGGTCATCTCGCGGGTGATCATCAGCGGCTCGCCGGTGGCCAGCTCGTCGAGCGTGACCGGCACGGATCCCTCGACGGAGTTCTCGATCGGCACGACCGCGCCGTCGGCCTCGCCGTTGCGCACCGCGTCGAGCGCGACCGTCACCGTCGCGCAGGGCTGCAGCTCGGCCTTCCTGGCGGCCGGCAGGGTGCGCAGCGCCTGCTCGGTGAACGTCCCCTCGGGGCCGAGGAACGCATAGCGGGCTGGCGGAACTCCGGGCATGGTCGCCAGCGTAGTGTTCGCGGCGTGCCCGACCACGCCGCCGACCCAGCCGACCCGGGGATCCGCGACCTCGGCTACGCCCGGCTCGACACCGACCGGGCGCGGCGGACCGGTGACCCCGAGGTCGTGTACGGCGCCGGCAAGTCGCCCGAGCAGCTCGTCGGCATCCTCCGCGCGTTACGCGCCGCGCACCCGGAGCGGGCGCTGCTCGCGACGCGGCTGAGCGACGAGGCGATGAAAGCGATCCAGTCCGAGGTACCCGAGGCCGTGCTGGACCTCGAGGCCAAGGCCGTCACCGTCGGCGACCTGCCCGAACCGGCCGGCACCGTCGCCGTGGTGTCCGCGGGCACCTCGGACGCCCCGGTCGCCGCGGAGGCCGCGCTCACCGCGCGGGTGCACGGTGCCGGCGTCGTGCGCGTCAACGACGTGGGGGTCGCGGGGCTGCACCGGATCATCGCTGTGCGCGACGAGCTCGACACCGCCGACTGCCTGATCGTCGTCGCCGGCATGGAGGGCGCGCTGCCGAGCGTCGTCGGCGGGCTCACCGGAACGCCGGTCGTCGCCGTACCGACGAGCGTGGGCTACGGCGCCTCGTTCGGCGGGATCGCGGCGCTCCTCGGCATGCTCAACTCCTGCGCGCCCGGTGTCACGGTCGTGAACATCGACAACGGCTACGGGGCCGGCGTCTTCGCAGCACGGGTGGCGAGGAGCTCGCACCCCAACCCCGTTTCGTCCGCGACCGCTTCGCGTGAGACGGACGCAGAACCTCGGGCGAATCGGGGTTCGCAGCAGTGATCGGCTGGGTCGACGCGTCCTCGGGCGCGAGCGGCGACATGCTGCTCGGGGCCCTGGTCGGGGTCGGCGTGCCCCTCGGCGTGATCGCGGACGCGGTCGAGAAGGTCGCGCCGGAGCACGTGGCGTTCGCGCCGGAGACGGTGTCCCGCAACGGGCTGGCGGCCACCCGCTGTCACGTCGAGGTCGCCGACTCCGCGGCGCACCGCACCTGGGCCGACGTCCGCGAGCTGCTCGCGACCGCCGGGCTGCACGAGGACGTGCGGGTGCTCGCGCACGACACGTTCGACCGGCTCGCCACCGCCGAGGCGGCTGTGCACGGCACGACTCCGGACGAAGTGCACTTCCACGAGGTCGGCGCGCTCGACGCGATCGCCGACGTGGTCGGTGTCTGCGCCGGCCTCGCGCACCTCGGCCTGAGCCGGCTCGTCGTGTCGCCGGTCGCGGTCGGGTCCGGCCGGGTCCGCAGCGCGCACGGCTCGCTGCCCGTGCCGCCTCCGGCCGTGACCGAGCTGCTCCGCGGCGTCCCGTCGTACGCCGGACCGGAGGGCGCGCCCGCGATGGAGCTGTGCACGCCGACCGGGGCGGCGCTGCTGGTCGCGCACGCGACCGACTGGGGACCGCAGCCCGCGATGACCGTGCGCGATGTCGGCGTGGGCGCGGGTGCGCGCGACCCCGAGGGGCACGCCAACGTGGTGCGGTTGCTGGTGGGTGATGTGGTCTCGACAAGCTCGACCACCCGGGACGGCTCGACCACCCGGCCGGGCGACGGGGCGGTCGTGCTGGAGACGAACGTCGACGACCTCGACCCGCGGCTGTGGCCGCCGGTGCTCGCCGCACTGCTCGAGGCCGGCGCCAGCGACGCCTGGCTGACCCCGATCCTGATGAAGAAGGGCCGCCCCGCCCACACCCTGCACGTGCTGGCGCGCGCCGACCGGCTCGACGCCGTACGCCGCGAGGTGTTCCGGCAGACCTCGACGATCGGCGTCCGCGAGGTCGCGGTCGGCAAGACCGCGCTCGAGCGCGCCATGCGCGCGGTCACCGTCGACGGTCACCCGATCGCCGTGAAGCTCGCGCTGCTCGACGGCGAGGTCGTCAACGCGCAGCCGGAGTACGAGGACGTCGCCCGCGTCGCCGGGGCTACCGGGCGGCCCGTCAAGACGGTGCTCGCCGCCGCCATCGCCCGAGTCCAGGAGGAAGCGTGGACCTGACCGTCGCCGCCGTCGCCTTCGGCACGATCTTCCTGGTCGAGCTGCCCGACAAGACGTTCATCGCGGCCCTGGTGCTGTCGACGCGGTTCCGTGCGCTGGCGGTGTGGGTCGGCGTCGGGCTCGCGTTCGGTCTGCAGTGCCTGGTCGCGGTCACCGCCGGCGCGCTCGCGACGCTGCTGCCGGACGTGCTGATCAGGTCGATCTCGTTGCTGATCTTCCTCATCGGTGCCTTCCTGCTGCTGCGCACGGCGCCGGGCGCCGACGAGCACGAGAAGGAGACCGAGGAGGAGTACGCCGCCAAGGCGGGCGAGAACGGCACCCGGAAGTCGTTCGTGAAGGCGGCGGCCGCGTCGTTCGTGATCCTGTTCGCGGCCGAGTGGGGCGACCTGTCGCAGCTGCTGACGATCAGCCTGGTGACGCGCTACGACGACAGCGTCAGCGTCTTCCTCGGCGCCTGGGCGGCGCTGCTGACGGTCTCGGGCCTGGCGGTGCTCGCGGGCCGCGTGCTGCTGCGCTACCTGCGGCTGTCCGTGCTGCACTACATCGGCGCCACGGTCTGCCTGCTGCTCGCCGCATTCACGGCGTACGAGATCTTCGCCGCCTGACAGGCCACCGTCGCCGCCCGCCCGCCCGCGCCGGGTCCTAGGCTTCGCCCCATGAGCAACCCCCACGGCGCCGACAGCGAGGTCGGCCGGCTCCGCACCGTGATGCTGCACCGCCCCGGACCGGAGCTGAAGCGGCTCACCCCGCGCAACAACGACAAGCTCCTGTTCGACGGCATCCCGTGGGTGAGCCGGGCTCAGGAGGAGCACGACGCGTTCGCGGAGGCGCTGCGCTCGCGCGACGTGGAGGTGCTGTACCTCGTCGACCTGCTCGTCGAGACACTCGCGGACGAGGAGGCCCGCGAGAGGGCGATCCGCGGCGCGATGGCCAGCCTCCACCTCGGCGACACGCTCCGGCGCTACCTGACCGACGCGCTCCACGACCAGAGCCCCGAGGAGCTCGCCGGGCTGCTCACGGCAGGTGTCCGCAACGACGAGGTCCGCGGCGGGCACGGCCTGGTCACCAGCCTGCTCGCCAGCGACGACTTCCTCATCGACCCGCTGCCCAACCTGCTGTTCACCCGCGACTCGTCGGTGTGGGTGCGCGACCGGGTCGCGATCACCTCGCTGGCGATGCCCGCGCGCGAGCGCGAGACGCAGCTGACCGAGCTGATCTACACGATGCACCCGCGGTTCGCCGGTACGCCGACGATCCACGGCTGGCAGCGCGAGCACGTCGAGGGCGGCGACGTGCTGCTGCTCGCGCCCGGCGTCATCGCGATCGGTGTCGGCGAGCGCACCACCCCCGCCGGCGCCGAACGTCTGGCCCGGCAGGTGTTCGCCGCCGACCTGGCGCACACCGTGCTCGCCGTACCCATCGCGCAGGAGCGCGCCACGATGCACCTCGACACCGTCTGCACGATGGTCGACGTCGACAAGATCGTGATGTACCCCAACGTCGCCGACAGCCTCCAGGCCCACACCGTCACGTGCGTCGACCGCGACGGCGACGGTGACGAGGGACTGGTGCTGCGGACCGCCGAGGCCGAGCCGTTCCTCGTCGCGGCCGCCAAGGCGATGAGCATCGACACGCTCCACCAGATCGACACCGGCCTCGACCCGGTCACCGCCGAGCGCGAGCAGTGGGACGACGGCAACAACACGCTGGCGATCTCGCCCCGCGTGGCGGTCGCGTACGAGCGCAACATCGAGACCAACACCCGCCTCGAGGAGGCCGGCATCGAGGTCGTCGCGATCGCGGGGTCCGAGCTGGGCTCCGGCCGCGGCGGGCCGCGCTGCATGTCCTGCCCGGTCGCGCGGGAGCCGCTCCCGGTCTGAACGAGCCCCGGTGGTCGGTCGAGCTCGTCGAGACCACCCGGCTCGCCACGTCGTCACGATCGAGGCGATCTACGAGGTGGCCCGCCGTTCCACGACCTGGCGGCCACGGCCCTAGCCTCGCCGCCCGAAGTACCTACTTCTGTCTGGTCCTACGACGAATGGCCAGTATCGGGCACACCGAGTCTCCGAAAGAGTCGGGGCGAGCGAGGGGGTTCCCCCTGTCCCCCGGATCGGAGCGTTGACGGTGAGCACGACAAGCATGCACAACCGAAGAAGGCTGGTCCGGGCGGTTGTAGCCCCGACGGTCCTTGCCCTGAGCGGCGCGGCGGCGCTGGCCGGCGTGCTCACCACCCCGGCAGCAGCGGCGAAGTCCGATGGCTGCGAAGGCGGCGGGTACTCGCTGGTCAACCTGTCGACGGGTGCCGTGGTGGCCTCGGGCGCGACCTCGACCAAGGTGTCGGCCGCTTCACTGGGCTCCCGGTTCGGCGTACGGGGTAAGTACAACCAGTTCGACGTCCGTGCCAGTGACTTCGCGGTCCTCGACTACGCCTTCACCGGCGCCGCGAACGAGGAGGACATCACCGGCGGGCGGTTCACGCCGGTGTGGGCCAGCAAGGTGCCCGACCTCGACGGCGTCCCCCTGACCAGCGACGTGTCGGTGGAGCTCGGCGAGGACGGGCTGAACATCATGCGCAGCGGTGGGGGCAACTCCATCAAGATCCAGGCCAAGGACTGCGCCCAGGGCGGCATCTTCCAGATGGAGCCCGAACGGGCCAACAGCCGGCTCACCCGCATCGTGCACACCCTGGCCTCGCCCGACGACCCCGCTCTGCGGCCGTTCTTCTTCGACAACCCCAACTTCCGTGCGGTCGTCGGGCAGTTCCTCGGCGCCGACTGCGTCAGCCGCGTCACCGGACCGCCGAGCCGGTTCTGCGTCGAGGGCCGGACCCGCGTCAACATCGCCAACGACTTCTCGCCCGACTTCGTCGTCCGGGACAGCGCCCAGGTCGCCGAGCAGGTCCTCCAGCCCGAGTGCAACACCGCACAGCCGGTGAGCCCGAGTGTGGAGCACTGCGGCGCCCAGTCGATCTGGGACGTCGCCAGCGGCGGCCGGATGGGCTTCGTGACCGGTGAGGATGCCGTCGAGCTGGCCAACCCGCCGACCGACTGCATCCAGAACTGCCAGGCGCAGAACCAGGTGCGCGGACGGCTCGCCGTGCTGGGCTTCCCGTTCCCGGTGCCGGCCGGCAGCCGGCTGACGCCGGCGACCTCCGGTGTCCTCGTGCCGCAGCCCGTGGTGCTGCCGGACGGACAGAGCCAGGTGGGAACGCCGACGACACCGGTCCTGCGTGCGGCCGTCCCCGGTCGCCGTGGTGGCGCCGTCACCGCCACCGCTCGGTGGCGCGCCCCGTCCAGCGCCCGAGCCGTCGCGGCGAAGGGCTACAAGGTGCGAGCCGTCCGCGTCGGCCAGCACGGCAAGGTGCTCGGCAAGGTGACCTCGCACAAGCTCAGCGCCTCCGCCCGCTCCCACACGATGAAGCTGCGTAGCGGCACGTACCGCTTCCAGGTCCGCGCGATCAACAAGGTCGG
>NZ_CAMPGZ010000184.1 GCF_946885725.1 uncultured Nocardioides sp.
CCGTTCTCGGTGCGGGCGTTGTGGGTGGCGCGCTTGCCGCACCAGCAGAGCGCCTCGACCTGGAGCACGTTGGTGCGGTCGGCCAGCTCGACCAGCCGGGCGGACCCGGGGAACATGACCGACCGGAAGTCGGTGAGGATGCCGAACGCGAACACGTCGATCTGCAGCTCGTCGACGACGCGAGCGAGCTGCTCGACCTGCGCCGGCGTGTAGAACTGCGCCTCGTCGCAGATCAGGTAGTCGACGCGGCCGCCGCGGGTCAGCGCGTCGACGACGTACTGCCAGAAGTCGAACTCCGGCGCCACCTCGATGGCGTCGTGCTGGAGGCCCAGGCGGCTGGAGAGCGTCGCGGCGCCGGCCCGGTCACGGCTGGTGAAGATGCGGCCGACCCGGCCACGTGCCGCGTGGTTGTGGTTGGTCTGGAGCGCGAGGGTCGACTTGCCGGAGTCCATCGTCCCGGTGAAGAACTGCAGTTCGGCCACGGGCCGTCATCCTGCCACTGACGCGCTAAACCACGATGAGCGGGATGAGCATCTCGGCGGGCGTGAGCGAGCCGTGCAGCCCGACGAGCGTGGTCTCGTAGGCGAACGCGCTCGTCGACATCACCGAGTAGTCGCCGCGGGAGGCGACGACGACGTCGCCGAGCCGAGGTCGTACGGCGGGGGCGACGGCGTCGCCGAACCAGCCACGCGCGACCGCCTCGTCGCGCGTGAGCACGTCGGCGCGCTCCCCGAGCACGCCCCGCCAGGTGGCGACCACGTCGTCGACGGCGCCGGAGCGGCAGTACACGTGACGCAGCCGGGCCTCGCCGCCGAGCAGCACCACACCGTCGAGCAGCGACGGCTCGTCGTCGGTGTCGACGCGCGACTCCGGCGGGGAGTCGACCATGCCGTGGTCGGCCACGATCACGACGCGCACCTCGGGCGGCAGGGTGTCGCGCAGGTGCTCGGCCGCGGCGTCGATCATCGACAGCTGCTGCTCCCACTGGGGCGAGTCGACGCCGTACCGGTGCCCGGTCCAGTCGAGGTCGCCGTCGTAGAGGTAGGTCAGCGACGGCTGCTGCGCGGCGGCGGCCTGCGCGGCGGCGAGCCGCTCCCCCACCCGGTCCGCGCCGACGAACTCGGCGCCCCGGCTGCCAGCCACGGTCAGCCCGGAGTTGCGGAAGTCGCGCTTGTTCACCACGGTCGTGTGCACGCCCGCGGCGGCGAGCCGCGCGAACGCCGTCGGGTGCGGCTGCCACTCGTGCGGGTCGACCTTGCTGCTCCACATCAAGGCGTTGAGCAGGTCGTTGGTGCCCGGGATCCGCGTAGTGAACCCGACGACGCCGTGGCTGCCCGGGACCAGGCCGGTGCCGAACGACGTCAGGCTCGTGGCGGTCGTGGTGGGCACACCGGCCGTGACCGGACCGTCGAGGTGCGCGGCGAGGAACGGTGCCTCCTCGGGGTGGTCGCGCAGCAGCTCGTAGCCCAGCCCGTCGACGAGGAACACGACGTAGCCGGGCGCCTCGGGCAGCGCGAGCCCCGGGTCGGGCATCCCCGCGTCGACGCCGAGCGCGTGGCTGACCGCGGGCAGCACGTCCGCGAGCGACCGCCGCCCGTAGTCGGGTGCGACGAACTCCGTCACCGAAGCGTCACCGGCCGGCGGTCGATCCGGTGCTCGCCGAGAGCGCGTCGGCGAAGCCCAGCAGGTCGGCCACGGCCTGCGGACCCTCGGCCGCCGCGCTGACGCGCAGGGAGAAGTCGTCGGAGGTCACCACACCGGTGTAGCCGTGGTCGGCGTCGCACTCGGGGTCGGCGCAGCCCGCGGGCTCCAGGTCGATCCGGCCGACGGCGCCCCAGCCGATCGTCAGCACGGCCTCGTTGGCGCCGGGCGGCGGGATCGGCTTGCCGGCGTACGTCTCGGGGTTGGCGACCATCCGGTTGACCACCACGGAGCGGATCGCGCTGATCGCCACCGCCTCGGTGGACGAGGAGGTGTACGGCGCCGGCAGCAGGTCGTCCGGCGGGTGCTCGTCGGTGTGCGCCAGGATCAGCCGCGAGGGCGTCAGCACAAGCACGCTCATGTGCCGGCGCACCTCGTCCCGCTCGTCGATGGTCGGCTCGTGGTGCACGAGGAACGACACCACCCGCTCGCCGGCCACCGCCGCGTCGACCGCGTGGGACACGACGTCCGGGTAGTAACCCGACTTCTCGATCGCGTCGCGGAGGTCGGGAGTGCGGTCGGTCATGTCTGTCAGTCTGTCACGCGGCCAGGCTCAGCTCCGGCTCGGGCAGACCGTCCTGCGCCGGGGTGAGGTGCCGACGCAGAGGTCCCGGACGTGGCCTGTAGGGGAACGGCGCTGGACGGGTGTATCGCAGCGACGATGGGTACCTGCGTCACCGTGGCCCGCCTCACGGCCGCCACGACGACAAGGCAGGAGCCCGGCTGAGATGAGGTCCGATGGCTGGTGAGTACGAGGTCAGTGGCGTCGCCGTACCCGAGACGATCGACCTGCTGCACCAGCTCCTCGCCGAGGCCCGCACCGACCACCCCTCGCTGAGCGAGGAGGACATGTCGTGCGTGGAGACCGCGGTCATCGAGATCGCCGGCAACATCGTCGAGCACGCGCCGCCCGACCAGACCGTCGTCTACACGTTCCGCCTGCTCGTGCACGACGACCAGGTCGTCGTCGTACTCACCCACTCCGGTCCAGAGGTGGTGCTCGACGGCGTCCCCGAGATGCCCGACGACCCGATGGCCGAGAGCGGCCGCGGGCTGCCCCTGGCCGAGGCGTCCGTCGACGAGCTGCGGCACGAGTTCACCGACGACCAGAACATCTGGACTCTCGTCCGCCGCCGTTCTGCCCAAGCACCTGCCTGACGCCCTAGTCTCGGCCGCATGGCCAACCGCACGATCGGCATCTCCGACGACCTCGCGACCTACGTCCGCAACGTCGGCATCCGCGAGCCCGACGTCCTCGCCCGGTTGCGAGACGAGACGGCGGCCCTGCCCAACCACCAGATGCAGGTCGCGCCCGAGGAGGGCGCGTTCCTCGCGATGCTGGCCGAGCTGACCGGCGCGCGCCGCTACCTGGAGATCGGCACGTTCACCGGCTACTCCTCCACCGCCGTCGCGCTGGCGATGCCGGACGGTGGGCGCCTCGTGTGCTGCGACGTGTCCGAGGAGTACACCGCCGTCGCGCGGCGGGCCTGGGCCGAGGCGGGAGTCGACCACAAGATCACCCTCGAGATCGCCCCGGCCGTCGACACGCTCGACCGGCTGATCGGTGAGGGCCAGGAGTCGTCGTACGACATGGCGTTCATCGACGCCGACAAGAGCAGCTACGACGCCTACTACGAGCGCTGCCTCCGGCTCGTGCGACCCGGCGGGCTGATCGCGGTCGACAACGTGCTGTGGGGCGGCCGCGTCGTCGACGACCAGGCCGACGACGAGGACACGCTCGCGATCCGCGCGCTCAACGACAAGATCGCCGCCGACGAGCGGGTGTCGATGGTGCTGCTGCCCGTCGCCGACGGTGTCACCCTGGCGCGAGTGCGCTGACCCCTTGGTGGTGGTCCCCGAGCAGACCCCGTGTCTGCGCTCCGCTCGCGTTCTGCTGCGCCCGTTCGAGCCCTCGGACGTCGACGGCCGAGTCCGGTGCGGCAGGCATCCCGAGATCGTCCGCATGTTCGGCGGCTCCCCGGATTTCGACGAGCCGGTCGCGATGTCGGTCGAGGCCGCTGCGGCCTGGTACGAGCAGGTCGGCACCGACCCCAACCCGTTGCACTGGGCGGTCGAGCACGAGGGCCAGTTCATCGGCACCGCCCGGCTGCACGGGCTGGACGAGACCGACCGGCGCGCCCGGTATGCCGTCGGCATCCTGGACCACGCACGGCTGGGCATCGGCCTCGGCACTGAGATCACCCGGGCGGTCCTGCGCTACGGCTTCGGCACCCTCGGCCTGCACCGGATCGACCTGCGTGTGCTGGCCTACAACACCCGCGCGATCAGCTGCTACCGCCGCTGCGGCTTCGTCGAGGAGGGCCGCGAACGTGGGGCCGCCTTCATCGACGGCCGGTGGCACGACGACGTGATCATGGGCATCCTCGAGCACGAGCTCCCCGACCCCTGACCCGCCGACCCGGCTCGAACCTCCCTCGCAGCACCGCCGACCCGGCTCGAACCTCCCTCGCAGCACCGCCGACCCGGCTCATCCCGCCCCCGCCGTACGACGGAAACCCGGTCGCGGTGCCGCGTGCGGTGTCACTAGGTTCTGTGCGCATGTCTGCGGTGAAGCAGTTCCAGGTCACGTTCGACTGTGCCTCGCCCGAACGGGTGGCTCGGTTCTGGTGCGAGGTGCTCGGGTACGTCATCCCGTCGCCCGCCGACGCGTGGGCCACGTGGGAGGACTACAAGGCGTCGCTGCCGGCCGAGGAAGTCGACTCGTGGTGCGCCTGCGTGGACCCGACCGGCGCGGGGCCGCGGCTGTTCTTCCAGCGCGTGCCCGAAGGCAAGGTCGTCAAGAACCGGGTGCACCTCGACGTCCGCGTCGGCACCGGCCTCAAGGGCGAGGAGCGGCTGACCGTGCTCGAGGCCGAGTGCGCGCGGCTCATCCCGCTCGGTGCGACCAGGGTGAACCTTCTGTACGACGGCGTCGACTCGTGCATCGTGATGCAGGACGTCGAAGGCAACGAGTTCTGCGTCGACTGAAGGTCAGGACGGCGGCTGCCACTCCCGTCTGAGCAGCCCGTAGACCCACGAGTCGGACACCTCGCCGTTCACGATGCAGTCCTCGCGGAGGGTCCCTTCGCGGACGAACCCGAGCTTCTCCAGCACGCGCGCCGACGCGGCGTTGCGGGTGTCGACCTCAGCCTGCACACGGTTGAGGTCGAGCGTGTCGAACGCCCACTGGAGCAGGGCACGCGCGGCCTCCGTCGCGTAACCGTGACCCCACGCGTCCTCGTTGAAGCAGTAGCCGAGCGACGCGCTGCGGTAGTCCGGGTTCCAGCGGCTCACGCCGCACCAGCCGAGGAAGACGTCGTCGGACCGGCGGTCGACCGCCGTACGCGCGCCACTCCCCTCCTGGGCCATCTGCCGGCACCCGGCCAGGAACTGCTCCGCGCGGGAGGGCTCGGTCCACGGCGGTGAGTCCCAGTAGCGCAGGACGCGGATGTTGCTGTGCATCGCGTACAGCGCATCGGCGTCGGTATCGGCAAACGGGCGTAGGCGCAGCCGGTCCGTGTGCAGTGTCGGGGTGGGCAGTGGCATGTCGGCTCAACCTAGCCGCTGTTCACCCGCTGTAACGCGGGGTTGTAGACGCTCAACAGAGGAAGTTCCGCGCGCACAGCGTCCATACCGCTTGGGAAGTGGCCGCATCACGCCAGCCCGGGCTTCTACGCTGGCCCGATGACGACCGCCACGGTGCGCGAGTGGCACGACGAACTCGGGTGGGGCGTGCTCGACAGCCCGGAGACGCCGGGTGGGTGCTGGACGCACTTCTCCGACATCGAGACGCGCTGGCTCGGCTTCGTCGATGGCGGAGAGGCCTACGAGTACAAGGGACTCACAGCGGGTGAGGTCGTCGACCTGGAGTGGGAGTCTCCCGGTCAGGACGGTTTCGACTACCGAGCCGTGAGAGTCAGGCGCCGCACGCAGCAAGGGCCGGCACCGGGAGATGGCGACGCGGGCACTTAGCGTGGACGGATGGCAGTGCAGCGCATCAAGCCGAACATCCTCTCCAGTGACTTCCAGTCGAGCCGCGCTTTCTACAACGACGTCATCGGTCTCGCCGGCGGAGAAGGACTGGACTGGATCCTGTTCTTCGGGACCGACAAGCGTGAGGTCCAGCTCAGCGTCATGAAGCTGGACATCAGGGCTCACCACCATCCCGAAGTCTCCATCGAGGTCGACGACGTGGACGAGGTGCACGCCCGCGCTGTCGCGGCCGGCGCGGAGATCGTCTACCCCCTCACCGACGAGGACTGGGGGCTCCGACGCTTCTTCGTCCGCGACCCGAACGGCGCGATCATCAACGTCACCCAGCACGCCGAGTAGCTCATCCGGCGAAGCGGCGGCGTCAGCCTTCCGTTCGAGGCTTCTGGAACAGGATCTCGGACTCGACCGGGACGAAGCCGATCTCGTCGTTGATGGCGCGCATCCAGACGTTGCGGTCCTCGCTACTGGTACTCCGCGCAAGGAACTCGTCCGGTTGCGCGCGGTCTCGAGCGACGCGACCTCGACCGCGCGGTCGAGCCCCCGCCCACGGTGCTCGACCCGCGCCAGGGTGCCCTGCATCTGGGCCGGCCGAGTGGAGTCCGCCTCGACGACCAGGCACGTCCAGGCGACGACGTCACCTCGCTGGTCGAGCGCGATCGACTCGCGAGCGTGCGCCCCTGGGCACGCCAGAGCGAGGAGTCGTCCTGGTACTCCCCGGCCGTGACAGGCGCGGGGCTCCAACCGAGGTCTCCGTTGGGTGCCTCCGCGTCGACCAGTGCCTTGAGCACCCCGACCTGGCTGCGAAGAGTCTCCGGCTGCGCCGCCGACCGACGAGCCGATGCGTCCAGCCGTTCTGGGCGCGCCAAGCCGCGAGCCGAGCCTCGTCACCAAGCGGTACCCAGCCGGCACGGACCTGGGCAGTGGCCTCGCACCGACTACGTACGCTTCCCTCAGTGCGGACTCGTCATCGAGGGTCAAGGCTCGAAGCTCCACGGTCATCAGCGCCTCGGTGTCCGGCCCATAGCGAGCAGGTGGGGGCTGAGGTCCCGCAGCCCTGGCTGTGACTCGAACGCCTCGGCCAGGGTGCGCGCCGCCGCGACGAGTGACGGATCATGAGACCTGCTGACCTCGATCGCCTGGGCGCCCGGTCCTTCGATGCCGACGACCGTGACGTCGAGCAGCCCGGCGTCCGACGCCTCCTGCTCGAGGTCGTCGGCGAGGTGGAAGTGGCCGCCGGGGAAGCCGTTGGGGCTGAGCGCGCCGGCGCCTTCTTCGATGAGGAGCCGCCACCTCTTGGCATAACCCGGATCGGGAGCTGCGACGCCGTCGGCGCGTTGGATCGACGGACCGATCACGGTGACCCAGGCCAGCGCGGACAGCCGCGAGATGCCGGCGGCGAACACCCAACCACCGGGCCGTACGACGCGGATCGCCTCCGCCCACGCACGGAGCCGGGCCCGGCGATCGACCAGGTGGTACAGCGGCCCGAGCATCAGCGCCGCGTCGAAGCTGTCGGCGTCCGCCGGGATCGCCCGCGCGTCGCCCAGCGTGGCCGCGAACGTGCCGTGACCAAGCGCCGCCTGGACGTGTCGCGGCACGGGATCGATCAGTAGGACGGTGTCGCCTCGTTCGGCCAGAGCCGCCGAATGCCGGCCGGCCGCACCGCCGATGTCGATGATGCGCGAGCCCGCCGGTACGCGCTGGGTCACGTACTCCTGCGTGCGCTCGAACTCCAGCAACCCCTGTCCCGACCGGCCGACCAGACGGTCCGCCTCGTCGAACTCGGACCCGTAGTACGTGCGCACGCGGGCGTCGACGTGTTCCTGGGGCGACAGGTCCGACATGCGGGCAGTGTCACAGGTCGGGCATCCGCTCGCAGCCGGATATTCCCGGCACCCCTGGTCGACTCAGGGGTAGCGCGCCAGCGCGCGACGCAGGCGCGCGGTGATCTCGGGCGACCAGTCGTCAGGCTGCACGATGTTCACCCACGCCGCGGCGTGCTCGCCCGAGAAGTTGTGACCGTGCGCGGGCTGCGTCGAGAAGGCGGCCGCGAGATCCCCGCTCACCTGCAGGAAGGTGACCAGCGGCATCCAGCGCATGCCGTCCGGTACGTCGTCACCGCGTGGCTCCTCGAGCCAGTCCGGCCGCGACAGCAGGAGGTCCGTGCTCCACCAGGTCACGGGGTCCGAAGCGTGCTGGAGGTAGAGCACGCGGCTGTCCGGCCAGGGCCGGTCCTGCGGCGGCGGTCGCTCGGCACGCGTGGTGAACCGGATGATCCGGCCGTCGCGGTAGACCGGCTCGATCTCGCGCGACCCGGAGTCGCGATCGTCGATGAAGCCGCGGTACATCGGGTTGAAGTTCGGCGGCCCGACGAAGAGCGCACCCGACGTCCTGTTGTTGAGGTCGTACTCACCGCTGAACGCCGCCTCCGCCCCGAAGGAGCCGAGGCTCTCCCCGAAGACGTAGAGGTTCGGCCGCTCGTCGAGCGGCATTCGCGACCAGCGCGAGTAGACGACGTCGAAGAGCGTGCGGCCGGCCTCGCGCGCCCGCGCGGCGTCGACCAGGAACGAGAGCACGGAGGGCAGGTGGGAGTACTGCATCGAGACGATCGCCGAGTCCCCGCCCGTCACGTACTCGAACCCGCTCGCAGCGCTCGGCTCGACCCACCCCGTGCCGGTCGTGGTGACCACGAGCAGGTTCTCCCG
>NZ_CAMPGZ010000185.1 GCF_946885725.1 uncultured Nocardioides sp.
CTTCGACTTCTTCCCGCTCACCATCGACGTGGAGGAGCGGATGTACGCCGCGGGCCGGATCCCCGGCTCGTTCTTCCGCCGTGAGGGCCGGCCGTCCGAGGACGCCATCCTCACCTGCCGCCTGATCGACCGCCCGCTGCGCCCGACCTTCAAGAAGGGCCTGCGCAACGAGGTCCAGGTCGTCATCACCGTCATGGCGCTCGACCCCGACAAGCCGTACGACGTGCTCGCGATCAACGCGGCGTCGCTGTCCACCCAGATCTCCGGCCTGCCGTTCTCCGGCCCGGTCGGCGGCACCCGGGTCGCGCTGATCGAGGGCCAGTGGGTCGCGTTCCCGACGCACAGCCAGCTCGAGAACGCCGTCTTCGACATGGTCGTCGCCGGCCGCGTCACCGAGACCGGCGACGTCGCGATCATGATGGTCGAGGCCGAGGCCACCGAGCCCACCTGGGAGCTCGTCCAGTCCGGCAAGCAGGCGCCGACCGAGGAGGTCGTGGCCGCCGGTCTCGACGCCGCCAAGCCGTTCATCAAGCAGCTCTGCGAGGCGCAGGCCGAGCTGGCCAAGCAGGCCGCCAAGCCGGTCCAGGAGTTCCCGATCTTCCTCGACTACGAGGACGACGTGTACGCCGCCGTCGAGGCCGCCGCCGCGGAGGACCTCAAGCCCGCGCTCGCCGTCACCGGCAAGCTCGAGCGCGAGGCCGCTCTCGACTCGGTCAAGGACGCCGTGCTCGAGAAGGTCTCCGCCGAGTTCGAGGGTCGCGAGAAGGAGGTCGGCGCCGCGTTCCGCGCGCTGACCAAGAAGCTCGTCCGCGAGCGCGTCCTGCGCGAGAAGGTCCGCATGGACGGCCGTGGCCTCACCGACATCCGGACGCTGTCCGCCGAGGTCGGCGTGGTCCCGCGGGTGCACGGCTCGGCGCTGTTCGAGCGCGGCGAGACGCAGATCCTCGGCGTCACCACGCTCAACATGCTGACGATGGAGCAGAAGCTCGACACGCTCTCCCCGGAGACGACGCGGCGCTACCTGCACAACTACAACTTCCCGCCGTACTCCACCGGCGAGACCGGCCGCGTGGGCTCGCCCAAGCGTCGCGAGATCGGCCACGGCGCCCTTGCGGGCCGCGCGCTGATGCCGGTGCTGCCGACGCGCGAGGAGTTCCCCTACGCGATCCGCCAGGTCTCCGAGGCGATGGGCTCCAACGGGTCCACCTCGATGGGCTCGGTCTGCGCCTCGACCCTGTCGCTGCTGCAGGCCGGTGTGCCGCTGCGCGCGCCGGTCGCCGGCATCGCGATGGGCCTCATCTCCGGTGAGATCGACGGCAAGACCGAGTACGTCACGCTGACCGACATCCTCGGCGCCGAGGACGCGTTCGGTGACATGGACTTCAAGGTCGCCGGTACGCCGGAGTTCGTCACCGCCCTGCAGCTCGACACCAAGCTCGACGGCATTCCCGCCGACGTGCTGGCCGCCGCGCTGACGCAGGCACGGGACGCCCGGATGACGATCCTCGACGTGATGAACGAGGCCATCTCCGCCCCGGCCGAGATGTCCCTGCACGCCCCGCGGATCATCACCATGAAGGTCCCGGTCGACAAGATCGGCGAGGTCATCGGTCCCAAGGGCAAGGTGATCAACCAGATCCAGGACGACACCGGCGCGCAGATCACCATCGAGGACGACGGCACGATCTACGTCGGCGCGACCAACGGCGAGTCGGCCGAGGCCGCCCGCTCGATCATCAACGGCATCGCGAACCCGACGATGCCCGAGGTCGGCGAGCGCTACCTGGGCACGGTCGTCAAGACCACCAACTTCGGTGCGTTCGTCTCGCTGCTCCCGGGCAAGGACGGCCTGCTGCACATCAGCAAGCTCCGTTCGCTCGCGGGCGGCAAGCGCGTCGAGGCGGTCGAGGACGTCGTGTCGGTCGGCCAGAAGGTCCAGGTCCAGATCGCCGAGATCGACGACCGCGGCAAGCTCTCGCTCATCCCGGTCGTGGACGAGGACGAGACGTCCGACTCCTCCGACGAGGCTCCGGCCGACTCCGCCGAGTAGGTCTTGGCCCTCTCGGCAGCCCAGCAGAAGCCCGGCACGACCCGCACCCTCCTGTCCGAGAAGGACGGGGGACTGGTACGCCGTACCGTCCTCCCGGGAGGGCTGCGGGTCGTGACCGAGGCGATGCCCGGCGTCCGGTCCGCCGCCATCGGCGTGTGGGTCGGCGTCGGGTCCCGCGACGAGTCCCCGACCCAGTCCGGAGCGTCGCACTTCCTCGAGCACCTGCTGTTCAAGGGCACGCCCTCGCGGTCCGCGCTGGACATCTCCGTCGCCCTCGACGAGGTCGGCGGGGAGTTCAACGCGTTCACCGCGAAGGAGTACACCTGCTTCCACGCACGAGTGCTCGACCAGGACCTGCCCCTGGCGGTCGACGTGCTCGGCGACATGATCACGTCGTCGAACATCTCCTCCGAGGACGTCGAGGCCGAGCGTGAGGTGATCCTCGACGAGATCGCCATGCACGACGACGACCCCGACGACGTGGTGAACAACCTCTACGCCGAGAAGGCGTGGGGCTCCACGCCGCTGGGTCGCCCGATCGCCGGCACGGTCGAGTCGATCAAGTCGCTCACCCGGGCGCAGATCGCGCGCTACTACCGCTCGCGCTACGTCCCCGAGAACACCGTCGTCGCGGTCGCCGGCAACGTCGACCACGCCACCGTCGTACGCCAGGTGCGCAAGGCGTTCTCGCGCAACAACTTCCTCGCCGACACCAGCGTGCGGCCGGTCCCGGTGCGCCGCGGCGAACGGGCCCGGCGCAGCACGACCGGTGAGGTCGTGGTCAGCCGGCCGTTCGAGCAGGTCAATCTGGTGCTCGGCGTCAACGGCCTGGTCCGCACCGACCATCGCCGCTACGCGCTCGGCGTGCTCAACGCCGCCCTGGGTGGCGGCACGTCCTCCCGGCTGTTCCAGGAGGTCCGCGAGCAGCGCGGCCTGGCCTACTCCGTGTACTCCTACGCCGCCCACTACGCCGACGCCGGCGCGTTCGCCGTCGCCGTCGGGTGCCTCCCGTCCAAGGTCACCGAGGTGCTCGCGGTCGTCCGCGGCGAGCTCGGACGCCTGGCCGAGAGGGGCATCTCGCGCGAGGAGCTCGAGCGCGGCAAGGGTCAGCTGCGCGGCGGCCTGGTGCTCGGCCTCGAGGACTCCGCCTCGCGGATGGCCCGGATCGCCAAGGCCGAGCTGCTGTACGACGAGCTGCCCAGCATCGACGAGGTGATCCGCCGCGTGGACGACGTCACCCTCGACGACGTGGCGACGCTCGCGCGCAACCTCTTCGGCCAGGACGAGACGCTCGCCGTCGTCGGCCCGTTCGACGCGCTGCCGGGCTAGCCTTCGCGCGCCGAGCCGCCGAGGCTGAGCCACGTGGCGGCCTGGGTCCGGTTCTCCAGGCCGAGCTTGGTGAGGATTCGACTCACGTGGTTGCGCGCGGTCACCGGCGAGATCGTCAGCCGCTCGGCGATCTCCTTGTTGGTGAGGCCCAGAGCGACCAGCTCGAGGACCTCGCGCTCGCGCGCGGACAGCTCGGGCGTCTGGACGCCCGACCAGTCGCGCGACGGCGGCTCGGACGCTTTCCCCCGGGGAAGCAGGGTGAGGCTCAGTCCTGCGCCGAGCAGCGTTGCCCCGAGGACGTCCAGCACGTCGGCCGCGTCGGGCCAGAGCACCCGGCCGGCGACGGTGGCCGTCACGAAACCGGCCGCGGCCCACAGGACGTAGGCCAGCCGGGCCCGGTCCTCGCCGCGTCGGAGGCGCATGACCACGGCCGCGACCGCCGCCAGGAACGGCACCTGCAGCAGCCAGTCGCCCGCTGCGTCCACCGGTCCCGCCCACGAGGCGGGCAGGACCCCGACCGGGTTTGCTGACTCGGCGGTCCCGGGGACCAGGCACCACGCCACGACGAGCGCGACCTGCGCGGCCAGGACGGCTGTCACCGGCGCCCGCCATCGCGGTGACGGCAGCCGGCCGTCCGGCAGCAGGAGCAGCGCCAGCAGCGTGAGAGGTACGACGACGGCGCCGGCCCGGTCGGTCGCCCATGCGGCCCACGGGGTGGTGCCGCCGGTGCCGGCCCACTGGGTGCTCAGGCCGAGGCAGGCGAAGAGCAGGCCCACGCCGAGGATCAGCCAGGCGGCGGCGTTCCTCGGCGCCAGTGCGGCGGCCATCGCCCCGGGCACGCCGAGGGCGACCGCGACGAGCACCAGCTTCCAGAGCCCCGGCTCAGGGCTGAGCGCGACCGTTGCCAGCAGGATCGCCAGCGTGATCACACCGGCGCCCGCGGCGAGCGTCGGGGCGGGTCTCACACGGCCAGTATCAGGTGGCAAGTCCCTCCTGTCCCGGGTTCCGCCAGCGGGCCTGCGGCATCCGCAGCACGTGGACGCCGAGCCAGCACAGCGACACCGCCAGCAGCAGGTGCGGCTCGAGCGGGCCGGCCGTCGGCAGCAGGAAGTCCCAGACCAGGAAGACGACCAGGAGCGCCAGCGGCACGCGGGGCAGCGCGCGACCGCGGAGCCCCGCCAGCGCGAGCAGCAGCAGGCCGAGGAACGACCCGACGAGATGCGGCAGCAGCGCGGTCAGGGTCGTGCCCACGTGGTCGAGGTAGCCCTCGTTGAGCCGGGCCCCCTGGTCGGTCCCGATCGCGCCCGGCGCGACCACGCCGGCGGCGTACCCGAGCGCCACGACGTTGTGGAAGCCCCACATGCCCCAGAGCATGAGCAGCAGGCCGGCCGCGGTGAGGCGGGGCGCCGCCCAGCGCGTGAGGGCAGCGAGGCCGAGGAGGCCGAGCGGCAGCACGAGCATGCTCACCAGGAGCGCGGTCTGCTCGGCCACGTGGACGGCAGGGTGCGCGGCACCCCATCGGATCTGGGCGGTGAAGTCGGCGAGGTCCGGCATCAGGAGCTCGCCGAGGTACTGGCCGAGGCCGTTGGTCAGCCCCGCGAGGACCAGGCAGAGGCCGGTGCCGACCCGGGCGGCGCGCGACAGTGGTGGGTCGAGACGCCCGGTATGGGTGGGGGTTGTCGAGGTCGTGGTCGTCATGCCTCGACGTTCGGGGATACGGCGTCCGCGGCGCATGGTGCAGGTGCACCAACCTGGGTCAGGGCACCAGCCCGATCAGCGCCCCCGCGCATCCGGCCGCCCACAGCACGCTGCTGAACGTGCCGATGATGAACCGCTCGGCGACGCCGTGGCCGGCCCCGGTCGCCCTGGGTGTCTCGGTCGACTGGTCGCCGGTCTTGAGCTCGGAGTAGCGGCCGAGGCCCTTGAGGCCCAGCACCACCGCGATGCCTTCGGGCCAGCCGGCGAGCAGTGCGGCGAGGATGCCGGTGCGCTCGAAGACGCCGATCCAGGCGCCGCCGCGGAGCACCTGCGCCGCCTGCTCGACCTCGCCGGCCCCGTTGGTCCTCGGGCCCTCGCGGTCGACGAGGCGCAGCACGAGGGCGGTGACCGGCCCGCCGCCGAGCGCGCCGACCGGCGCCAGCACGATCGGGAGCACCCATCTGAGCGCCTCGCCCTCGTCCGCGACGGGGCCCGGCACCACGGCCACCAGGGCCAGGGCGGCGGTGCCGACCACGAGCGCGAGCACGCCGGTGTCACGCCCGGGGCCCTCGGGCAGCAGCCAGGCGGCGGCGCAGCCCGAAGCCGCCAGCGTCGCGGCCAGCGCGGAGATCACGGCGAGGGTGGTCACGAGAGCAGCCTGCCCCACAGCTCCGACGCCAGCGACCGGGCGCGCCGCTCGTCGACGATGCCGGCCGCGCGCGCCCGCTGCGACACCGCGGACTGGCTGATGCCCAGGCGCGCGCCGGTCTCGGCGTACGACAGTCCCTCGGCCAGCAGGTCGTACACCTCCCAGCCGCCGGGGGTACGGCGTTCGAGCACGCCGGCCCACAGGCCCAGCACGGTCTCGAGGGCCTCGGCCTCGGGCCGGTCGGGACGCGACACGACGGCGAGCCGGTGGACCTCGGTCTTCGCCCTGGTGACGGCGTCCCGCGCGGCGACGAACGCCTCCCCGGTGCCCGCCCGTGTCTCGGCGGGCAGGGGAGTGCGCACGGTCCCGACCCCGATCCCGATGTACCAGAGGCCGGACCGCAGCACCCTCGCGACCACCTCGACGGCGGGCTCCGGGTCGTCGAGCACCGCCTGGACCTCGTCGCCGGCCGTGCGCTGGAACGGTCGCAGCAGGTCGCCCTCGAGGTCCGCGAGGTCCTCGAGCAGGGCCGGCACGGCGTCGTCGGCCGTCTGGCTCCGGCGCTGGTCGAGGGTCAGCACGGTCACCCGCGGGTCCGGGTCCGTCGAGCGGGATGCCATGCCGGTCTCCCATCAGGTCTGAAACTTATGTCTACTCACATTAGGTCACAGACTTCAATGGGTCAAGATAAGGCGGCGGCCGACCATCCGGCGCTCGGGCCGACGCCGGGGCCACGTGGGTCGACCCCTACGCTGGTCGCGTGGCAGCGAGCATGCGGGTTGGGGTCCTGGGCGCCAAGGGCAAGGTCGGCCGCGAGGTCTGCAAGGCCGTCGAGGCGGCGGACGACCTCGAGCTGGTCGCCCGGGTCGACACCGACGACGACAGCGACGACCTCGCCTCCCTCACCGAGCGCGGGGTCGAGGCGGTCGTCGACTTCACCCACCCCGACGTCGTGATGGACAACCTGAAGCACTGCGTCACTCACGGCATCCACGCCGTCGTCGGCACCACCGGCTTCGACGACGCCCGGCTCGACACGCTGCGCGGCTGGCTCGCCGACAGTCCCGCCACCGGCGTGCTCGTCGCCCCGAACTTCTCGATCGGCGCCGTGCTGATGATGCGCTTCGCCGCGGAGGCGGCGCCGTACTTCGAGTCCGTCGAGGTCGTCGAGCTGCACCACCCCGACAAGGCCGACGCTCCCTCGGGTACGGCGACCCGCACGGCCAAGCTCATCGCCGCCGCCCGCGCCGAGGCCGGTGTCGGCCCGGTGCCCGACGCGACCACGACCGCGCTCGACGGCGCGCGTGGCGCCGACGTCGACGGGATCCGGGTGCACGGTCTGCGCATCCGCGGGCTCGTCGCGCACCAGGAGGTCGTCCTCGGCGGGCTGGGGGAGACGCTGACGATCCGGCACGACTCGCTCGACCGGGTGTCGTTCACGCCCGGCGTGCTGCTCGGGCTGCGGAAGGTCGCGGCCCACCCGGGTCTGACCGTCGGGCTCGAGGCCTACCTCGGGCTGTCCTGATGCGCCCGATGCTCAAGGCGACGATCGCCCTGCTCGTGGTGCTCGTCGTGTTCTACGCGGTGATCACGATGCTCAAGGGCGTCGCGATGGTCCGCACCGGCGGCGCCGTCGGCGTCTTCCTCGGCCTCGCCGTGCTGGTCATCCCACTGCTCGGCCTCGCGCTGGTGCTGCGCGAGCTGTGGTTCGGCCGCCAGTGCGCGCGGCTGACCGAGGAGCTCGAGCGCGAGGGCGGCCTGCCCGTCGCCGAGCTGGCCGACCTGCCCCGCCGCCCGTCCGGCCGCGTCGACCGCGGCGCCGCCGACGCGCACTTCGCGAAGGTGCGCGAGGAGGCCGAGGCCGAGCCCGACCGCTGGCAGGCCTGGTACCGCCTCTCGCTGGCCTACGACGCCGCCGGCGACCGCAGCCGCGCCCGCGCCGCCGCCCGGCACGCGATCGAGCTGCACAAGCAGGAGAACCGCTGACCGACCGCTGAGCGGACGCCCCCGCTCACGATGTGGACCGGCGTCCCAACTTGCAGGCTTCTGCAACGCACGAACCTGCACCCACGGAGAGGTTCCGTGAGCGGTTTTGAAAAGCCACCCTTGACGGTGAGCCCGTTCCTCCCAGGCGGGCTCCCTCCAGAACCCACCCAGGGGAAGAGGGGCCGTCACCCGCGCTGTGGCGGCCCCTCGTCTGTATCTGCCTGCAGAGGCCACCACCCACTCGTCCGGACGTCGCGCGTGCACGTCGAGGTCAGGCGTGGAATGTCGGCCGAGGGGTCAGTTGTGCAGCGACACGCCGTCGACGAGGCTGAAGTAGTGACCCCTCGGCGTCCTGGCCCGCAGGGACGGGCACCTGCACAACTGACCCGTCGGTACCAACAAGTCTGAGATCGGGACCGCGCAACCTCCGTTTTCACGGAATGCCGAGGGGTCACTAAATCAGCCACCTGGGCGGCGTGTCGCGGCACAGCTGACCCCTCGCCAGGGTCCCCTCGCCAG
>NZ_CAMPGZ010000186.1 GCF_946885725.1 uncultured Nocardioides sp.
CAGTCCGAGCAGGTCCAGCGGTCCGGCCGCCGACTCGACGCGACCGACGAGGCCGCGGTGCCGCACCTGCGGGGAGTCGAGCGCCTCCGGGACCGTGGCGACGGGTGCGGCCGGGACGCCCGCCCGACGGAGCACCGCGTCCCAGTGGCTCGCCGGCTTCCGGCGCAGGGTGCGCTCGAGCTCGTCCTTGAGCGCGACGCGGTGGTGCTTGCGGTCGTCGCGGGTCGCGAAGCGCGGGTCCGTCGTGAGCTCGTCTCGGCCGATCGCCGTACAGAGGGCCAACCACTGCTCCTGCTTGTTCGCGGCGATGTTGAGCGCGCCGTCCCCGGTCTCGAACGTGCCCGAGGGCGCCGACGTGCGGTTCTCGTTGCCCATCGGCTCCGGCGTGCGGCCAGCGACGAGGTAGTCGGACACGACCCAGCCCATCGTGCTGAGCGCCGCGTCGAGCATCGAGACGTCGAGGTAGGCGCCCTCGCCCGTGCGTGCCTTGCGCACCAGGGCGGAGGAGATCGCGAACGCCGCCGCGAGGCCGCCGATCGAGTCGCACACCGGGTAGCCCACCCGCAGCGGCGCGGTGTCCTCGGACCCGGTGACGCTCATGATCCCGGACAGGCCCTGCACGACCTGGTCGTACGCCGGACGGTCACTCTCCGGCCCGGTCGCGCCGAAGCCCGACACCGCGCAGTAGACGAGGCCGGGGTGGTCCCGCCGCAGCTCCTCCCAGCCGAAGCCGAGCCGGGCGAGCACGCCGGGCCGGAAGTTCTCCAGCAGCACGTCGGCGGTGCCCAGCAGTCGTCGGAACACGGCACGGCCGCCGTTGCTCTTGAGGTTCACCGTCACCGACCGCTTGCCGCCGTTCTGCGCCAGGAACGACGCGCCGAGGTGGCGGCGGCTGAGCTCGGGATCGGCGCCGAGCTGCCGGGCGAGGTCGCCGGTGCCGGGCACCTCCACCTTCACCACGTCGGCGCCGAGCAGCGCGAGCTGGTAGCCGGCGACCGGGCCGGCCAGCACGTTGGTCAGGTCGACGACGCGGACGCCGTCCAGCAGCGGCTTGCTCACAGCAGTGCCGCCACGGCGCCGAGCCCGACCTCGTCGAGCCTGCGGGCGGTTGCCACCACGGCCTCGACGTACCCGGGGATCCGCTCGGCGGTGAACCGCGACGTCGGCCCGCTCACCGACAGCGCGGCGATCACACGGCCGTCCTCGCCGTGCAGCGGGGCGGCGACGGCGGAGGCGCCGAGCTCGCGCTCGCCGTGGGAGACGGCGTACCCGGTCTCGCGGATCGACGCGACCTGCCGGGCCAGCGTGCCGGCGTCGAGGTCGGGATCGGCCTCGGCCAGCGTGCCGACCAGGTCGTCGGGCGCGCCGGACAGCAGCACCTTCGCGGTGGCGCCGCGGCCGAGCGGCATCGGCTCGCCGACGGCGACCATGCTGCGGACCGTGGCGGTGCCCTCCTCCTGCGCGATCGACACCCGCTGCACGGCCTGCCGCACGTAGACGTTGACGGTCTCGCCGCAGCGCTCGACCAGCTCGCGCATCGCCGCGCGGGCCTCCGGCGAGACGTCCCACAGCCGGTCGGCCAGCCTCACCCAGCGCAGCCACGCGGGGCCGCAGGTGTACGTCGTCTCGGCGACGCGCGCGACCAGGCCGCGCGACTCCAGCGTGGCGAGCAGGCGGACCGCGGTCGTCTTCGGCAGGCCGGTGCCCGCGACGATCTCGCGGAGCGTGCGGGTGGTGTGGTGCTCGTCGAGCAGGGCGAGCACGTCGAGCGCGCGCTGGATGCTGCGCACGCCGTCGGGGCCGGGGGATGCGGTGGTCAAGGAGGGATCCGTCCTGGTCCGTTCCGTGGTTCAGGCGACCCACGGTACGGATCGGAGAAGAGCGTGGCCAGGGCCGCACGCATGACCACAAAGACCACAAACTGTCTGATGGTCTCAACGGTCCGTTTCCGGCGCGGTCCTCCTAGCGTGACGCCGGTCACCACCCCCCAGATCGACCCCACCCCTGATCAACGAGGAGGATCCGATGCGCGCTCCCCGCCGCTCGGTCGTTCGCCGTACCGCCGCCGTCGCGGCCGCTGTCGGCACCGCCCTGACCCTGGCCGCCTGCAACCAGTCCGCCGGGGGCGGCGCCACGTCGGCCGAGGAGTTCCCGTCCAAGACTGTGGACGTCATGGTCCCCGCGGCCGCCGGCGGCGGCTGGGACTCCACCGCCCGCACCATGCAGAAGGTCATCCAGGACGAGGACGTCGTGTCCGAGCCCGTCGAGGTCTTCAACGTCGAGGGCGGCGGTGGCGCGACCGGCCTGTCGCAGCTCCAGAAGGACAAGGGCGACCCGCACGCGCTGATGGTCACCGGCCTGGTGATGATCGGCGCCCTCGAGCAGGCCAACTCGCCCGTGTCGTTCGACGACACCACCCCGATCGCCACGCTCACCAGCGAGGCCGAGGCGTTCGTCGTACCGAAGGACTCGAAGTTCCAGAGCATCGAGGACGTCGTCAAGGCCTACGAGAAGGACCCGTCGTCGGTGACCTTCGGCGGCGGCTCCGCGGGCGGCTCCGACCAGCTCGTCGTGGCCGAGCTGATGAAGGAGGCGGGCGCCGACCCGTCGAAGATGAAGTACGTCGGCTACTCCGGTGGTGGCGAGGCCATCGCCGGCATCCTGTCCGGTGACGTGGCCGTCGGCGTCTCAGGCGTCAGCGAGTTCGAGGAGCAGATCGCGAGCGGCGACATGCGGCTGCTGGCGATCAGCACCGCCGAGACCCAGGAGGTGGCGGGCGAGGAGGCCACCACCCTCCAGGACGCCGGCTACGACATCGACTTCAGCAACTGGCGCGCGCTCGTCGCGGCACCCGGCCTCTCCGACGACGCCAAGCAGCAGGTCACCGACGTCGTGGACGAGATGCACGGGACCGAGAGCTGGAAGAAGGCGCTCGAGGACAACGGCTGGGCCGACTTCTACAAGACCGGCGACGAGGCCCAGCAGTACATCGACGACGAGGTGCAGCGCGTCGCGGACCTCTACGAGGACCTCGGGCTGTGACCGAGGCACCGTCCACCACCGAGCCGGCCCTGGGTGAGCCCCAGGGCCGGCCGGTCGGCCCGTTCGCCTTCGGCGCGGGCATCGTGCTGGTCAGCGGCGTCCTGCTCAGCCAGGTGTTCGCGATCGAGACGGACGAGGGGCTCGCGCCCCAGGGACCGCGGTTCATGCCGTTCGTGGTGATCACGCTGATGCTCGCGCTCGGCCTGGTGTACGTCGCGCAGCAGGCCGCCGCCGTACGGCGTCACGAGTCGCTGCCCGCCGAGCGCTTCACGCACCTGCCGGCCGCCGCCGCGCTGGTGGCGACGCTCGTGGCCTACGCGTTCGTGGTCGGTCCGGTCGGCTACGTGCCGGCCACTGCCGTGTTCTTCGTCGTCGCCGCCCGCACGATGGGCTCCCGGCAGCTGCCGCGCGACATCGTGGTCGGCATCGGCCTGACGCTGCTCGTCTACCTGTCGTTCACGCGCGCCCTCGGCGTCTTCCTGCCCCAGGGGGTGTTCCCGCTGTGAGCCAGTTCGGCGACCTGATGGGCGGCTTCGCGACCGTCCTCAGCCCCGAGATGCTGCTGTTCGCGATCATCGGGGTCACCCTCGGCACGCTCGTCGGCGTGCTGCCGGGCATCGGCCCGGCCGTCACGATCGCGCTGCTGCTGCCGGTCACGTACGGGTTCGAGAGCCCGATCCCGGCGTTCATCATGTTCGCGGGCATCTACTACGGCGCGATGTACGGCGGGTCGACCACGTCGATCCTGCTGAACACACCGGGCGAGTCCGCGTCGGTGGCGACCGCCATCGAGGGCCACGAGATGGCCAAGCGCGGTCAGGCCCGTGCCGCGCTGGCGACCGCGGCCGTCGGCTCTTTCGTCGCCGCGCTCATCTCGACCGCGCTGCTCGCGCTTGTCGCGGAGCCGATCGGCCGGCTGGCCGTCACCTTCCGCGCCACCGACTACTTCGCGCTGATGATCCTGGCGCTCGTCACCGTCACCGCGCTCGTCGGCAACTCGCTGGTGCGCGGCCTGATCTCGCTGCTGCTCGGCATCACGGTCGGCTTCATCGGGCTGGACGGAATCTCCGGCCAGCCGCGGCTGACCTTCGACAGCCCGCTGCTGTTCAACGGCATCGACGAGGTACTGCTGATCATCGGCCTCTTCGCGATCGGCGAGACCCTCTACGTGCTGGTCAAGGGCCGCACCCGGCCGGGCCAGGTCGCGCCGCTCGAGCCGGTCCGCGGCGGCTTCATGTGGCTGTCGCGCGACCAGTGGCGGCGCTCGTGGGGCCCGTGGGTCCGCGGTGCCGGCTTCGGATTCCCGTTCGGCGTACTGCCGTCCGGTGGCGCCGAGCTGCCGACGTTCCTCTCGTACACCTACGAGAAGCGGCGCTCGCGCGGCAAGGACGAGTTCGGCAAGGGCGCGATCGAGGGCGTCGCCGGCCCCGAGGCCGCCAACAACGCGTCGTTCTCCGGCGTGCTCGTTCCGCTGCTGACGCTCGGCCTGCCGACCTCCGCGACCGCGGCGGTCATGCTGGCGGCGTTCAAGATCTTCAACGTGCAGCCCGGTCCACAGCTGTTCGAGAAGTCGCCGGACCTGGTGTGGGCGCTGATCGCGTCGCTGTTCGTCGGCAACGTCATGCTGCTCGCGCTGAACCTGCCGCTCATCCGGCTGTGGGTGAAGGTGCTGGAGATCCCGAGGCCGCTGCTGTACGCCGGGATCCTGCTGTTCGCGACGCTCGGCATCTACTCGGTGTCGGGGACGGTCACGGACATCCTGATCGCCTACGCCATCGGAGTGGTCGGGTTCCTGATGCGGCAGTTCGACTTCCCGATCGCGCCGACGATCCTCGGCGCGATCCTCGGCCCCGAGCTGGAGAACCAGTTCCGGCGCGCGCTGAACGTCGGCAACGGCGACCTGACGGTGTTCGTCACCCGGCCGCTGTCGCTGTTCATCCTGCTGCTCGCAGCCGGGGCGTTGCTGCTGCCCTACGCTCCACGCATCGTCGCGCGGCTGCGGGGGAAGGATGCCGAGGACGCCAAGAAGCTCGCCTTCGCGGACGAGGACTGAGAGGAGCCGTCGTGGACCGGGACGTGATCGTGGTCGGATGGACACCCACGCCACAGGGGGACGCCGCCGTCCGGGCGGCTGTCGAGGAGGCAGGGCGGAGGAACGGCGTGCTGCACGTGGTCAACGCCAGCGGCGGCGACTCGTTCGTGGACCACAAGCTCGCCTCGACCGAGCAGCTCGACGCCCTGCGCGAGCGGCTCGCCGATCAGGGCGTGGAGCACGAGGTGGTGCAGCAGGTCGGCCGGCTCGAACCCGCCGAGGAGATCCTCGAGGCCGCCGACAAGCTCGGCGCCGCGCTGATCGTGCTCGGGATCCGGCGCCGTACCCCCGTCGGCAAGCTGCTGATGGGCTCCACCGCCCAGCGGGTGCTGCTGCACGCGACGTGCCCGGTGCTGGCCGTCAAGGCCTGACTGTCCACAGGGGCGCCCACGCGAAACTTGCACCAAACACGCGAAGTTTCGGCCCGGTTGCGCCGGGATCCCAGCAGCCGGTGGTATCCCGACAGGCCCAGCTACACCCCCAGCCGCCCCAGCACGTCCCCCACGCGCTGCGACTCGGCGGCCAGGAAACGGCCGAACGCCGCACCAGTGAGATAGGCGTCGGTCCAGCCGTTCGCGGCCTCCGCGTCACGCCAGGCTCGGGTGGCGTGCACGCGGTCGACGAGGGCGACATGCCGGTCGCGCTGCTCGGTGCTCAGAGCGGGCGGCGCGACCAGGCCACGCCAGTTGGCGAACTCCAGGGGCACGCCGGCCTCGCGCAGCGTCGGGGCGTCCACGCCCGGCACCGGCCGGTCGCCGGTCACCGCCAGCACGCGGACGGCGCCGGCGCGGACCTGGTCGATGTTCTCCAGCACGCCGGACAGGGCAGCGTCGATGCGCTCGGTGAACAGGGCCGCGAGGGTGGGGCCGCCGCCGTCGTACGTCCGGTAGCGGACCTGGCGCGGGTCGATCCCGACCGCTTCGGCGAGCAGGTGGGTAGCCAGGTGGTCCGGGCCGCCGGGCAGGGAGCCGCCGCCGAACCGCAGCCGCGGCGGGTCTCGCCTCCAGGCGTCGACGAGCGAGTCCAGGTCGCGGTGCGGAGAGCCGTCACGCACCATCACGATCTCCTGCTCGCTGAGCAGCCGCGCGACCGGTGTCACCTGGTCGAGGCCGACGGAGGTGCGGTTGGTGTGCAGGCTGCCGACGACGCCGAGGCCCATCATCATCAGGAAGTCGCCGTTGCCGCGCTCGTGCGCGGTCCGTGCCAGGCCGGCGGCGCCGCTGGCGCCCTCGAGGTTGAAGATCTCGGGCCGTTCGCCGAGGCCCTCGTCCTCGATGATCCCGGCGAGGATCCGGGCGGTCGTGTCGTAGCCGCCGCCCGCCGCGTTGGGCACCATGATCCGCAGCTGCTCGGTGTCGACGGTGCCGGCGCGAGGATCGCAGCCGGCCGTCAGTGGCAGCAGGGGCAGCAGTGACGACGCCGCAGCGGCCGTCAGCACCCGTCGCCGGCTCAGCACCCGGCGAGCATAGATCCCTGCCATGGGCGAGACTGCCTGCCGTGAGACGACGCCTCTCCCTCGCGGGGCAGCTCCTCGCGCTCCAGGCCGTCGTCGTGCTGGTCGTGGTGCTGGGCCTGACGCCCGTGCTGCTGGTGCAGAACGACGTCGCGTTCCGGCGCACCGAGAGCCGCCGCGTGCTCGCCACCGCCGAGAACGTCGCCGACACCCGCGTCCTCGAGGCCGGGCTCGCCACCGGCACCAACGCCGGCGTGGCCGGTGAGGCCGAGCGCGCACGTGCGACGTCCGGCTCGTCGTACGTCCTCGTCACCGACGCCGACGGCGAGGTCGTGCACTCGTCGAACCCGAGTGACATCGGTACGACGGTGACCCGGCCCGGGCGCGGGCGCTCGTGGGTCGGCGTGGTCGACGAGGACGGCAGCAGCGCGATCGAGGCGCGGGCGCCGGTGCAGGCGATCCGGAGCCGCGGCGACGTGCTGATCGGGGACGTCGTCGGCTACGTGATCATCGGCCGCGACTACCCGACGCTGCGCGAACGGCTCGGGGCCACGGCGCCGACGCTGCTCATCTACGTGCTGGTCGGCTCCCTCGTCGGCCTCGGCGGCAGCCTGCTGCTGTCGCGGCGGATCAAGCGGCAGACCCACGGCCTGGAGCCCAACGAGATCGCCGGCCTCGTCGAGCACCGCGAGGCCATGCTGCACGGCCTGCGCGAGGGCGTGGTCGGCGTGGACACCTCGGGGCACGTCACGCTGGTCAACGACGAGGCCGTGCGTCTGCTCGCGCTCGACGAGTCCGACCACGTCGGGCGTCCCGTCGCCGAGCTGCCGGTGCCGCCCTCGGTCGCTTCGGTTCTGGCGGGTGAGACCGGGGCCAGCGACCTGGCCGTCGCATCCGCGGGCCGGGTGCTCGTGCTCAACCAGATGCCGGTGGTGAACCAGGGCATGCGCATCGGCTGGGTCACCACCGTCCGCGACCGCACCGAGCTCGTCGACCTCAACCGGCAGCTCGACGTCTGGCGCAGCACGACCGACACGCTGCGCTCGCAGGCACACGAGTTCAGTAACCGGATGCACACGATCGCGGGTCTGATCGAGCTCGAGGAGTACGACGAGGTCGCGGCCTTCGTCGCCACGCAGGAACGTGCCCGCGCCGGCTGGACCGACCGGGTGGTCGCCCGCGTCGAGGACCCGGCCGTCGCGGCGCTGCTCGTCGCGAAGGGCAGCCGCGCCACCGAGCTGGGCGTGCGGCTCGACCTCGAGGACGAGGCACGGCTGCCGACCCTGCCCGACGACGTCTCCGCCGACCTCGTGACCGTGCTCGGCAACCTCGTCGACAACGCGATGGAGGCGGTCGCGTCGAAGCAGGGTTCGGTGCTCGTCGGGCTCTCGGCCGACGAATACGCCGTGCGGCTGCGGGTCTCCGACGACGGCCCGGGAATCCCCGACGAGCTGGCCGAGCGGGTGTTCGCGCAGGGGTTCACCACGAAGGCGGCCTCCGGCCAGGCCGACTCCGGCGAACGCGGCTGGGGCCTGGCCCTCGTCCGCGT
>NZ_CAMPGZ010000187.1 GCF_946885725.1 uncultured Nocardioides sp.
CGGCTGTGCAGGTAGAAGACGTCACCCGGGTAGGCCTCGCGGCCCGGCGGGCGGCGCAGCAGCAGCGACACGGCGCGGTAGGCCTCGGCCTGCTTGGTCAGGTCGTCGAAGACGATCAGGACGTGCTTGCCGTCGTACATCCAGTGCTGGCCGATGGCCGAGCCGGTGTAGGGGGCGAGGTACTTGAAGCCCGCGGAGTCCGACGCCGGGGACGCGACGATCGTGGTGTACTCCAGCGCGCCGGCCTCCTCGAGGGCGCCACGCACGGAGGCGATGGTCGAGCCCTTCTGGCCGATGGCGACGTAGATGCAGCGGACCTGCTTGGTCGGGTCGCCCGACTCCCAGTTCTGCTTCTGGTTGATGATCGTGTCGATCGCGATCGTCGACTTGCCCGTGGCGCGGTCGCCGATGATCAGCTGACGCTGGCCGCGGCCGATCGGGGTCATCGCGTCGATCGCCTTGATGCCGGTGGCGAGCGGCTCGTGCACCGACTTGCGCTGCATCACGCCGGGAGCCTGGAGCTCCAGCGCGCGGCGCCCGGTGGTCTCGATGTCGCCGAGGCCGTCGATCGGGGTGCCCAGCGGGTCGACGACCCGGCCGAGGTACCCGTCGCCCACGGGCACCGAGAGGATCTCGCCGGTGCGGCGGACCGTCTGGCCCTCCTCGATCCCTTCGAAGTCACCGAGGATGACGACACCGATCTCGCGGGTGTCGAGGTTCAGCGCCAGACCGAGGGTGCCGTCCTCGAACTCCAGGAGCTCGTTGGCCATCACCGAAGGCAGACCGTTCACGCGGGCGATGCCGTCGCCGGCCTCCGCCACGGTGCCGACCTCTTCACGGCTCGCGGTCTCCGGCTTGTAGTCCGACACGAAGCGCTGGAGCGCGTCCCGGATCTCCTCCGGACGGATCGAAAGCTCCGTCATGATCTTGTCCCTTGTCTCTCGGTGGTTCTTCTCGGGCGGTCGAGCTCGTGGAGACCACTCAACCTTGTTGTCTTGTTCGTGCTAGCCCGCGAGCCTGCGACGGGCGTCGTCGAGGCGGCTGACCACGGTGCCGTCGATGACGTCGTCACCGACCTCCACGCGGATGCCGCCGATCACGTCGGGGTCGACCACGACGTTGAGGTGCACCGGACGGCCGTACTGCTTGGCGAGCACTCCGGCGAGCCGCTGCGCGTCGGCCTCGGACAGCGGGCGCGCCACGCGGACCTCCGCGACCAGCCGGTTGCGGTGGGCCGCGGCGATCTTCTGGTACTCCTCGAGGGCGACCGCCACGGTGCGGTGAGTGCCCGCCAGCGCCTGCTCGGCGAGGCGGATCGTGGCCGGCGTCGCCTTGCCCTCCAGCAGGTTGCGCAGCAGCGCCCGCTTGTCGGCCAGCGACCGTTTCGGGTCGGAGAGCGCGTCGCGCAGCTCCGGCGTGCCCGAGACCAGCCGCTCGAAGGCGAACAGCTCGTTCTCGAGAGCGTCGGCCTGGCCGGCGTTCTCGGCGCTGCGCACCATGGCGACAACGCCGAGGTGCTCGAGCGCGTCGCCGAGGTCGCGGGTGGCCGCCCAGCGGCGGCCGACCGCGTCGGCCACGATGTCGAGCGACGCCGGGTCGAGCCGCGCGGCGAAGATGCCGCGGACCAGCTCCGCCTTGGCCTCGGGGGTCACCGACAGGTCGGTGGCCACGCGGCGCAGCGCCGGCTCGCGCCGGAGTACGTCGGCGACCCCGAACAGGTCGTCACCCACCCGGGCGGCGTCCGCTCCCGCCTCGACGACCTGACCGAGCTTCTCGGTCAGGGCGGCGAGTGCGTCGGCGGAGGCCCCGCGCAGCTGGCCCGGCATCAGTTCGCTCCCGCGGTCGACTGGCCCTGCTGGGCCTCGAGGTCGGCGAGGAAGCGCTCGATCACGCGCTGCTGGCGGGCGTCGTCGTCGAGGGACTCGCCGACGATGCGACCGGCCAGCGAGGTGGCCAGCGAGCCGACCTCGGCCCGGAGCGAGGTGACCGCCTGCTGGCGCTCGGCCTCGATCTGGGTGTGCGCGTGCTCGACGATCCGCGCAGCCTCGGCCTGGGCCTGCTGGCGCATCTCGGCGATGATCGCGGCGCCCTGCTCACGCGCGTCCTCGCGGATGCGCGCGGCCTCGTGCCGGGCGTCGCCGAGCTGCTTCTCGAGCTCGGCGAGCTTGGCGTCGGCCTCGGCTTGCTTGGTCTCCGCGGCCTGCAGCCCACCCTCGATGGCGGCCGTGCGCTCGGCGTAGGCCTTCTCGAAGTTGGGGACGACGTACTTGCGCACGATGAAGAAGAGGATCGCGAAGACGATCAGCGAGAGGATGACCTCTGACCAGATCGGCAGCAGCGGGTTGTGCACTTCTTCCTCGGCGGCGAGCACGACGCTCTGCCTGGCGGCGAGCAGTGTCACGTCCATGTCAACGGCTCCCTATCGGGTCGTCAGAGAGGCAGGACGAACGCGAGAGCAACCGTGATGATGAACAGCGCCTCAGCCAGAACGAAGCCCAGGATGGCGATCGACTGCAGACGGCTCTGGGCCTCGGGCTGCCGAGCGACACCGCTGATGAACGCGGCGAAGATCAGGCCGATGCCGACACCGGGGCCGATGGCGGAGAGGCCGAGACCGACCAGGTTGATGGAGCCTTCCACGGCTTTTCCTTTCGTCATTCGGCACCGCGGTGGCGCCGACTGTGTTGGCGAAAACTAGGGGCTGTGCAGTTGTGTGCGGTGGTGCAAGCGGTGCGGCCGGAGCCGGACCGCGAACTCAGTGCTCCTCGGCGAGCGCCTCGCCGATGTAGAGCGAGCTGAGCAGCGTGAAGACGTAGGCCTGCAGGAACATCACCAGCATCTCGAGGAAGCTGACCCCGATGCCGAGGGCGAACGACAGGACGCCGACGCCGCCGTACAGCAGGTTGCCGCTGGTGATCAGCGCGGCACCACCCGTCGCGAACAGGATCAGCAGCAGGTGGCCGGCGAACATGTTGCCGAACAGTCGCAGCGTCAGCGTGAACGGCCGGACGATGATGTTGGAGAAGAACTCCAGCGGGACGAGCAGCAGGAGGATCGGCCCGCCCACGCCGCTGGGCATCGTGGCGTGCTTGAAGTAGCCGAGCGCGCCGTGCTTCCACATGCCCGCGCCGATGTAGGTGAGCCACGAGATCAGCGCCAGCGGGATGATGAAGCCGATCCGCGACATGCTCGGGAACTGCAGGAACGGGATGATCCCGTAGTAGTTGTTCACGACGATGAACATGAACAGCGTGAACAGGTACGGCACGAACTTCATGTAGTGCTCGGAGCCGATGATGTCGCGACCGAGGTTGTTGCGGACGAAGCCGTAGACGGCCTCGCCGGCGAACTGCAGCCGGCTCGGCACGACCGCGGCCTTGCGGGACGCGCCGATCGTGAACCACGCGATCAGGATCGACGACAGGATCAGCAGGCCCATGGGCTTGGTGATGCCGAACTCGCCGAGGCTGAGGAAGGGCGGCAGCTCGAAGCTGCCGGGGCCCGGCGCGTGGAAGCCGCTGCCGGACTCAGACTCGGCCGCGGCGACGATCGTGCCCCTGACGCTCACACTCACTCCTCAGTCCCGCCCGTCTCGCTGGTGCCGTCGGTGCTCTTGCTGTTGTTGCTGTCCTGGGTGTTCTGCGTGTCCTGCAAGCTCCCAGCGTCCTCGTCTCGCGAGGTCCCGCCGGGCCGGCCGAAGCGGCCGAAGGTCATGTAGATGCCGAGTCCGGCGCCCGCCAGGATGCCGATGGCGACCATGAAGGTCGTGCCCCACCAGCGATCCAGCAACCATCCGAGGAACCCGTAGAGTGCGACTCCCGAGACGACATACCCGAAGCCCTGCCAGGGATCGCCCATGGCTTGTTTCGGGGGTTCGCCACCGGAAGCAGACGCACGCTTCTGCTGTGACATCGCGCTCCGGACAATAGCAGTCGAGAAGGGTCATCGCGCACCCGGCTCCGGCCGCTCCGACGGCTCCTGAGACGCCGCTTCGGGCCCGTCCTGGGACTCGAGGTCGAAGTAGGGGTGGCGGCCCTTCATGAACCCCACCACCTGCACGGTCAGGCACACCACCGTGGTCACGATGACCGCGATGCCGAGCCAGGTTCCGTCGACCGCGGCCCGCGCCTCGGCCGACCGCTGGAGGACGAGGTACGCCGCACCGAGGAACACGACCTGCATGAGGTAGGTCATCATCGCGACGAGCAGCGACATCGCCGGCAGCACGCGCGTCACCCAGGCCAGGACGGGCAGCCCGAGGGCCAGCGTCACGCAGGTGAGCAGCGTGCCGACGAGGGCACCGACCGCGGCGCTGCCGCCGGCGACGAGCGCGGCGACGAGGATCGTGAGCGCCCCGGAGACGACGGCCGCGAGAAGGGCCCGGCGCACCAGCCGGCCGAGCGCCGCAGGACCGGTCAGGGCCTCGGGCACTGCCTGCGGAGGACGCTGGGCGGTCATCATGGGCGGCCGTTCTGTCGTGCTCGACGGGACAGTCGTCACTGGGTCCGGAAGCGAGCTCCGCGGGGTCCCTGCTGACTTTGTGAAAACTAGCACAAAGTCCCGTGACCGAGGAAATCGGCCCCTTGCCGGAGCCCCGTCAGACCCTCGTCGAGGGCCGCTGCAAGCGGGGCACGACGAACGTCAGCGCGACCGTGACCAGCACCCAGACGACCAGCAGGTAGGTGGTGAACGCACCGGCGTACAGGCTGGCCAGCACTCCCCCGAAGGCGATCAGGCCGGCCCAGAGGTACATGATCAGCACCGCGCGGCGCTGCGTGTGCCCGATCTCCAGCAGCCGGTGGTGCAGGTGCTGCTTGTCGGGGGCGAACGGCGAGCGACCCGCGCGCGTGCGGCGGATGACGGCGAGCAGCAGGTCCGCGAACGGCACGATCAGGATCGAGATCGGCAGCACGATCGGGAGCAGCGTCGGGAGCAGGCTCGCGTCGGCGGCACCGGCGCCCTCGGTGACCAGCGCGTCGGGGAACTGCCCGGTGAGGGTCAACGCGCTCGCGGCCAGCACCAGGCCGAGCAGCATCGAGCCGGAGTCGCCCATGAACAGCCGGGCCGGGAAGAAGTTGTGCGGCAGGAACCCGGCGCACGCGCCGGCGAGCGCGGCACACAGCAGCGCGGCGGTGATCGCGCGGGTCTCGTCGTTGACGTAGGCCAGCGTGTAGCTGAACAGGAAGAACGCGACGGCACCGATCCCGACCACGCCCGAGGCGAGCCCGTCGAGCCCGTCCACGAAGTTCACCGCGTTGATCGTGGCGACCACGATGATCACGCTGAGCAGCTGCATCTGCGTGGGGTCGGGGCTGAGCTGTCCGCCGCCCGGCAGCTGGAAGTAGTAGAAGTACACGTCGTTGTAGACCAGCACGCCCGCGACCAGCAGCTGGCCGCCGAGCTTGGTCAGCGCGTCGAGCTCGATCAGGTCGTCGACGACCCCGAGCAGGCAGACCATCGCACCGGCGACGAGCACCACCGCCGCGTCGCGGAACACCGAGCCGTGACTCTCCTGGGAGAGGAACGGGAGCCGCGCGCCGACGAGGTACGCCGCGGTGAGCCCGCCGAGCATCGCGACGCCTCCGAAGTACGGGATCGGCACCGCGTGCACGTCGCGGTCACGGACCTTGGCGACCGCGCCGGTGCGCAGGGCGACCTCGCGGGCGAAGACGCCGAGGAGGTACGTCGTCGTCGCTGCGACGAGGAAGACGGTGAGGTACTCGCGCATGGGCTGTCGTGCGCCTACCCCTCGTCGGCGATCGTGGCCCCGATCGGGGACACGATCTCGTTGAGCCGGTCGAGCGGGATCGCACCGGGGCGGAGCACCCGGCCCGTGTCACCCGTGACGTCGACGATCGTGGAGGGCACGTCGCCCTTGGTGGGGCCGGCGTCGAGGATCACCTCGACCTTCCCCCCGAGCATCGCCTCAGCCGCCTCGGCGTCGGTGGCGGCCTCGAGGCCGGTGCGGTTGGCGCTGCTCACCGCCAGCGGGCCGGTGCGCGAGAGCAGCTCGAGGGCGACCTCGTGGTCGGGCATCCGCACCGCGACCGTGCCGCGGGTGTCGCCGAGGTCCCACTGCAGCGACGACTGCTGGTGGCACACGATCGTCAGCGGGCCGGGCCACAGCTCCTCGATGAGCGCCCGGGCGTAGGACGGGACGCCGGTCGCCAGCGCGTCGAGCGTGGTGGTCGCCGAGACCAGCACGGGCGGCGGCATGTCGCGGCCGCGCCCCTTCGCCGCCAGCAGCGCGCGCACCGCCTCGGGCGAGAACGCGTCGGCCCCGACGCCGTACACGGTGTCGGTGGGCAGGACGACCAGCTGGCCACGCTGCACCGCGAGCGCCGCGGCCGCGATGCCGGCCTCGCGCTCGGTGGGGTCGTCGGTGGCGAAGCGCTTGCTCATGCGGTCATCACGAGGCTCATCGTGCCAGTCGAGCCGTCAGGTAGCGGTTGCGCCCCGCGAGGTCGACGTGGTCCTTCACGTCGCGCCAGCGGCCGGTGCGGCGGAACACCGCCGGCGCGGCCTCGCCCTGCACGTCCGCGTGCTCGGCGCCGACCACTCCCCCGTCGCGCAGCAGCCGCGCGGCGACGCGTTCGAGCACGCGCATCGCGTCGAGCCCGTCGTCGCCGGAGAACAGCGCGAGGTGCGGGTCGTGGTCGCGCGCCTCGACGGCGACGGACTCGAAGGCCTCGAGCGGGATGTACGGCGGGTTGCAGAGGAGCACGTCGACGGTGCCGTCGAGGTCGGCGAAGGCGTCGGCCATGTCGCCGTGGCGGAGGTCGACCCCGGAGCCGGCGAGGTTGCGCTGCGCCCAGGCGAAGGCGTCCTCGCCCAGCTCGACGGCGTGCACCTGGGCCTCGGGCACCTCGGTGGCGATGCTCAGCGCGATCGCGCCGGAGCCGGTGCAGAGATCGACGACGACCGGGGTGCGTCCTTCGGCGAGCACCTCGCGGGCGCGTTCGACGCCCCAGCCGGCGAGCAGCTCGGTCTCCGGCCGCGGCGTGAAGACCCCCGGCCCGACCGCGAGCTCGACGTACCGGAAGGAGGCGGAGCCGACCAGGTGCTGCAGCGGCTCGCGCGTCTCGCGTCGGCGTACGAGCTCTTCGAAGGCGGCGGCCTGGGCGTCGTCGACGGTGTCGGAGAGCGGGAGGTTGGCGCGGGTGGTGCCGAGCACGTGGGCGAGGAGCTCGGCGGCGTCGTACTCCGGGCTGGCCACCCCGGCGCGGGCGAGCCGCAGCGCGGCGTCCTTCACCAAGGCCCGGCGGCCGGTCATGACGTGCTCTGCTCCAAGGCCTCGAGTCGTGCGGCCAGGTCGGCCCGGACGGCCGACTCGACCACCGGGTCGAGGTCGCCGTCGAGGACCTGGTCGAGGTTGTAGGCCTTGTAGCCGGTGCGGTGGTCGGAGATGCGGTTCTCCGGGAAGTTGTAGGTGCGGATCCGCTCGGACCGGTCGACGGTGCGGACCTGCGAGCGGCGCGCGTCGCTGGCCTCGGCGTCGGCGGCGTCCTGGGCGGCCTGGAGCAGCCGCGCGCGCAGGATGCGCATGGCCTGCTCGCGGTTCTGCAGCTGGCTCTTCTCGTTCTGGCAGGACACCACGATGCCGGTGGGCAGGTGCGTGATGCGTACGGCGGAGTCGGTGGTGTTGACCGACTGACCGCCGGGGCCGGAGGAGCGGAAGACGTCGACGCGGATGTCCTTCTCGTCGATGGTCACGTCGACCTGCTCGGCCTCGGGCATCACGAGGACGCCGGCCGCGGACGTGTGCACGCGGCCCTGGCTCTCGGTGACCGGCACGCGCTGGACCCGGTGCACGCCTCCCTCGAACTTGAGCAGGGCGTACGGCGCTTCGCCGGGCTCGGGCGTGCCCTTGGCCTTGACCGCGACGGTGACGGACTTGTAGCCGCCGAGGTCGGACTCGGTCGCGTCGATGACCTCGGTCTTCCACCCGCGCTGCTCGGCGTAGCGGGTGTACATCCGGAGCAGGTCGCCGGCGAACAGCGCGGACTCCTCGCCGCCCTCGCCGGACTTGATCTCGAGGATCGCGTCCTTGGAGTCGGTGGGGTCGCGCGGCACGAGCAGGTGCCGGAGCCGCTCCTCGGTCGCGGCCAGGCGCTCC
>NZ_CAMPGZ010000188.1 GCF_946885725.1 uncultured Nocardioides sp.
CAGAAGGGCACCGGTCGCGCCCGTCAGGGCTCGACCCGCGCGCCGCAGTTCGCCGGTGGTGGCACCGTGCACGGCCCGACGCCGCGCAGCTACGACCAGCGCACGCCCAAGAAGATGAAGGCCGCCGCCCTGCGTGGCGCCCTCTCCGACCGGGCCCGCGCCGGCCGCGTGCACGTCGTCGAGTCCTTCGTGGACGGCGACAAGCCGTCGACCAAGGCCGCGCTGTCCGCGCTGAAGAGCCTCACCGACCGCCCGCGCGCCCTCGTGGTGCTCGAGCGGGGCGACGACCTGACCTGGCTGTCGCTGCGCAACGTCGACACCGTGCACATCCTGGCCGTCGACCAGCTCAACACCTACGACGTGCTGCTCTCCGACGACGTGGTCTTCACCAAGGGCGCGTACGACGCGTTCGTGGCGGGCCCGGCGACCGGCAAGTCGGTCAAGGCCGTCGCGACCTCGTCCGAGGCCGCTCCGGTCGAGGAGGCGCCGGCCAAGGCTGAGGCCAAGACCGAGGCTCCGGCCGAGGAGAAGTCCGGCGTCGTCGTCGAGGCCGAGTTCCCGAACTCCGCCGCTCCCCTCGAGGACGGCAGTGCGCCTGCTGGCTACGAGATCAAGGCCAAGACCGACTCGAAGAAGTACCACGCCCCCGGTGGCCGCTGGTACGACAACACGACCCCGGACGTCTGGTTCAAGACCGCGGCCGACGCCGAGGCCGCCGGCTTCGTCGAGGCCGGCACCAAGGCCAGCACCGAGGAGGCTGAGAAGTGAGCACGTTCCACAAGGACCACCGCGACGTGCTGATCGCGCCGGTCGTCTCCGAGAAGAGCTACGGCCTGCTCGACGCGAACAAGTACACCTTCCTGGTGCACCCGGACGCCAACAAGACCGAGATCAAGATCGCGGTGGAGAAGGTGTTCAACGTCAAGGTCACGTCCGTCAACACCCTCAACCGGCAGGGCAAGGCCCGTCGTACCCGCTTCGGGGTCGGCCGCCGCGCCAACACCAAGCGCGCGATCGTCTCGCTCGCCGAGGGCCAGCGCATCGACATCTTCGGAGGTCCGGTCTCCTGACCGGGCAGTAGAGGACTGAGAAGACATGGGCATCCGTAAGTACAAGCCGACCACCCCGGGCCGTCGCGGCTCGTCGGTCGCCGACTTCGTCGAGATCACGCGCACGACGCCGGAGAAGTCCCTGGTGCGTCCCCTTCCCAAGAAGGGCGGCCGCAACAACCAGGGTCGGATCACCACGCGTCACCAGGGCGGCGGTCACAAGCGCGCCTACCGCGTCGTCGACTTCCGTCGCTACGACAAGGACGGCGTGCCGGCCAAGGTCGCGCACATCGAGTACGACCCGAACCGCACCGCGCGCATCGCGCTGCTGCACTACGCCGACGGCGAGAAGCGCTACATCGTCGCCCCCAAGGGCCTCGAGCAGGGCACACCGGTCGAGTCGGGCCCCAGCGCCGACATCAAGCCGGGCAACAACCTGCCGCTGCGCAACATCCCGGTCGGTACGACGATCCACTGCATCGAGCTCCGCCCCGGCGGCGGTGCGAAGATCGCGCGCTCGGCCGGCATGTCCGCCCAGCTCGTCGCCAAGGAGGGCAGCCGCGCCCAGCTGCGCATGCCCTCCGGCGAGATGCGCTACGTCGACGTGCGCTGCCGCGCCACTGTCGGCGAGGTCGGCAACGCCGAGCAGTCCAACATCAACTGGGGCAAGGCGGGCCGCATGCGCTGGAAGGGCAAGCGCCCGACCGTCCGCGGTGTCGTCATGAACCCGGTCGACCACCCGCACGGTGGTGGTGAGGGCAAGACGTCCGGTGGTCGTCACCCTGTGTCCCCGTGGGGCAAGCCGGAGGGCCGTACGCGCAAGCGCAAGTCCTCCGACGCCCTCATCGTCCGTCGCCGCCGCACCGGCAAGAAGCGCTGACCAGGCTAGGGAAGGAACAACAACATGCCTCGCAGCCTGAAGAAGGGCCCCTTCGTCGACGACCACCTCATGAAGAAGGTGGAAGGTCAGAACGAGAAGGGCACCCACAACGTCATCAAGACGTGGTCGCGCCGCTCCATGATCGTGCCGGCGATGATCGGTCACACGATCGCCGTGCACGACGGCCGCAAGCACGTCCCGGTGTTCGTGACCGACGCGATGGTCGGCCACAAGCTGGGTGAGTTCGCGCCCACGCGCACCTACCGCGGACACGTCAAGGACGACCGGAAGAGCCGCCGCCGCTGACCGCGGCAGGCAGCCGACCGAACGAGAGAGATCGAAGGTTATGAGCGTTACCGAGCGTAGGCGCGTGAGCGCCCGACGCGAGAGCCTGCTGGGCGACGAGCCCGGTGCTTTCGCCAGCGCCCGCTTCGTCCGGGTCACCCCGATGAAGGCGCGTCGTGTCGTCGACATGGTCCGTGGCATGCAGGTCGACGAGGCCCTGGCCCTGCTCCAGTTCGCCCCCCAGGCGGCTGCGCAGACGGTCTACAAGGTCCTCGAGAGCGCCGTGGCCAACGCGGAGACCACCGAGGACCTCGACCGCGGCTCGCTGGTCGTGTCCAAGGCGATGGTCGACGAGGGACCCACGATGAAGCGCTGGCGCCCCCGCGCCCAGGGCCGTGCGTCCCGCATCAACAAGCGGACCAGCCACATCACGCTCGTGGTGCAGCCGGCCGCCGACGAGAACCGGAAGGGTCAGAAGTAATGGGTCAGAAGATCAACCCGAACGGCTTCCGCCTGGGAATCTCGACCGACCACCGGAGCCGTTGGTACGCCGACAAGCTGTACAAGTCGTACGTCGGTGAGGACGTCGCGATCCGTCGCCTCCTGTCCAAGGGCATGGAGCGCGCCGGCATCTCCCGCGTGGAGATCGAGCGCACCCGCGACCGCGTCCGCGTGGACATCCACACGGCCCGTCCGGGCATCGTGATCGGTCGTCGTGGCGCCGAGGCGGACCGCATCCGCGGCGAGCTCGAGAAGCTCACCGGCAAGCAGGTCCAGCTCAACATCCTCGAGGTGAAGAGCCCCGAGACCGACGCGCAGCTCGTCGCGCAGGGCGTGGCCGAGCAGCTCGCCGGCCGCGTGGCCTTCCGTCGCGCGATGCGCAAGGCGATGCAGACCACCATGCGCTCCGGCGCCAAGGGTGTGCGGATCCAGTGCTCGGGCCGTCTCGGTGGCGCCGAGATGTCGCGCTCGGAGTTCTACCGCGAGGGCCGCGTGCCCCTGCACACGCTCCGTGCGGACATCGACTACGGCTTCTACGAGGCCAAGACGACCTTCGGCCGCATCGGCGTGAAGGTCTGGATCTACAAGGGTGAGGTCGCGGGCACCCGCGCCGAGCGCGAGGCCCAGGCGGCCGCGCGCGCCGGTGCTCCGGGCCGTGGCCGTGGCGGCCGTGGCGACCGTCCGGGTCGCGCCAGCCGCCCGAGCCGCGCCGACCGCGCTCCCCAGGCGGACGCGCCGGCCACCGAGGCCGCCGCTCCCGCCGCCGAGAACAGCGGACAGGAGGCCTGAGCCATGCTGATGCCCCGCAGGGTCAAGCACCGCAAGCAGCACCACCCCAAGCGGACCGGTGCTGCCAAGGGCGGAACGAGCCTCGCCTTCGGCGACTACGGCATCCAGGCGGTCGAGGGCCACTACGTCACGAACCGCCAGATCGAGTCGGCGCGTATCGCGATGACGCGTCACATCAAGCGTGGCGGCAAGGTGTGGATCAACATCTACCCCGACCGTCCGCTGACCAAGAAGCCCGCCGAGACCCGCATGGGTTCCGGTAAGGGCTCGCCCGAGTGGTGGGTCGCGAACGTGAAGGCCGGCCGCGTGATGTTCGAGCTCTCCGGTGTCCCGGAGGACGTCGCTCGCGAGGCCATGCGCCGCGCGATGCACAAGCTCCCGATGAAGTGCAAGTTCGTCACGCGTGAGGCGGGTGAATTCTGATGGCGACCACAGCCCACGAGCTGGACGAGATGACCAACGTCGACCTCGAGCAGAAGCTCCGGGAGGCCAAGGAGGAGCTGTTCAACCTCCGCTTCCAGGCCGCCACCGGTCAGCTCGAGAGCCACGGCCGTCTCCGCACGGTCAAGCGTGACATCGCCCGCATCTACACCGTGGTGCGCGAGCGCGAGCTCGGGATCCGTCAGGCTCCCGGGTCCGAGTCCGAGGACGGTGCCGCATGAGCGAGAAGGCTGCAGAGAACGTGAGCAACGAGAAGGCACGCAACTACCGCAAGGTCCGTGAGGGCCTCGTGGTCAGCGACAAGATGGAGAAGACCGTCGTCGTCTCCGTCGAGGACCGCGTCAAGCACGCGCTCTACGGCAAGGTCATGCGCCGCACGAGCAAGCTCAAGGCCCACGACGAGCAGAACCAGTGCGGCGTCGGCGACCGGGTGCTCATCCAGGAGACCCGTCCGCTGTCGGCCACCAAGCGCTGGCGCGTCGTCGAGGTCCTCGAGAAGGCCAAGTAAGCGCCCACCAAGGCCCAGACAGGCAACGTCAACGGCGGCTATGGCCGCCATCGAGTTCCGCCAGGCTCAGAGATGAGAACCGGCGCGACAACCAGGAGAAGAACCGATGATCCAGCAGGAGTCGCGACTGAAGGTCGCCGACAACACCGGTGCGAAGGAGATCCTCTGCATCCGTGTTCTCGGCGGCTCGGGCCGTCGCTACGCCGGCATCGGCGACGTCATCGTCGCCACCGTGAAGGACGCGATCCCCGGTGGCAACGTCAAGAAGGGTGATGTCGTCAAGGCCGTCGTCGTACGCACGGTCAAGGAGCGCCGCCGTCCCGACGGCTCGTACATCCGTTTCGACGAGAACGCAGCCGTGATTCTCAAGAACGACGGCGAGCCCCGCGGCACCCGCATCTTCGGCCCCGTGGGTCGCGAGCTGCGGGAGAAGAAGTTCATGAAGATCATCTCGCTGGCGCCGGAGGTGCTCTGACATGGCGAAGAACCTGAACATCAAGAAGGGCGACGTCGTTCGCGTCATCGCCGGCAAGGACAAGGGCGTCGAGGGCAAGGTCATCGCCGTCCAGGCCGAGCGCGACCGGGTCATCGTCGAGGGCGTCAACCGCGTCAAGCGGCACACCAAGGTCGTCAACCAGGGCGGCCGCGCCGGCACGACCGGCGGCATCGTGACGCAGGAGGCGCCGATCCACGTCTCCAATGTGATGCTGGTCGAGGGCAAGGGCACCACGCGCGTGGGCTTCAAGCGTGTCGAGACCAAGAAGCGTCGTACCGACGGGTCCGAGTACACCGCTCAGCGCAGTGTCCGCATCTCGCGCAAGACCGGTGAGGAGATCTGACATGAGCACCACCAGCACCGAGACCCGCGAGGTCCCGCGCCTCAAGCAGCGCTACCGCGACGAGATCGTGGCCGCGATGCAGGAGCAGTTCAGCTACGGCAACGTCATGCAGGTGCCCGGCCTGACCAAGATCGTGGTCAACATGGGCGTCGGCGAGGCGGCCCGTGACTCCAAGCTGATCGAGGGCGCGGTCCGCGACCTCACCGCGATCACCGGCCAGAAGCCGCAGGTCACCAAGGCCCGCAAGTCCATCGCGCAGTTCAAGCTGCGTGAGGGCATGCCGATCGGCGCGCACGTCACGCTGCGCGGCGACCGGATGTGGGAGTTCCTGGACCGCCTGCTCACGCTGGCGCTGCCGCGAATCCGCGACTTCCGCGGCCTGTCCGCGAAGCAGTTCGACGGCCGGGGCAACTACACCTTCGGTCTGACCGAGCAGGTCATGTTCCACGAGATCGACCAGGACAAGGTCGACCGCTCGCGGGGCATGGACATCACGGTCGTGACCACGGCCACGAACGACGACGAGGGTCGCGCGCTGCTGAAGCAGCTGGGCTTCCCGTTCAAGGAGGACTGACCGATGGCGAAGACTGCCCTCAAGGTCAAGGCGGCCCGGACCCCGAAGTTCAAGGTCCGCGCCTACACCCGCTGCCAGCGCTGCGGCCGGCCCAAGGCCGTCTACCGCAAGTTCGGCCTGTGCCGGATCTGCCTGCGCGAGATGGCGCACCGGGGCGAGCTCCCGGGCGTCACCAAGAGCAGCTGGTAACCCAACCCCCATCTGTCGTTCGGGCACCGAGAGCGATCTCGACAGCTCGATCAACCGAACAAACCGACAACGCTGAAGGTCGTACGGCGCGCCGCTCCGCGGCAGCCCACGCGAAACCACGGTGAGAAAGGGCCTCACGGCCATGACGATGACTGACCCGATCGCAGACATGCTGACTCGTCTGCGCAACGCCAACCAGGCGTACCACGACTCCGTTTCCATGCCTTACAGCAAGATCAAGGCGGGCGTCGCCGAGATCCTGCAGCAGGAGGGTTACATCACCTCCTGGAAGGTGGAGGAGCCGGCCGAGGGCGAGGTGGGCAAGACCCTCCACGTGACCCTCAAGTACGGCCAGAACCGCGAGCGTTCCATCGCGGGCGTCCGCCGCATCAGCAAGCCCGGCCTGCGCGTCTACGCCAAGCACAACGGGCTGCCCAAGGTGCTCGGCGGGCTCGGCGTCGCGATCATCTCGACGAGCCAGGGTCTGCTGACCGACCGCCAGGCGAACCAGAAGGGCGTGGGTGGGGAAGTCCTCGCCTACGTCTGGTAACCCCACGAGACCAGAGAGGATTTAGAAGCATGTCGCGCATTGGCAAGCTCCCCGTCCCGGTCCCGTCGGGTGTCGACGTTGCGATCGAGGAGCGTCTGGTGACGGTCAAGGGCCCGAAGGGGACCCTGAGCCACACCGTCGCGCAGCCGATCACCGTCGCCAAGGGCGAGGACGGCAGCGTCGAGGTCACGCGTCCGAACGACGAGCGGGAGTCCCGCTCGCTGCACGGGCTGACCCGCACCCTGATCGCCAACATGGTGACCGGTGTGACAGAGGGCTACGAGAAGAAGCTCGAGATCGTGGGCGTGGGTTACCGCGTCCTGTCGAAGGGCCCGACCCAGCTGGAGTTCCAGCTCGGCTACTCGCACCCCATCACGTTCAACGCCCCCGAGGGCATCACGTTCACGGTCGATGGCCCCACGAAGCTCGGGGTCCAGGGCATCGACAAGCAGCTGGTCGGCGAGGTCGCTGCGAACATCCGCAAGCTGCGCAAGCCGGAGCCCTACAAGGGCAAGGGCGTTCGCTACGCCGGCGAGCAGATCCGCCGCAAGGTCGGAAAGGCTGGTAAGTGACCATGGCGATCTCACTCAAGACGCACAAGCACACCAACGCGCGCACCGCGTCGCGTCTGCGTCGCCAGGTGCGGGGCCGCAAGAAGGTCACCGGCACCGCCGAGCGCCCGCGTCTGGTCGTCACCCGCTCCGCGAAGCACATCTCCGTGCAGGTCGTGGACGACGTGGTCGGCAAGACCCTGGCCTCCGCCAGCACGATGGAGGCGGACCTCCGCGCGTTCGAGGGCGACAAGTCCGCCAAGGCCCGCAAGGTCGGCGAGCTGGTGGCCGAGCGTGCGAAGGCCGCGGGTGTCGAGGGCGTCGTCTTCGACCGGGCCGGCAACAAGTACCACGGGCGCGTAGCCGCCCTGGCCGACGGCGCCCGCGAGGGCGGCCTCGCGTTCTGATCGCGAAGACAAGTAGAGGAAGAGGTAGTTCGGAATGAGCGGATCCCAGCGCCGTAGCGGCGGTGGCGAGCGCCGTGGTGGCCGCGACGACCGTCGCGGTGGCCAGGTTGCGGACAAGACCGCCTACATCGAGCGTGTCGTCGCGATCAACCGTGTCGCCAAGGTCGTGAAGGGTGGTCGTCGCTTCAGCTTCACCGCCCTCGTGATCGTCGGTGACGGCGATGGCATGGTCGGCGTGGGCTACGGCAAGGCCAAGGAGGTGCCGGCCGCGATCGCCAAGGGCGTCGAGGAGGCCAAGAAGCACTTCTTCAAGGTCCCCCGTGTCCAGGGCACCATCCCGCACCCCATCACGGGTGAGAAGGCCGCCGGTGTCGTCCTGCTCCGTCCGGCCGCTCCCGGTACCGGTGTGATCGCCGGTGGCCCGGTGCGCGCCGTGCTCGAGTGCGCCGGCATCCACGACGTCCTGAGCAAGTCGCTCGGCTCGTCCAACCAGATCAACATCGTGCACGCGACCGTCGAGGCGCTGCG
>NZ_CAMPGZ010000189.1 GCF_946885725.1 uncultured Nocardioides sp.
GCTGCAGGTCGACCCAGGCCCGGTCGGGCAGGCCGCCGGACGCCTCCGTGCCCGTTGCGCGGGCCAGCGCCGTGAGAGCTCCCGTCACGTCGTCGGCGTCCGCGCCGTCGTCGGCCCGCATCCACAGCGCACGGTCCGCCGTCACCGACGCGAGCGCGTCGAGCGTCGCCGGTGCGACGATGGCGACGTTGCCGATGCCGTCGACGGGTCGCGGCAACAGCTTCACCTTGCGGCCGTCGACGAGCGCGGTGATGCGCATGTCGCTGCTCCAGCCCTGGCCGCCGAACGCCTCCCACGGCAGGTACACCTCGCGCGGACCCGGCTCGAGGAACTCCGGCTCGCCGCGGACGACCCCGCGCATGTCGGCGGTCGACGCGAGCACGGTCTTCTCCCCGAGGTCGAGGCCGCGTCCGCGCAGCTCCACCGTCGCGCCGCGCATGGCGGTCACCGTCTCGACTCCGGGGATCGCGCGAACGTCGTCGGCGAGCCCGTCGTCGAGCGCGGCGGAGCCGGTGAGCGCGAGGTCGAGCGGGTAGTTCAGGTCCATCTCCTGGTCGACCGTCTCCCGGACGGTGGCCATGCCGACGACCATGCCGGTGATCAGCGTGACTCCGACGAGAAGTGACGCCGTCGTGGCAGCGGTACGGCGGGGGTTGCGGACCGCGTTCGCGACCGCGAGACGTCCCGTCGTCCCGGCGACCCGGCCGAGCACCACGCCGACCAGGCGGATCAGCAGCGGCACGACCACCGGGCCGAGCAGCAGGATCCCGACGAACGACACGAAGCCGCCCGTGAGCATCGGCAGGACCTGGTGGGAGTCGATCGACCACCACAGAAGCGCCGAGCCGACCCAGAGCGCCAGCGCCGCGAGCGCGAGCCGGCCGCGACCGGCGCGCGAGCGCAGCACGACCGCGTGGTCCGGCCGAAGCGCGGCCAGCGGCGCCACCCGGCTGCCTCGCCGGGCCGGCAGCAGCGACGCCCCGAGCGTGACCAGCACTCCGAGGAGCCAACCGCCGCCGAGCCACACCGGCGACAGCGCGACCGCGCCGATCGGCACGTCGTCGAGGACCGCGCCGGCGAGCGCCACGAGCCCGTATCCGAACAGCGTCCCGACCACGAGCCCGAGCGTCGACGAGGCGGCGCCGACCAGGAGTGCCTCCAAACGAACCGCGCGCAGCACCTGCCGGCGCGTCGCGCCGACGCAGCGCAGCAGCGCGAAGTCCCGCTGTCGCTGCGCGAGCAGCACCGTGAACGTGTTGGAGATGACCAGCACCGACACGAACAGCGCGATCGCGGCGAACACCAGCAGCATCACGCCGATGACGTCGACGCCGCGGGTCACCTCCTGCTGCGCCTCGACCAGGTAGTCGTCGACCGGCCGTACGTCGTACCGCTGCGGCAGCGCGCCGTCCAAGGCCGATGCGGACACCTCGCGCGCGACGACGTCCTGCACGATCCCGGTCTCCCCGATGACCTCGAAGTCCGGCCAGGTGACGTAGGCGGTTGCGCCGTGCGGACCGACCGACGACTCGACGGTGCCGCTCACGACGACGTCGACGGTGTCGTCGCCGATGCCGAGCGTGACCGTGTCGCCGATCGCGACGCCTTGCGCCTGGGCCTCGTTCGCCTCGACGGCGACCTCTCCGGGACCGGGATACGCGCCGGACACGAGGCTCTGCCAGCGAAGGTCCTTCGCCGCGTCGCTCGCGATCGTGCCGACCTTCGCGTCGTCGGCCAGGGTCTGCCCGTCGACGGTCGCGGTCGTCCAGACGAGCGCGTTGACGTACGCCGTACCGCCGGCGGCCTCGGCCGCGGTGACGACCCGGGTCGCGTCGTCGATGGTGCCGATGTGCGACGAAACGGCCTCGGCGCCCGCGAACGACCGGCCGAGGTCGGCCATCAGGCCGGCTCGTGTCGCGGACGTGAGCGCATTGGTCGTGACGACGAACGCGACGGCCAATGTCACCGCGACCGCCGCGGCGACGTACCGGCGCGCGTAGACACGCACCGATGCCAGCGTCACCTCGCGCATCAGGCCACCGGTCCCTGGCTCGCGACGCGGCCGTCCTCGATGCGCACGAGGTGGTCGGCGTACGCCGCCGCGTCCGGGTCGTGCGTGACCATGACGACGGTCTGGCCGAGCTCGCGCACCGAGCGGCGCAGGAAGCCGAGGACCTCGGCCGAGGCGTGGCTGTCGAGGTTGCCGGTGGGCTCGTCGGCGAACAGCAGCGTCGGCCGCGCGACCAGACCGCGGGCGAGGGCGATGCGCTGCTGCTGGCCGCCTGACATCTGGTCCGGGCGGTGCCCGAGCCGGTCGCCGATGCCGAGCACGTCGACGACGAGGTCGAACCAGTCGGCGTCGGGTGCCTTGCCGGCGAGCTCGAGCGGAAGCAGGACGTTCTGCTTCGCGGTGAGCATCGGTAGCAGGTTGAACGCCTGGAAGACGAAGCCGATGTGGTCGCGGCGGAACACCGTCAGCTGGTTGTCCTTCAGCCCCGAGATCTCGACGCCGGCGACGGTGACGGTGCCCGCGGTCGGGGTGTCGAGACCGGCGAGGCAGTGCATCAGCGTCGACTTGCCGGAGCCCGAAGGGCCCATCACGGCGGTGAACTTCCCGGAGGGGATGTCGAGGTCGACGTCGACGAGGGCGTGCACGCGGGTCTCGCCGGTGCCGTAGGTGCGGGTCAGTCCGCGCGTCGACGCCGCCGCCTGCAGGCGGTCGATCGTCGTGCCGGACGGGAGCGGGGATGTCGTGGGTGCCATGCCCGGAACGCTATGGAGACGCACGGGTCCGCGTCGTCACGCTGGGGAGTGGACCTGCCGTCCGCCGAGGGTCGGATCCGGTGCGCCGGCGTACGACCGTGGGATGACGCGTCAGGTGCCGGGCGAGACCAACCCGGACTCGTAGGCGAGCACGACGAGCTGCACCCGGTCGCGGGTGCCGGTCTTCGCCAGGATCCGGCCGACGTGCGTCTTCACGGTGGCCTCCGCGACGACGAGCTCGGACGCGATCTCGGTGTTGGACCGCCCGCGCGCGACCAGCCGCAGCACCTCGACCTCGCGGTCGGTCAGACCGTCGAGCGCCGGCGGCGGGGCGGACGGCTGCGCCGCGGCGAAGTGCTCGAGCAGCCGCCGCGTCGTGCTCGGCGCGACCACCGCGTCGCCGGAGTGCACCGACCGGATCGCGCTGAGCAGGTCGGCGGGCGGCGCGTCCTTGAGCAGGAACGCGGAGGCACCGGCCTTGATGGCGGCGAAGGCGTACTCATCGAGGTCGAACGTCGTCAGCACGATCACCCTCGGCGTCTCGCCCCGCTGCGTGATGGAGCGGGTCGCCTCGACGCCGTCGACGCGCGGCATCCGCACATCCATCAGCACGACGTCGGCGTCGGTCTTCCCCAGCAGCGCGACGGCCTCGCCGCCGTCGCCTGCCTCGCCGACGACCGCCATGTCCGGCTGGCTGTCCACGAGCATCGTGAAGCCGGCGCGCACCAGGGCCTGGTCGTCGACGAGCACCACGCGGATCGGTTCGGTCATCGGCTCGCTCCCACGGGGACGAGGGCCTCGACGCGGAAGCCGCCGCCCGGGCGCGGTCCGGTCTCGATGGATCCGCCGACCGCGGTGACCCGCTCGTGCATGCCGACGAGCCCGTGACCCTGGCCGTCGTCGCGGGCCGAGGCGCCGCGGCCGTCGTCCTCGACGGTGACGCGGATGCCGTCGCCGAGACGCCGTACGGCGACCCGCACCTGCGGCTCGGGGCCGGCGTGCTTGCGGACGTTGGTGAGCGCCTCCTGCACGACGCGGTAGACCGTCAGGCCGACGCCCGCCGCGACGTCGGGCAGCGGCTGCTCGATCTCGGAGACCAGACGCATGCCGACGCCGGACGCCTCGGCGAGGAGGTACTGGAGGTCGACCAGGCCGGGCTGCGGCCGGGTGCCGGTCTCGGCGCTGTCGGGGCGCAGCAGCCCGAGCAGCCGGCGCATCTCGGTGAGCGACTCGCGGCCGGTGTCGCCGATCGTCTCCAGCGCCTTCGTGGCCGCGGACGGGTCGGTCGCGGCGGCGTACCGCGCGCCGTCGGCCTGCACCACCATCACCGAGAGACCGTGAGCGACGACGTCGTGCATCTCGCGCGCGATCCGGGCGCGCTCGTCGGAGGCGGCCAGCTCGGCGCGCTGCTGGGCCTCTCGCTCGATGCGCTCGCCGCGCTCGATGAGCTGGGCGACGTACGCGCGGCGGGTGCGGGTGAGCCAACCGAGCGCCGCGGCGGCGACGACGGCGGTGGCGCAGGCTCCGACGGCGGTGATGGCGCCCGTGAGTCCCATGCCAGGCACGCCCATCACCCAGTCGAACGGGCCGACGAGGGCGCCGACCAGCGCGACTCCGATCGCCACGAGCGCGCGGCGTTCGGTGGAGAACGCGGCCATGGAGTACACCGCGATCGGCAGCGCCACCTGTCCCCAGATCGGCGTCGTGGTCAGCGGCAGCTGGACGACCGAGAAGAACACGACGACGGCGAAGCAGGCCTCGGGATGACTGCGCCGCCACCACAGTGGCGCGATCTGCAGGGCGCTCAGCCACGCGGTGGTCGCGGCGACCGGGGTGCCGAGCATGATCGGCGCCGGCAGCAGCAGGGCGAGGACGAGCCCGCGGTCGAGCCACTTCTCGCGCGTGGGTGACCAGGGCGAGAGCCGCTCGCCGAACGGGATCGCGGCGGTCACGCCATGCCCTCGTCGAGCAAGGCCGCCCGGACCGTGGGCCACGCCGCGGACTCCGGGTCGATCACCTCGAAGTGCCCGCAGTCCAGCTCCACGAGCCGCACGCGGGGATGCCGGTCGGCGAGGGTGCGCGACTGGGTGACGGGTACGACGTCGTCGGACGTGCCATGCAAGACGGTGACCCGCGTGTCGTCGGGGACGGCGTCGAGCCGGCGCAGCGGGTCGGCAGCCTCGTAGGCCTCGGGGACCTCCTCGGACGTCCCACCCAGCAGCGCCTGTGTCGCGTCGTCGCCGAGACCGTTGCGCGCGGCCGCACCGAGGTCGGCCACCGGAGCGAGGGCGACCACGTGGTCGATCCCCATCACGTGAGTCGCGAGCCAGAGGGCGAGGTGGCCGCCGGCGGAGTGCCCGGTGACCGTGACGGTCGAGGTCTGCACGCCGAGCCCGTCGAGCAGCCCGGGGAGTGCGGCGTACGCCGCGAGCACGTCGTCGCCGGTGGCGGGCCAGCCGCCGGAGCCGCCGACGCGTCGGTACTCCGGCGCCGCGACGACCGCGCCCTCCGCGACGAGGGCGCGCGCGAACGAACGCTGGTGGGTCCGGTCGTACTGCTGCTTCCAGAAGCCGCCGTGGAAGGTGATGACCAGTGGGTGAGGTCCGCGACCGTCCGGCAGATGCAGGTCGATGACGCCGTCGTCGTGCGCGGCGTACCGCACGACCGCGTCGGGCAGGGCGGCCGCGCGGGTCAGCACGCTGTCGGCCGGGCCCGGCGAGGCTGAGGTCACGGGGGTCACCGTAACGGGATGGCCTAGGGTCGGCGCCATGAGCGCAACGACCAAGTGGGAGTACCTCACCGCACCGGTGCTGGTGCACGCGACCAAGCAGATCCTCGACAACTTCGGCCAGGACGGCTGGGAGCTCGTGCAGATCGTGCCCGGGATGAACCCGGAGAACCTCGTCGCCTACTTCAAGCGGCCGGTGCAGTGATGGCGGCCGAGGGCACCACCCCCGAGGAGCGGCTCGCGTCGCTCGGGCTGAGCGTCCCCGATGTGGCGAAGCCGGTCGCGGCCTACATCCCGGCGCTTCGGACCGGGAACTACGTCTTCACGTCCGGCCAGCTCCCGATGCGCGACGGGCAGCTGATCACGACCGGCAAGGTCGGTGGCGAGGTCACGCCCGAGGAGGCCGGCGAGTGCGCCCGCCAGTGCGCGCTCAACGCGCTCGCCGCGGTCAAGGCCGAGCTCGGCGACCTCTCGCAGGTCAAGCGGATCGTCAAGGCCGTCGTGTTCGTCGCGTCGACGCCCGACTTCACCGGCCAGCCCGGTGTGGCCAACGGCGCGTCGGAGCTCTTCGGCGACGTGTTCGGCGAGGCCGGCCAGCACACGCGCTCGGCGGTCGGCGTCCCGGTGCTGCCGCTCGACGCCCCCGTCGAGATCGAGCTCATCGTCGAGGTCTGACATGCGGCTCCCGCTGCCGGACAGCCTCGTCGCGCAGGCGCGGGCGTACGCCGACGGCAGCGCGGAGCCGGTCACACCGCGCAACGCCGCGACCGTGGTGCTGCTCCGGGCGTCCGCCGACCCCTCGATGGGGCCGGACGTCTACCTGCTGCGCCGGCAGACGTCGATGGCGTTCGCGGCCGGGATGTGCGTGTTCCCCGGCGGCGGTGTCGACGACCGCGACTTCGACGCGTCGGTGGCGTGGGCCGGACCGTCCCCTGTCGAGTGGGCTGATCGACTGGGGGTCGACGACGAGCACCTCGCGCGGGCGCTGGTGTGCGCCGCGGTGCGGGAGACGTTCGAGGAGTCCGGCGTGCTGCTCGCTGGTACGTCGGACGCGGATGTCGTCGCGGACGTCACCGGTGACGACTGGGAGGCCGACCGGCACGCGCTCGAGAGCCGGCAGCTGGCCTTCACCGAGTTCCTCGAGCGGCGCGGGCTGGTGCTGCGCTCCGACCTGCTGGGTGCGTGGGCCGGCTGGCTGACGCCGGTGTTCGAGCCGCGGCGCTACCGGACGTGGTTCTTCGTTGCCGTGCTCCCCGAGGGTCAGCGCACCCGCGACGTGTCGACCGAGTCCGACCACGTCACGTGGCTGCCGGCGATGGCCGCGGTCGAGGCGGTCGAGCGCGAGGAGCTGTTCATGCTGCCTCCGACGTACTTCACCTGCCTGGACGTCGGTCGTGCCGGGACGCCCGACGCGGTGCTCGCCGCCGCGCGCGAGCGGACCGTCGAGATGTTCATGCCCGAGGTGGTCGCTGACGGCGACGACTTCGTGCTCTCGATGCCGCCCGGTGCCGAGGCGTTGCTGGCGGGCCGCGGGCGATGAGCTGGGCGGGCGGGAGCTTCGGCGAGCGCGCAACGTGCGTGCTCGCGCCGAACGCGAACATGATGACCCTCGACGGCACCAACACCTGGGTGCTGCGCGAGCCCGACGGCCGCCGCTCGATCGTGATCGACCCTGGCCCCGAGATCGCCGAGCACCTCGACCGGGTGGCGGACGTCGCCGGTGACGTCGCCGTCGTACTCCTCACGCACGGCCACCTGGACCACTCCGAGGCCGCGCGGACGTTCGCCGAGCGAGTCGGGTGCGGCGTCCGAGCGCTGGATCCCCAGCACCGCTTGGGATCCGAGGGTCTGCACGACGGTGACGTGGTCGCGGTCGACGGGTTGGAGGTGCACGTCGTCGGGACGCCGGGCCACACGTCCGACTCGCTGTCGTTCGTGCTGCCGCAGGAGCGCGCGGTGCTGACCGGCGACACCGTCCTCGGCCGAGGCACGACCGTCGTCGCGCACCCCGACGGCAAGCTCGGCGCCTACCTCGACTCGCTGCAGCGGCTGCACGCGCTGGCCGAGGCACAGGAGGTCACCCGTGTCTGGCCCGGCCACGGCCCGGTCATCGACGACGCGCTGGGCGCGCTCGACTACTACCTCGCACACCGGCGCGAACGGCTCGACCAGGTGCGGGAGGCGCTCGAGCACGTCGACGACGAGCCGGCCGAGACGCTGGCGCGGCGGGTCGTCGAGAAGGTCTACGTCGACGTCGACCCGGTGCTGTGGGGCGCGGCGGAGCTCAGCGTGCGCGCGCAGATCGAGTACCTGCGCGGCTGATCCGGTTTTCCACAGAACACCCCACGCGTTCCTGGCAGATCACACGTGAAGTTTCGGCCCGGTTGCGCCGGTTTCCCAGCAGCCGGTGGTAAACCGACAGCCGAACCTCAGCGCGCCCGGCGCGACATCCGCTCGACGTCCATGATCACGACGGAGCGGGGCTCGAGGCGCAGCCAGCCGCGGGACGCGAAGTCGGCGAGGGCCTTGTTGACGGTCTCGCGGGAGGCGCCGACGAGCTGGGCGAGCTCCTCCTGGGTGAGGTCGTGGTG
>NZ_CAMPGZ010000190.1 GCF_946885725.1 uncultured Nocardioides sp.
GCTCGGACAGAGGCTCGGACAGAGGCTCGGGCAGAGGTGCCTCCCGCCGGCGGTCGCGACGGTCCCGGCGACGGAACAGGGAGGGCAGCTCCAGCGAGGGTTCGTCGCGTCGGTCCTCGGCCATGGCCGGGAGTCTGCCACGGGCGGAACCCTCGGAAACAAGCAGAGGCCCCCACGTCGCGGTGCCGTGGGAGCCTCTGTTGCTCGGTCGGGCTGACAGGATTTGAACCTGCGGCCTCCTCGTCCCGAACGAGGCGCGCTACCAAGCTGCGCCACAGCCCGAGCGGCCAGGATGACCGGTGGTCCCTGAGCCGTCGGAGAGTCTAGCCGACGGTCCCGTCGCCCGAAAAACCGGTTCGCGGGATGAGCGTCAGCAGGGTCGCCTCGGGGCGGCAGCAGAAGCGCACGGGCGCGTACGGCGACGTCCCCAGGCCGGCCGAGACGTGCAGCCAGGCGCTGCCGGGCGCGCCCGGCAGGGCGTCGGCTGGGTGCATGTGCAGGCCCTTGGCGCGGGCGGGCTCGAGGTCGCAGTTGGTGACCAGCGCGCCCTTGCCCGGCAGGCAGAGCTGGCCGCCGTGGGTATGGCCGGCCAGGATCGCGTCGTACCCGTCGGCGGCGAACTGGTCGAGGACCCGGACGTACGGCGCGTGCGCGACACCGAGGCGTACGTCGGCGTCGGGGTCGGCCGGGCCCGCGACGGCCTCGAGGTCGTCGTACTCCAAGTGGGGGTCGTCGACGCCGGCGAACGCGATCCGGGTGCCGCGGACCTTGAGGGTGTCGCGCCGGTTGGTGAGGTCGGTCCAGCCGTGCCGCTCGAACTCGGCGACCATGTCGCGCCAGGGCAGCGGCGGCGTGTGCGTCGCGCGGCGGCCGTCGTCGGGGAGCAGGTAGCGCACCGGGTTGCGGGTGGTCGGCGCGAAGTAGTCGTTGGAGCCGAGGACGAACACACCCGGCACGCCGAGCAGGTCGCCGAGCGAGTCGACGAGGAACGGCACGGAGTCCTGGTGGGCGAGGTTGTCGCCGGTGTTGACGACCAGGTCGGGCTCGAGCCGGGCGAGGTCGCGCAGCCACTCCTGCTTGCGCCGCTGGGTAGGCGTCAGGTGCAGGTCCGAGAGGTGCAGGATCGTGAGCGGGCGGTGGCCGGGCGGCAGCACGGGTACGCCGAAGCGGCGCAGCGTGAACCAGCGCAGCTCGACGATCGACGCGTACGCGACCCCCGCGACGGCGGCGGCCCCGGCGAGGCCGGCGGCCCGGATCGCGGTGAATGGCATTGCCCCAGGCTGCCACAATGCCTGATATGGGCGACCTCAAGGACCGACTGCGCACCGACCTCACCGCGGCCATGAAGGCGCGGGACACGTTGCGCGCCAACACCCTGAGGATGGTGCTCACCTCGATCACCAACGCCGAGGTGGCCGGCAAGGAGGCCAAGGAGCTCAGCGACGACGACGTGATCAACGTGCTGAGCACGGAGGCCAAGCGTCGGCGTGAGGCCGCCGAGGCGTTCGAGGAGGCAGGCCGCACCGAGAGCGCCGCGCAGGAGCGCGCCGAGGCCGAGGTCATCGCCGACTATCTGCCCACGCAGCTGTCCGAGGACGAGATCCGCGACCTGGTCGCGAGCACCATCGCCGACCTCGGCGTCGCCGGCGAAGGGATGAAGGCGATGGGCCGGGTCATGGGCGCGCTGCAGCCGCAGGTGCGTGGCCGGGCCGACGGTGGCGCGGTGGCCGCGGAGGTCCGCCGCCAGCTCGCCTGAGCCGTGCGGTTTGGTCCCCAACCGCAAGAATCCGGCACCGGATCCTGCGGTCTTTGACCAATCGTTGAAGGCCGGGCCTAGCGGTTGCCGCGACCCCGGCCGTTGCCGTTCCCGCGGCCGTTGTTGTTGCCCGGCCCGCGGTTGTCCGCTTCGTCGTCGTCATCATCATCGTCGTCGAAGCCGCCGGAGTTGCCGTTGGAGACGTAGATGGTGACGGTGCTGCCGCTGGCGATCTGCGTGCCCGAGCCGGGCGAGAGGAACGCGACGGTGCCGTAGGGGTAGCCGCTGTCGACCTGCGGGCCGACGACCGGGTTCAGCCCGACCGTGCGCAGCTGGTTGGCCGCGTCGGCGGGGCTGAGGCCGCCGACCGACGGCACGGTGACCATCTGGCCCTGGATCGCTGTCGGGTCGGGCGGGTTGAAGTCGGTGTCGGGCAGCAGGGGCTCGATCGCCTTCATCGCGTCGCCCCACATCGGGCCCGCCAGCGTCGAGCCGGCCGCGCTGGCGACGAACGACGGACCGATCGTCTGCCCGTTCAGCGTCACCCACTCGCCCTGCGCGTTGGCGCCGGCGATCATCGACGCGGTCGCGAGGTCGGGTGTGTAGCCGACGAACCACACCGCGCGGTTGCCGTTGATCGTGCCGGTCTTGCCGGCCGAGGGCTGGCTGAGGTTGATGCCCGCGCCGTACCCGAAGCCACCGGGCTCCTGCACGCCACGCAGTACGTCGTTGACGGCGTCGGCCACCGCGGTCGGCAGCAGCTGCTTGCACTTCTCCGGGTAGGTCTGGATCGGCTCGCCGTTGCTGTTGAGCACCTCGGTCACCGGGCGCGGCTCGCAGAAGACACCGCGCGCGGCGAAGGTGGCGTAGGCGCCGGCCATCGTCAGCGGGTCGACGTTGGTGACGCCGAGCGTGAACGGCGGCACGACGTCGGTCTCGGGCACGTTGATGCCCATCTGCCGCGCCAGCGTCACCGGCGCGCACAGCCCGGTGCGCTGCTCGAGCTGGGCGAAGAAGGTGTTCACCGACTGCTGGGTGCCGCGGTACAGGTCGAACGTGCCGGTGCCGGTGGAGTTCTCCGGCGACCACACGTCGGTGCTGCGCAGCGGCCCGTCGCAGGTCTTGAAGGTGTTGTTGGGCAGGGAGATCGTCTGCGGTGCCGAGATCTGGGTGGACAGCGGGATGCCCTGCTTGATCGCGGATGCGAGCACGAACACCTTGAACGTCGAGCCCGCCTGGAAGCCGTTGGCGTCGCCGTACTTCGCCGGTACGACGTAGTTGAGGTAGGTCTCGCCCTTCTTCTTGTTCGCGCCCATCGGGCGGGACTGCGCGAGCGCGCGCACCTCGCCGGTGCCGGGCTTGACCATCGCCAGGCCGCCGATCGCCCGGTTGGTCGGGTACACGTGCCGGCGCACCGAGTTGTCCGCCGCGCGCTGGAACCGCGGGTCGAGCGTGGTCTTGACGGTCAGGCCGCCGCTGTTGAGCAGCGCACGCCGGTCCTCGGGCGTCTTGCCGAGGGCCTTGTCGGCCATGAGGTACTGCACGGCGTAGTCGCAGAAGAACGGCGCTCGCGAGGACACGCAGCCGTTGCGGTTCGGCGTCACCTTGAGCCCGAGCCCGCGCTTCATCGCCTTGTCGGCCTCGGACTTGGAGATCACGTTGAGGTCGAGCATCCGCTGGAGCACGACGTTGCGGCGCTTCTTCGCCTCGCGCTTGTCGTTGGTGGGGTCGTACGCCGTGGGGTTCTTCACCAACCCGGCGAGCAGCGCGGCCTCGTGCAGCTTGAGCCGCGAGGCGGGCTTGGAGAAGTAGTGCCGCGAGGCCGCCTGGATGCCGTGCGCGCCGTCGCCGAAGTAGGCGATGTTGAGGTAGCGCTCGAGGATCCAGTCCTTGGAGTACTTCTCCTCGAAGGCGATGGCGTAGCGCAGCTCGCGGATCTTGCGCTCGTAGGTGTCGTCGGTGGCGGCGATCCGCTCCTCGTCGGTCTTCGCCTGGTTGAGCAGCGTCATCTTCACCATCTGCTGGGTGATCGACGAGCCGCCCTGGACCGTGGCGTCGGAGACCTCGTTGGTGACGAACGCGCGCAGCGTGCCGCGCAGGTCGAGCGCACCGTGCTGGTAGAAGCGGTAGTCCTCGATCGAGATGATCGACTTGCGCATGATCGGGGCGACCTTGGCCAGCGGCACGTTGACGCGGTTCTGGTCGTAGAGCGTCGCGAGCACGGAGCCGTCGGCGGCCAGCAGTCGGGTGCGCTGCGGCAGCGGCTCGGCGGCCAGCTCGGCGGGCAGCTTGTCCATGCTCCGCGCGATGTCGCGGGCGCCGAGGCCGGCCACGCCGGCGAACGGGATCGCCAGGCCGGCGACCAGCACACCCATCACCCCGGCGACGGCGACCATGACGCCCAGGTGGGAGATCACGGAGGCAGGACGGAGCCGATCGGTGCGACGCGCGGACATGGCACTCAGGGTACGGGACCCCGACGGGTCCCCTCGCGGCCCGCTGACCGGGTCAGGGTCCCGGGGTGGCGCGCGCACGGACAGGCACGGCGCGTAGCCCGAACGGACCAGGGCCTCGCGCTCGCGACCCGGTCCCACCCGTCCCAGGTGGCCCAGCCACGCTCGGCACTACCACGTTCGCCGCTCCTGAGGGGCCGAACGGTCCTTCGGGGTAGTTCGATTGGACTAGCGGAAGTTGCTCCCTCCGTGTCTGTTTCGCCCCTCTATCACTCTTTACCTTTCTGCGTGGGGATTGACTCATAGGCCGCGCGAGATCGCGGCCACGTACTCGGATGGGAGCCGGGCATGACGTGGAACGAGGACTGGGCGACCAAGGCCCTGTGCAACCAGGCCCGGCCGGACGAGCTGTTCGTCCGCGGCGCGGCGCAGAACCGCGCGAAGCAGCTGTGTGCCGGCTGCCCGGTGCGGACCGAGTGCCTCGCCGAAGCGCTCGACAACCAGATCGAGTGGGGTGTCTGGGGCGGCATGACCGAGCGTGAGCGTCGCGCGCTGCTGCGCAAGCGGCCGAACGTGACGTCGTGGCGGCTGCTGCTCGAGACCGCGATGGCCGACCACGCGAAGGCCGTCGCCGCGCAGCAGACCGGCGCCTCCGTCTCCGCCTGACGGCTTCACTTCTCTGTTTCTTTCTGGGCGTCCACTCTGCGGCCGGTCAGCCGGCCAGCAGCTCGCCCACCAGACGCAGCCCGTCGAGGTCGTGCACGTCGGAGGACAGCGCGGGTACGTCGGCCGACGGCACCTGCGGGTGCGCCGCGGTGAAGCGCCGGCGTAGCCGCTGCTCGCGCGCCACCAGCCGGGTGCGCTCGGCGTGCAGGCGCAGCAGCCCCGCCGTGAGGCCCTCCGGTGCGTCCGTCGTACCGCTGTCCAGGCGCTCCGCCGCCGCGGTCGCCTGCTCCCCGGACAGCCCGGACAGGAACACCTGGCTCACCCGGTTGACCACGAGCCCGGCGAGCGGCATCTGCTCGGCGCCGAGGCGCTCGACGAAGTACGCCGCCTCGCGGAGCGCGTCCGGCTCCGGCGCGGCGATGACCAGGAACGCCGTACCGTCCGCCTGCAGCAGCTCGAACGTCTTGGTGGCCCGCGCCCGGAAGCCGCCGAACAAGGTGTCGAACGCGGCGACGAACGTCTGCATGTCGCGCAGCACCTGAGCGCCGAGGATCTTGGTCAGCGCGTTGGTCATCACGCCGAAGCCCGCGGTCATCAGCCGTGCCGGACCCTTCGCCGGCGCGAGCAGCAGCCGGATGAACCGGCCGTCGAGGAAGCTGCTCAGCCGTTCGGGCGCGTCGAGGAAGTCCAGCGCCGAGCGGGACGGCGGGGTGTCGACGACGATCAGGTCCCAGCGGCCGGACTTGCGCGCGTCCTGGTGGAGCTGGCCGAGCTTCTCCATCGCCATGTACTCCTGCGTGCCGGCGAACGAGCTCGAGAGCGCCTGGTAGAAGGGGTTCGCGAGGATCTGCGCGGCCTTCTCGGGGCTGGCCTGGGACTCGACGACCTCGTCGAAGGTCCGCTTCATGTCCAGCATCATCGCGTCGAGCGAGCCGCCCGCGTCAGGCTGGACGCCGGGCACCGGCCGCGGCGTGTTGTCGAGCTGCTCGATCCCCATCGACTGGGCGAGCCGGCGGGCCGGGTCGATGGTGAGCACGACGACCTTGCGACCGCGCTCGGCGGCGCGCAGCGCCAGGCTGGCCGAGGTCGTGGTCTTGCCGACGCCTCCGGAGCCGCAGCACACGATGATCTGCGTTTCCGGGTCGTCGAGGAGCCGGTCGACCTCCAGCGCCGGGCCGGTCTCCTGCCGGCTGGCGAGAGGGCCGATGCGCTCTCGGCTCTGCGGGGTCATGCAGGGTCCCCGGCGCGGAGCGAGCGAAGCGAGTGGCGTGTTGGGGTGCTCATGCCATCCCCTGGTCCACGAGGTCGGCGGCGAGCTCGTAGAGCCCGCCGAGGTCGATGCCGTCGGGCTGCCGGTCGAGCTCGTAGGTGGGTACGTCGAGCTCCGCGATGCGCTCGCGCTGCTCGTCCTCGAGGGCGCGGCGCTCGGCGTGGTCGCGGGCCTCGAGCAGCAGCCCGTCGACGAGCTGCGGCGTGACGTCGATGCCGGCCTTGACGAGATCGGCCTCGATCTGCGCGCGCGGCAGGGTCCCGGCGAGGGCGGCCGCGCGTGCCTCGTCGTCGAGCTCGCGGCGACGTACCAGGTTGACGACGACCCCGCCGACCGGCAGCCCGTCCTTGGTGAGCTCCGCGATGCCGTCCGCGGTCTCCTGCACCGGCATGTCCTCGAGGACGGTGACGAGGTGGACGCGGGTGCGCTCGGAGCGGAGCAGGGTCATGATCGAGTCCGCCTGGCTGCGGATCGGGCCGACCTTGGCGAGGCCGGCGAGCTCGCTGTTGACGTTGAGGAACTGCGCGATGCGGCCGGTCGGCGGCGCGTCGAGGACGACCGCGTCGTAGTGGCGCTGGTTCTTGCCGCGCCGGTTGCGGTGCACCGCCTCGTAGACCTTGCCCGTGAGCAGCACGTCGCGCACGCCCGGCGCGATCGTCGTGGCGAAGTCGATGACACCGAACTTGTCGAGGGCGCGGCCGGCCCGGCCGAGGCGGTAGTACATCGCGAGGTACTCCAACAGCGCCGACTCCGGGTCGATCGCCAGCGCGTAGAGGCTGCCGCCCGCGTCGCCCGGGGCGCTGGCGATGCGGCGCTCCTCGTAGGGCAGAGGAGGTACGTCGAAGAGCTGGGCGATGCCCTGGCGCCCCTCGACCTCGCACAGCAGCACCTGCCGGCCGCGGCTGGCCAGACCCAGCGCGAGCGCCGCGGCGACCGTGGTCTTGCCGGTGCCGCCCTTGCCGCTCACGATGTGCAGGCGCACGCCCGGCCAGTCGGAGCTCATGACGTCGAGGTTAGTAGGGGGCTCGTGACCCGCAGCGCGTGATCCTGCTCATGTGCGGCGCCGCCGCGCCGTCCGGCGTACCTGTGTGGCAACCAGCCGTGCCGACCCCCCTCGGCCGTGGCTAGGGTGACCACACCTGGCCTAGCCGGCGTTGAGGAGGAGTGTCGTGGACAAGGTGGTGGGCTCGGCCGCGGAAGCGGTCGCGGACATCGCGTCGGGGTCGACCCTGGCCGTGGGTGGCTTCGGGTTGTGCGGGATCCCGTCGGTGCTGATCGACGCGCTGCTGGAGCAGGGCGCGGACGAGCTCGAGGCGGTGTCGAACAACTGCGGCGTGGACGAGTGGGGTCTGGGACGGCTGCTGTTCGCGAAGCGGATCCGCCGGATGATCTCCTCCTACGTCGGGGAGAACAAGGAGTTCGCGCGGCAGTACCTCTCCGGCGAGCTCGAGGTCGAGCTGACCCCGCAGGGCACGCTGGCCGAGCGGATGCGCGCCGGCGGGTCGGGGATCCCGGCGTTCTTCACCGCGACCGGGGTCGGCACCCAGGTGGCCGAGGGCGGGCTGCCGTGGAAGTACGACGCCCAGGGCAACGTGATCGTGTCCTCGCCGCCGAAGGAGGTGCGCACGTTCAACACCGCGGAGGGCGAGAAGGAGTTCGTGCTCGAGGAGGCGATCGTCGCCGACTACGGCCTGGTGCGGGCCTGGAAGGGCGACCGGCACGGCAACCTCGTCTACCGGATGTCCGCGCAGAACTTCAACCCGCTGGCCGCGATGTGCGGACGGATCACGATCGCCGAGGTGGAGAACCTCGTCGAGCCCGGTGAGATCGACCCGGCGCAGGTGCACACCCCGGGTGTGTTCGTGCAGCGGGTGGTGGCGTTGACGCCGGAGCAGGCGGCGGACAAGCGGATCGAGAAGAGGAC
>NZ_CAMPGZ010000191.1 GCF_946885725.1 uncultured Nocardioides sp.
GTCGAGGAGGCCCTTGACCCGGGCGAACAGGTCGATCGCCTCGGCGGGGTACATCAGCGGCAGCAGCGCCGACCGGGCGCGCCCGTCGCCGTGCTCGCCGGACAGCGTGCCCCCGTGCGAGGCGACCAGCCGGGCGCCGTCCTCGAGGAACCGCCGGAACGCCGCCGGACCGTCGGCGTCGCGGAGCCCGAAGTCGATGCGCACATGCACGCAGCCGTCGCCGAAGTGGCCGTAGGGCACGCCGTCGAGACCGTGCTGGCGGAGCAGCGCGTCGAAGTCGCGCAGGTAGCCGCCGAGGCGCTCCGGCGGCACGGCCGCGTCCTCCCAGCCGGCGTGGGCCGGCCGCGAGAGGCTGCGCGCGGCCAGCCCCGCGCCGTTCTCGCGGATCGCCCAGAGCGCGGCCTGCTCGGCCGGGTCGGCGACGACCCGGGTGTCGAGGGCGCCGGCGTCGGCGGCGACAGCCTCGGCGAGCGAACGCGCCTCCGCCTCCGTCTCGCCGGTCACCTCCGCGAACAGCCAGCCGGTGCCCTTCGGCATGTCGGGCACCCGGCCGCCACGTGCCCGGACCACGGAGAGCAGCCGCTCGTCGAGGCCCTCGCAGGCGACGAGGGGGTGACGCAGCAGCCCGGGTACGGCGTCGGCGGCCTCGAACATGTCGGCGTAGCCGAGCACCGCCAGCACGCGGTAGGGCATGTCGCGCACCAGGCGCACGGTCGCGCCGAGGACGACGGCCAGCGTGCCCTCGCTGCCGACGAGGAAGCGGTCGAGCCGGCGGCCGTGCTCGGGCAGCAGGTGCTCGAGGGCGTAGCCGGACACCTGGCGCGGGAACCGGCCGAGGTTCGTGCGGATGATGCCGAGGTGCTGGCCGACCAGCTCGTCGAGCTTCGATGCGGCCTGCGAGGGCGCGCCTGTGTCGACCCGCTCGCCGGTGCCGGTGACCACGTCGAGCGCGACGACGTTGTCGGAGGTGCGGCCGTATCCCAGCGCCCGCGAGCCGCAGGCGTTGTTGCCGATCATCCCGCCGATCGTGCAGCGGGTGTGCGTCGAGGGGTCCGGGCCGAATCGCAGGCCGTGCGGTGCGGCGGCGCGCTGCAGGTCGGCGTGCACGACCCCGGGATCGATCTCGGCCGTGCCGGCCTCGGCGTCGATGCCGCGCACCCGGCCGAGGTGACGGCGGACGTCGACGACAAGGCCCGGGCCCACGGCGTTACCGGCGATCGACGTACCGGATCCGCGCATCGTCAACGGCGTGCCGGTCTCGCGGGCCACCTCGACCACGGCGAGCAGCTCGTCGACGTGGCGCGGCCGGGCGACGGCCATCGGCGGGACGCGGTAGAGCGACGCGTCGGAGGAGTAGAGCGCGCGGGTCAGCGTGGAGTCGTCGACGTCGCGGACGCCGGCGCGCCGCAGCGCCGCGAGGAGGTCGGCGGTCACGAGTTCTCCGGTGGTCGGTAGCGGTGGGTGACCATCCTGACCGACCAGACCACGACGACGGCGACGTAGACACCGAGCGAGACCCAGAAGGCCGGGCCGAGCCGCGGCGCCGGGTCGTGGGCGACGAGCGCGACCTGCACAGCCAGCGCGACGAGCAGCAGCACCGTCGCCGTACCGATCACCCACATGTCGTCGGCGAGCATTCGGCGCAGCGTGGGCTCGTTCTCCGGCCGGGTCCAGTAGTCCTTGTGCGGCACGTTGACCCACGCCAGCGAACCGCGCCGCGCGAACCGCTCGCAGCCGAGGAAGACGAGGACGACGAACAGCCCGATGGCACCGAGCTCGACGAGCGCCTGCGTGCGCGAGGTGAACCGGTCGGCCTCACCGGTGGCGCCGAAGTGCACCGGCACGCGGGCGGGCAGCACGGCCGCGCTCCAGGCGAGGGCGGCGACGAAGGCGGCGACTGAGAACCAGAACCATCCGCGACCGGTCACCACAGCTCCAGCGACCGCGACAGGATCGCGGCCGCGTCGTCCTCGGTGACCTCCTTCGGAGCCGTGGCCAGCAGCCGCTGCTGCTTGAGCGTGCCCTCGACGAGCGCGGGCACGTCGTCCTCGCCGTAGCCGACCGCACCGAGCCCGTTGGGGATGCCGATGTCGCGCATCAGGTCGGTGAGCACGGTGGGCAGGAGCTCACGTACGTCGTCGGGGCGGTCGGCGCCGGGCGCGAGCATCTCGGCGGCACGGACGTGCCGCTCAGGGTCGGCGTCGAAGGTGAACCGGAACGCCTCCGGCGCCGTCAGCGCCACCGCCATCCCGTGCGGCACCATCGGGTGGTCGTCGGGGTAACCCTCGGGGTGGAAGTCGCGCACGCGGCCGGCGACCGGGTAGGCGTTGGCGTGCGGGATGTGCACGCCGGCGTTGCCGAATCCCATGCCGGCGAACGTCGCGGCCAGCGACATCTGGGTGCGCGCCTCCTCGTCGTCGCCGTGCGCGACCGCCCGACGGAACGACGTGGCGAGCAGCCGCAGCGACTTCTCCGCCCACATGTCGGCGATCGGGTTGGCGCCGCAGTAGGGCACGCGCTCGTCCGGCTGCTTGCGGGGGTACGACGTGTAGGGCCGCGCGGTCCAGGACTCGAGGGCGTGGCACAGGATGTCCATCCCGGCCGCGGCAGTGACGCCGGCGGGCTGGGTCATGGTGAGCAGCGGGTCGACCACGGCCGTGGTAGGGCGCAGCCGGGGGTGGCTGATGCCGCTCTTCACGTGCTGCTCGAGCACGTCGAGCACGCAGACAGTGGTGCTCTCGCTGCCGGTGCCCGTCGTGGTCGGCACCGCGACCAGCGGGGCCAGCGGGTGCTCGGGCGACCGGCCGCCGCCGACCGGGGCGTTGACGTAGTCGAGCAGCTCGCCGGGGTTGGTGCAGAGCAGGTTCACGGCCTTGGCGGTGTCGATCGCGGTGCCGCCGCCGACCGCCACGAAGGCGTCCCAGGGGCCGGTCTCGCGCGCGTGGTCGACCGCCGCCTGCATGCTCGCGTCAGTCGGCTCGACCCGCGCGCCGTCGTACACCACGGCCTCGACGCCGAACGCGGCCATCTGGTCGGCGACCCGCTTCGGGTGGCCGGTCGCGGCGACGCCGGGGTCGGTGATCACGAGCACGCGTCGTACGCCGTACGTCGAGAGGTCGTAGCCGATCTCGTCGGACGCGCCGGGCCCGAACTTCAGCTGCGGGGCGCCGTAAGTGAAGACGGTCTCCTGCATCAGGTGGTCACCTCGGGGTCGGAAACGGGTTCGGGGATCAGGCCGTCGTGCAGCTGGGTCAGTGCGTGCCGGGCGGCCGAGAGCAGGTCGAGCTCGAGCGCCTCGTCGACGTCGATCCACGCGGCGTGGTCGGTGGAGCTGTCCTCCTCGACCACGTGCGGGGTCACGCCTTCGGACTCGGGCGCCAGCGTGGCCCGGAAGATCAGGTGGATGCCGTGGTAGTCCTCGACCATCCCGTCCGCGCGGGCACCGGTGAAGTGCGTGGAGTGCACGTCGGCGAGGGGGCCGGGCGTGACGTGCAGCCCAGTCTCCTCGTAGACCTCGCGGACCAGCGCCGCCCGCGGCTCCTCGCCGTGGTCGATGCCTCCGCCCGGCAGCGTCCAGCGCCCGGGGATGCGCGTGCGGTCGGACATCCGTGTCAGCAGCACCTCACGGCCGCGCACCAGCACGGCGTAGGCCGCCACCCGCTGCCGCTGCGGCGGTGCGGAATCGGCAGGCATGGGGCCCACTCTAGGGAGCGGACGCGCGAGTTTGCCTGCGGCCCGTCACGGGGAGCATGGTGGAGACGGCGACGAACCCGATCCTCCGAGGACGATGAGCACGACCACGGCCCCCGGGCGCACCGAGAAGGATGCCACCGCACGCGCGCGCTCGCGCGACCCGTTCTTCGACAACGCCAAGCTGCTGCTGGTGACCCTGGTGGTGATCGGCCATGCCTGGGTGATGATGCCGGACGCGCCGTCGTCGTTCCCGGCCTACACCTTCCTCTACGCCTGGCACGTGCCGGCGTTCGTGATCGTGACCGGCTACCTCTCCCGCAGCTTCCGGTTCACCAAGCCGCACCTGCGCAAGCTGATGACCACCGTCGTCGCGCCGTACGTCGTCTTCGAGACTCTGCTCGCGACGTTCCGGAGCGTCGTCGGCGGGGAGTCGATGGGCAGCCCGCTGTTCGTCGACCCGCACTGGCCGATGTGGTACCTCGCCGTGCTGTTCCTGTGGCGGCTGGCGACACCGCTGCTGCTGCGCGTGCCGCAGCCGGTCGTCGTCGCGGTGGCGGTCAGCCTGCTGGGCGGGCTGATCGAGACCGACGTGCTCGACCTCTCCCGCGCCACCGGGCTGCTGCCGTTCTTCGTGCTCGGCCTGGTGATGACGCGTGAGCAGTTCGACTGGCTGGCCAGGACGAAGGTGCGGATCTGGGCGTGCGCCGCGATGGCCGTCGCGTTCGTCGTCGCCGCGTTCGCCGCGAGCCCGCTGCCGACCGAGCTGCTCTACTGGCGCTCCTCCTACGACGCCATGGAGCTCACCGTCTGGCAGGGCATCGCCGGTCGTCTCGCCATGATCGTCGTCGCGGGCGTGCTCGCGCTGGCCGCGCTGTCGCTGATGCCGCGGTCGTTCCGCTGGTTCACCCCGTTGGGCGCCGCCAGCCTCGTCGTCTACCTCTGCCACGGCTTCTTCGTGAAGGCCGCGCAGTACGCCGGCGTGGGCGACCTGGTGAAGCACGACCAGGTCACGGCCTTCGTGCTGATCACCGGCGCGTCCGTGCTGCTCGCCCTCGCCCTCTCCGCGACGCCGGTCGCGAAGCGGCTGAACAAGCTGGTCGACCCGATCAGCACGATCACCGAGGACCTGCCCGGCGTCATCGAGCCGCACCACCACCGGGTCCACGCGGAGCACCGTCTCGCGCTGCACCGGCACCCCGTCAACCGGCGCTGACCTCCACCCGGCTCGCGGCACGATGTCGTCGGCAGGGACTCTTTACAGCGTTGTAAACACGCGGCAGAGTGCCACACATGTCTCGGGTCACCTCACTCCTCGCCCTGCTCCTGCTCGCCCCGCTCCTCGTCGTCGGTCCCGCCACGTCGGCAGCCGAACCGCCACCGACGTACACCAATCCCTTGGCGCCGGCGGTCGCGGGCGGCGGCACCGTCGACTCCTGCGCCGACCCGGCCGTCCTGCGCGGCCGCGCCGACGAGGCCGGGTCCTGGTTCATGTACTGCACGACCGACCCGCTCAACGACAGCGAGACCGCCGGCGGGACACCGGTGTTCCACCCGGTGCCGATGCTGCGCTCGGATGACCTGACCTCGTGGGAGTACGTCGGTGACGCGCTACCGCAGAAGCCGTCGTGGGCATCGCCCAGCGCGTTCCTGTGGGCGCCGGACGTCGTCTACTCGAAGGCCCACGACCGCTACTACCTGACCTACGTGGTCACCGACACCGCCGACGCGGTCAGCGGCGAGCCCGGCTGCACCAGCGACAGCGCGATCGGCGTCGCCACGAGCGACTCCCCCACCGGCCCGTGGACGTCCAGCGAGACGCCGGTGGTCGGCCCGCGCCGCGCGGGACCGGGATGCGACTTCTACTGGACCTACGACCCGGACGTGCTCGGTGACGTCGTCGGCGACCAGGGCGTCTTCTACTTCGGCAGCTACTACGGCGGCATCTTCGCCCAGCACGTCGCACTGACCGCTGACGGGATCAGCACGACCGGGAAGCCGAGCCGCGTCACGATCGGCCAGCGCAAGGAGCCGAAGGTCGACCCCGCCGACCTGCGCCGGCCCACCCAGCCGGACCTCGACGCCGCCGAGCAGACCGCGGCCACGCAGGTGTCGATAGCGAACCGCTACGAAGGCACCAACGTGGTGAAGCGCGGCGGCTGGTACTACCTGTTCGGCTCGGCCACCAACTGCTGCGCCGGCCCGCTGACCGGCTACACGGTCTTCGCCGGACGCTCCCGCGACCCGTTCGGGCCGTTCGCGGACCGCGAGGGCAACTCGCTGCTCGCCGGCCGCGTAGGCGGGACCCCGGTGATCAGCATGAACGGCAACCGCTGGGTGGGCACCGGGCACAGCTCGGCCTTCCGCGACGCCGGTGGGCGCTGGTGGCTGGCCTACCACGCGGTCGACAGGCACGACCCGTACTTCGCGGACCAGCCCGGCTTCACCAAGCGACCGGCCCTGCTCGACCCGCTCGACTGGGTCGACGGCTGGCCCACGGTGCGCGCCGGCCGCTGGGCCTCCGACCAGCCGATGCCGGGGCCGGCGGCGCAGCCCGGCCAGCAGTCGGCGTACCGCCCCGACCCGGTCGAGCCCGACCGGTTGGGTCGCAGGTTCCCCGCGCTGTCCGACGAGTTCGGCGGCGGGCGGCTGAACAAGCGGTGGTCCTGGGTGCGCGAGCCCGACCGCGCGACGTACGGCGTGGCCGGCGGGCGGTTCCGGTTCGAGACCCAGGCCGGCGACCTCTACGAGTCGTCCAACACCGCGTCCGTGCTGACCGAGCCGGCGCCCGACGGTGACTACGCCGTGCAGACCAAGGTCAGCCTGGACGTCCCGGCGGAGGGCTGCTGCTTCAACTTCGTGCAGGCCGGCCTGGTGGTGCGCGGAACCGACGACGCGTTCGTGAAGCTCGCGCACGCGTCGATCTGGGAGACCCGTCAGACCGAGTGGGCGATCGAGGTGCCGAGCGAGACCGTGCGCTCCCCGCGCTACGGCAACAGCGTGGTCGGTGCGCCCGGCGACGACACCTGGCTGCGGATCGTGAAGCGTGAGCGCGCCGGCGAGGAGCACTACACCGCCTACACGTCCCAGGACGGACGGCGCTGGGTGCGCGGCGGGGTGTGGACCCATGACCTCGGCCCGGACGCCGAGATCGGGCTGGTCTCGATGGGCGGCAGCGGGTTCACCGCCGGGTTCGACCACGTGCGGGTGTGGCGGCTGCGGTAACGGACCGCGTATCCCGACGCGACAAGGCCCGCCCTCGCTCAGCGAGGGCGGGCCTTGTCTTGCTCGATCTGGGTGTTGGCTACCAGACCTGACCTCCGGTCAGTTCTGGTATGACCCAAAGTCGAAGTCGTCCAGCGCCACGGCCTGGCCTCCGGCAGAGCCGAAGTCGTAGTCGTAGTCGCCGTAGCCGGTAACGGAGTACGCGTTGGCACGCGCCTCCTCGGTCGGCTCGACCCGGATGTTGCGGTACCGCTCCAGGCCGGTGCCGGCCGGGATCAGCTTTCCGATGATCACGTTCTCCTTCAGGCCGCGCAGCGAGTCGGACTTGCCGTGGATCGCCGCGTCGGTGAGGACGCGCGTGGTCTCCTGGAACGACGCCGCCGACAGCCACGACTCGGTGGCCAGCGACGCCTTGGTGATGCCCATCAGCTGCGGACGGCCGGCCGCGGGCTTGCCACCCTCGGACACGACGCGACGGTTCTCCTCCTCGAAGGAGATCCGGTCCACGAGCTCCGACGGCAGCATGTGCGTGTCGCCCTGCTCCAGCACGAGAACGCGGCGCAGCATCTGCCGCACGATGATCTCGATGTGCTTGTCGTGGATCGACACGCCCTGGCTGCGGTACACCTGCTGGACCTCGTCGACCAGGTGTTCCTGGGCCCGGCGGACGCCGAGGATGCGAAGCACGTCCTGCGGGTCCTCGGTGCCCTGGGTGAGCTTCTGGCCCACCTCCACGTGGTCGCCGTCGGCGACCAGCAGCCGCGAGCGCTTGCTGACCGGGTACTCCTGCGGGTCGGACCCGTCGTCAGGAGTGACGATGACCTTGCGTGCCTTGTCGGTCTCCTCGATCTCGACGCGACCGGCAGCCTCGGTGATCGGCGCACGGCCCTTCGGCGTACGAGCCTCGAAGAGCTCGACCACGCGGGGCAGACCCTGCGTGATGTCGTCCGCGGAGGCCACACCACCGGTGTGGAAGGTACGCATCGTCAGCTGCGTGCCGGGCTCACCGATCGACTGGGCCGCGATGATGCCGACGGCCTCGCCGATGTCGAC
>NZ_CAMPGZ010000192.1 GCF_946885725.1 uncultured Nocardioides sp.
CCCCATGACTGGCCCCATGACTGGCCCCATGACTGGGCCCATGGCTGGCCCCATGACCGACATGGACTGGAAGCTCGAGCTCATCCTCCTCCCCGTGTCCGACCCCGACCGCAGCAAGTCGTTCTACGTCGACACGCTCGGCTTCAACCTCGACGTCGACCACGACATGGGCGACTTCCGGGTCATCCAGTGCACGCCGCGGGGGTCGTCCTGCTCCATCACGTTCGGCGTCGGCATGCCGGTCGGCGAGCCCGGGTCGGTGAAGGGCACCCACCTCGTCGTCCAGGACATCGAGGCCGCGCGGGCGTTCCTCGACGAGCGCGGGGTCGAGCACGGCGGCATCGTGCACTTCGAGGGCGGCGGCCCGCAGCCGGGGCCCGACCCGGAACGGCGCGACTACAACTCGTTCATCTACTTCGACGACCCCGACGGTAACTCGTGGGCGGTGCAGGAGGTCCACCACGTCCGCTGACCGTCCCTGGTCCAAGCCCCGGCCGGCGTCATCAGCGTCACACCCGGAAAACTGCATGCGTCATGCATCTAGTTGTATGCTTGGCGCATGCAATCTTCCACCGACCTCGCCGGTGCGGCCGAGCGGGTGCCCGAGCCCGAGACCGTCGAGGACGCGCTCCTCGCGGCCATGGCACGGATCGGCAAGCGGCTGCGCCACCGGGTCGCCGGCGACCTCGACTTCTCGACGTTCGTCCTGCTGAAGACCGTCGCCCACTTCGGCCCGCTGCGGCTGTCGGCGCTGGCTGCTGAGCTGTCACTCGACGCCTCGACCGTGAGCCGGCACGTCCGCTCCCTCGAGGGCGCCGGCCTGCTCGAGCGCGCCGCCGACCCCGAGGACGGCCGGGCGTTCCAGGTCGCCCTCTCCCCCGCGGGCGCGGCCCGCATCGAGGAGGCCGCCTGCCGTCGCCGCGACCTCATCGGCTCGCTGCTCGCGGACTGGAACGACCAGGACCGCGAGGACATGCGCCGCCTCCTCCACCAGCTCACCCTGTCCCTCGAGAACCAGGAGCACTCCGCGTGACACCCGACTCCCAGGGCTACCTGTCCCACAAGCAGATCCTCGTCGTCATGGGCGGGCTGATGGTCGGCATGTTCCTGGCCGCCCTCGACCAGAGCATCGTCGGTACGGCGCTCCCGCGGATCACCTCCGAGCTCGGCGGCCTCGACAAGCTGTCGTGGGTGGTGACGGCGTACCTGCTGACCGCCACCTCGTCCACGCCCCTGTGGGGCAAGCTGTCCGACCTCTACGGCCGGCGCCTGCTGTTCCAGGCCGCGATCACCACGTTCGTGCTCGGCTCGCTGTTGTCCGGCCTGTCGCAGGACATCAACCAGCTGATCGCGTTCCGGGCCGTCCAGGGCCTCGGCGGCGGTGGCCTGATGGCGCTGGCGCTCGCCACCATCGGCGACGTGATCCCGCCGCGCGAGCGCGGCCGCTACCAGGGCTACTTCGCCGCGGTGTTCGGCGTGTCCAGCGTGCTGGGCCCGGTGCTCGGCGGCTGGTTCGCCGACGGTCCCGGCTGGGAGTGGATCTTCTACATCAACGTGCCGCTCGGCATCGCCGCGCTCATCGTGACCTCGGCCGCGCTCAAGATCCCGCACGTGCGCCGTGAGCACAGCATCGACTATCTCGGTGCCGCGCTCGTCGTCTCCGCGGTCTCGTCGTTCCTGCTCTACACCGCGTGGGCCGGCCCCGACCAGGGCTGGGGCTCCGCCACCGGCATCGCGCTGCTCGCCGCCGGCCTGGTGCTGACCGCGCTGTTCGTGCTCGTCGAGCTGCGCGCCGCCGAGCCGATCCTGCCGATGCGGCTGTTCCGCAACTCGATCTTCAGCGTGGCCAACATCTTCGGCTTCCTGATCGGCGTCGCGATGTTCGGCTCGATGATCTTCATCCCGGTCTACCTCCAGGTCGTCGACGGGATGAGCCCGACCGAGTCGGGCCTGGCCATGCTGCCGATGGTTGCCGGCATCTTCACCACCTCGATCGCCTCGGGCCGGCTGATGAGCCGCAACGGCCGCTACAAGCCCTACCCGATCGCCGGCGCGGTCGTCGTGACCATCGGCCTGCTCATGCTGTCGATGCTCGACAACGAGTCGCCGTACTGGTTCGCCGGCGTAGCGATGTACGTCATGGGCACCGGCCTCGGTCTCACCATGCAGGTGCTCGTGGTCGTCGTGCAGAACTCCGTGGACCGCTCCGACATGGGCGTCGCGACCAGCTCGGTGACGTTCTTCCGCCAGATGGGCGGTTCGTTCGGTACGGCGCTGTTCGGCGCGATCCTGTCGAGCCGGCTTGCCACGCACATCGCCGATGTGCTGGCCGGCAACCCGGCCGCCGTCCGGGCGGGTGGCGGCGGCGCCGAGCTCGACGCGGTGACCAACAACGTCGAGGCGATCAAGTCGCTGCCCGAACCGCTGCACGGCCTGATCACCGAGGCCTTCAGCCTGTCGCTGCACGACACGTTCCTCGCCGCGGTCCCGCTGACCGTCGTGGCGGTCGTCGTGGCGCTGTTCCTGAAGGAGATCCCGCTGACCGGTCGGCAGACGCCTCAGGCGCCGGCCGAGGGTTCCGCGTCCGGTGACGCGGAGTCGGGCGTCCCGGCCTCCTCCGGGGCGTCTCCGACCGCGGTGTAGTTGGCGAGGTACTGGGCGACGGCGTTCAGCGCGGCGGCGAACGGTACGGCGAGGAGTGCGCCGGCCACGCCGCCGAGCAGGACACCCATGCCGATCGCCACGATCACGCCGAGCGGGTGGAGCGCCACGAACCGCCCGGTGAGGAACGGCTGCAGCACGTGCGCCTCGATCTGCTGCACGAGGATCACGCCGCCGAACATCAGAAGGGCGACGATCGGGCCGTGCGCGACCAGCGCGACGAGCACGGCCACGGAGCCCGAGATGGTCGCGCCGACCATCGGGATGAACGCGCCGAGGAACACCAGCACGCCGATGGCCGTCGCGAACGGGACCTTGAGGATGAACGCCACGATCATGATGCCGATCGCGTCGGCCAGCGCGATGATCACGGTCGCCCGCACGAACTGGGTCAGCGACCGCCATGCCACCTTGCCGGACTCGTCGGCGCGCAGCCGGGCGGCGCGGGGAAACAGGCGGACCACCCAGGCCCAGATGCGCGCGCCGTCGGCGAGGAAGAAGTAGCTCGCGAAGAGCACGATGAAGAAGCCGGCCACGATGTGGCCGATCGCCGTACCGACCTCGGTCGCCTGGGTCAGCAGCTCCTGGGAGGAGCTGGTGATCGCGGACTGGGCCTCCCGGAGGACGTCGTTGATCTGCGAGTCCGACGCCTGCAGCGGTCCGGTGCGCAGCCAGCGCCGGATCTCCTCCAGGCCCGAGACCACCTGGGCGGACAGGTCGCTGAAGCCGGCCGAGATCTGCGTGCCGACGAAAGTCAGCAGCAGCACGACGGTGCCCAGGCCGCCGACGACCACGATGGCGGAGGCGAGCTTGCGGTTGATGTGGACCTTGCTCGCGGACGCCACCACGGGGCCGGCCAGGGCGGCGATCAGCAGCGAGATGGCCAGCGGCAGGAAGATCACCGAGAAGTAGGCCATCACCCGGTAGGCGATGTAGCCGGCGGCGCCGATCACGAGCGCGCGCCACGCCCACGCCGCGGCCAGGTCGACGGCCCAGGGCACCTGCGCCCGGCTGAAGTTGCTCGGGCCGGCGTCGATCACGATCGGCTGCGGCTCCTCCGGCGCTCGCTCGGCGCGGAGCTGCTGCAGCTGGTGCGCGACGCGCTCGGCGAACCGCTCGTCGGACTTGGCCCGCTGCGCGGCGCGCAGCCGGCTCAGGCCTGCCGTCATCCGGTTGCCCTCCCGCATGACGCCAGGCTATGCGAGGGCGCCTACCGGCGGAGCAGACGGCGCGCCAGGCTGCGCGCGGCCCCGGGATGCTCGGCGGCGAGCAGGCCGACCGGAGCCAGCACGTAGTCGCGGTCGACGGCCGTGCGCGGTCGCTCCGGCAGCTGCCAGCCGGCACCCGGGTCGGCGTCGAGATGGCGGCTCAGGACGCCGGCGGCGTCGTCACCCCCGTGTCGGAGCACCCCGCCCGAGCCGACCAGCAGGTCGACCTCGCGCAGGTCCTTGCCGCTGCGCTCCACGATCCGGCCCTCCGGGCTGAACACCACCTGGGACCGGCCGGCGTGCCGACGCAGCGCCAGCGTCACGGCTGCGGCCGCGATCGTCAGGTCGTCCTCGGCACCGGCGTCGTCGGCAGGCAGGTACGACGGGTCGGCCTGCCGGACGGCAGCGGCCTCGGCGAAGCGCGGGTCGAGCAGTCCGGCGGCGACGCCCTCCTCCACCGTGCTCACCGCGCTCCATCGCATGCCGAGGTCGCCCTCGACGGTGCGGCTGACCGGGACCGTGGCCACGACCTGCCGCGACAGCCCCGCGTCCTCCGGGTCCACCTCGACGACGGAGTGCACGTCGGTGGTCGCCCCGCCGACGTCCACGACGACCACGTCGCCACCGAGCTCGTCGGCGAGCAGCTCGACCGCAGTGAGCACGACGTCCGGGGTGGCGCCCCGGACCATGGAGGTGAAGCTCTCCCCCGCGTCACGCTTCGACAGGTGCTTGCCGCCGATCACGTGCCGCAGGAACATCTCGCGGATCGCCGCGCGCGCCGACTCGGGCGCGAGCACGCCGATGCGCGGGACCACGTTGTCGGCCAGGACGTACGGCGTGCCCGCGTCGTCGAGCAGCTTCGCCACGTCGTCCTGGGCGTCGGCGTTGCCGGCGACGACGACCGGGCGGCGCCAGCGCGCCTTGGCGAGCGTGGTGGCGCTCTCGAGCAGCACCTCCTGGTTGCCGCCGTCGGTGCCGCCGACGAGCAGCAGCACGTCGGGCTTCGCGGCCCGCAGCGCGGTGACCTCGGCGCGGGTCAGTCGGCCGTGGGAGACGTGCACGACGCGGCCGCCGCTGGACAGCGCGACGCGGCGGCCCGCCTCGGCGGTGACCAGCTCCTCGTTGCCGACGACCGCGATGCGCAGCCCGCCGCCGGCCGACGAGCAGGCCAGCACCTCGGCGTCCGCGGCGCGCGGGTCGGCGGCCGTCAGCTCAGCGAGGCAGGCGTCCCAGCCGTCGAGCACGTCGGTGTCGATCGTGGTCCGGTGCTCCGCCGCCGCGACGAGGCGGCCGGACGGGACCTCGACCAAGGCCGCCTTGGTGAACGTGGACCCGAAGTCGACACAGGCGACGACGGTGGTCTCGACAGGCTCGACCACCCGGTGGGGCTCAGCCAAGTGCGCGCTCCAGGTCGGCGAGGAGGTCGTCGGCGGTCTCGATGCCCACGGACAGCCGGACCAGGTCGTCGGGCACCTCGAGGTCGGTGCCGGCGACGGAGGCGTGGGTCATCAGGCCGGGGTGCTCGATCAGCGACTCGACGCCGCCGAGGGACTCGCCGAGCGTGAACACCTCCGCCTTCTCGCACACCTGGAGCGCCTGCTCGCGCCCGCCGGCGACGCGGAACGACACCATCCCGCCGTACCGCTTCATCTGGCGCGACGCCACCGCGTGCCCCGGGTGCTCCGGAAGGCCGGGGTAGATCACCTCGGAGACCGCCGCGTGCTGCGTGAGGAAGCCGACGACCTTCTCCGCGTTGTCGCAGTGCCGGTCCATGCGCAGAGCGAGCGTGCGGATGCCGCGCAGCGTCAGCCACGCGTCGAACGGGCCGGCCACCGCGCCGATGGCGTTCTGGTGGAAGGCGATCTGGTCGGCGAGGTCGAGGTCGCGCACGACGATGGCGCCGCCGACGACGTCGCTGTGGCCGCCGACGTACTTCGTGGTCGAGTGCACGACCGCGTCGGCGCCGAGAGTGAGCGGCTGCTGGAGGTACGGCGAGCAGAAGGTGTTGTCGACGACCAGGAGCGCGCCGGCATCGTGGGCGACGGACGCGACCGCCTCGATGTCGCCGATGTTGAGCAGCGGGTTGGTCGGGGTCTCGAGCCACACGACCTTGGTCTCGCCCGGGCGGATCGCCGCGCGGATCGCGTCGACGTCGGAGACGGGGGCGGAGGTGTGCGCGAGGCCCCACGGGTCCTCGACCTTGGCGAACAGGCGGTAGGTGCCGCCGTACGCGTCGTTGGGAACCACCAGGTGGTCGCCCGGCTTGCAGACCGCCTTGAGCAGGGTGTGCTCGGCCGCCAGGCCGCTGGCGAACGCGAAGCCGCGCTCCCCCTCCTCGAGTGCCGCGATGTTGCCCTCGAGGGCGGTGCGGGTGGGGTTGGCGGAGCGGGAGTACTCGTAGCCGCCCCGCAGGCCGCCGACGCCGTCCTGCTTGTAGGTCGAGGTGGCGAAGATCGGCGGGATCACCGCGCCGGTGGTCGGGTCCGGCTCGTAGCCCGCGTGGATCGCACGGGTCTCGAAGCCGGACTTGTGGCGGTGGTCCTGGCCCGCCTGGCCGCTGGTCTGCTCCGACATGCGCCCGACTCTAGACCGGGGAAGGATCGAGCCATCCGCCGCGTTAGGAGAGACGAACCACCCCCGACAGGGCCGTCGAGTCGAGTCGTCGGGTCAGCCGTCGAGCAACAAGGAGCGCCCGTGCTGTTCAACCGCCACAAGAACACGCTGCCGACCGAGGAGCAGGCACTGAAGGGCCACGCCGAGCAGTGGTTCACGCTCGCCGAGGAGCACCTCGTGCTGAAGACCCCGCTGGTCACGCCGGCGAGCGAGATCCCGGAGGGGTACGAGGTCGCGGTCTTCGGCCTGGGCTGTTTCTGGGGTGCCGAGGAGGCGTTCTGGCAGGTGCCGGGCGTCTGGTCGACGTCGGTCGGGTACGCCGGCGGCCACACCCCGCACCCGTCGTACGAGCAGGTCTGCTCCGGCCAGACCGGGCACACCGAGGCCGTGCGCGTCGTCTACGACCCGAAGCAGGTGTCGTACGCCGACCTGGTGAAGGTGTTCTTCACGATCCACGACCCGACACAGGGCATGCGGCAGGGCAACGACATCGGCACGCAGTACCGCTCGGCGATCTACACGACCACGCCCGAGCAAGCCGAGGTCGCCGAGAAGCTCCGTGCGGCCTACGAGCCCGTCCTCACGCAGCGCGGGTACGGGCCGATCACCACGGAGGTCAAGCCGGCGCCGACGTACTACTACGCCGAGGACTACCACCAGCAGTACCTCGCGAAGAACCCGAACGGTTACCGGTGCCACTCGGCGACCGGCATTCCGTTCCCGGACGTCGAGGTCTGACTCCTCTGCCCCAGCGCTAGCCTCACCCGGTGCCTGTCGAGGACCCGGGTGAGGCTCTTGCTGTCCGCAGCGTCATCGCGCTCTGCGGCTCGATGCGGTTCCGCGAGGAGTTCGAGCGTCTCGACGCCGGGCTGACGCTGGCCGGACACGTGGTGCTGAAGCCGGCGGCCGTGGACCCGTCCCGTGAGGTCGACGCGGACGAACGCGCCCGGCTCGGACGGGTGCATCTCGCGAAGGTCGAGATGGCCGACGAGGTGCTCGTCGTCAACGTCGGCGGCTACGTCGGGGAGAGCACCCGTCTCGAGATCGAGCACGCACGGTCCCGGGGGACTCCCGTGCGCTTCCTGGAGCCGCAGGGCACTGACGTCGCCTGAGATTTCCTGCAGGATCGTGTCGAATCCGGCCCGTGCCGTCCGTCACCCAGGTGGAGACGGACCAACGGGTTCGCACCGGCAGGAGGAGAAGGCATGCCGCAGTACCTCATCTACTTCAACCAGCAGTGGGTCGGCGACCACCCGCCGGAGTGGTACGGCACCCGCGTGGAGCCGAGCATGGCGGTCGTCAACGAGATGCGGGAGGCGGGCGTCTGGCTGTTCGGCGGCGGCCTCGAGGAGCCGGACAGCGGCGCCCGGATCTTCAGCGCGGACGCGACGAGCGGCACGCCGGTGATCACCGAGGGCCCGTACGCCGAGACCACGGAGCAGCTCGGCGGGTTCTGCGCCATCGAGGTGTCCGACGACGC
>NZ_CAMPGZ010000193.1 GCF_946885725.1 uncultured Nocardioides sp.
CGCCATGGGCGTCGACCTCGACGACGCCGAGGTCCGCACGTCGCTGCACTTCGCGCTGCTGGTGGACGAGCTGGCCGGCTGACGGCGATACGCCGACCCACCCGTTCGGGCCGGTGACCGCGGGCCGCTGGCGCCGTACGTTCCCGTCATGGATCCGGTGACCGAAGGCACGCTGTCGACCGGAGTGCCGTACCTCCGCCTGGGCAGCGGGCCGCCGCTGCTCGTCGCGGCCGGCCTGACTGCGACCCACGCCAACCCGACCGGAACGTGGCGACGCAGCTCGCTGGCGTGGGCGCGGCCGTTCGCGGAGCACTTCACGGTCTACCTGGTCAACCGCCGGCCGGGGCTCCAGCCGGGGACGACGATGTCGCAGATCGCGGACGACTACGCGCGGGCGATCGAGGACGACATCGGCGAGCCGGTGCTGCTGCACGGCACGTCGACGGGCGGGTCGGTGTCGCTTCAGCTCGCGGTCGACCGGCCGGAGCTGGTGCGGCGGCTGGTGCTGGCGGCGTCGGCGTGCCGGCTCTCACCCGAGGCTCGTGACCTGATGGCGCGGGTCGCCCGCCTGACCGAGGAGGGCGACCGGCGCGGCGCCATGGCGGTGATGATCGGCGCGAGCACGAAGCCGGCCCACGGCTTCCTGACCAGACGCGTCGGCTGGGTCATCGGCCAGTTCTCGCCGACCGAGGCCCCCGACATGCTCAGGGTCATCGAGGCCGAGGACGACTTCGACGTCGAGGACAGGCTCGACCGCGTCACCGCGCCGACGCTGGTGCTCGGCGGGGACGCGGACGGCTTCTACTCGCGCGACCTGTTCGAGCGGACCGCGGCGGGTGTGCGCGACGGACGCGCGCTCGTGTTCGCGGGCAAGTCGCACGTGTACGTCGCCGGGGCGAAGGTGCCTGCGGCGATCGGGCTCGGCTTCCTGCTCGCGGACTGACTCGGACTGACGCAGGGTCAGTGAGCGGTCCGCCAGGCGGCGGGCAGCTCGGTCCGCGGGCTGGTCGGCGCCGGGGTCGGGGTCGCGGCGATCGCGGCCTCGAGCAGCGCGCGCAGCCGACGGTCGACGTCGGGGCTGCCGGTCGCGACGACGCCCTCGACCGCGTGCCGCACCATCGTCGGCGCGGAGTGCTTCGCGAACGTCTTCCGCGTGATCGGCGAGCGCACGCCGAGCGCCTCGACCCACGCCACCGCACCCGGGATCAGCTCGAGCGCGGCTCTCGCCTGTCGTTTCGTCTCGGCGAGCTCGGGGTCGTCGCCGCACAGGCTCTCGGCCTGCAGCAGACCACCGGCGAGCACGCGCTGGGTCGGTTCGGTCACGTCCAGCACCACCGACGCGGCCGCGGCCACCGCCACGGTGAGCCACGTCCGGTCGTCACCGCGGCGACCGACCACGGACGGCACGAGCAGCAGGAGCTCCTGGCGCTCGGCGTCGTTGACCCGGTCGTTGACCCGGCGCGCTACTTCGGCCAGCAGGGGGTGCGTGCAGGAGGGGTGGTCGCTCCACCTCTCCCCCGCGAGCACCGATGCCAGCTCCATGAAGCACGCGCCTCGACGTGGGGAGCGGTGCCGGCCTCGGGAGAGGACCGGAATGCCGTCGGGAAGGGTCGAGGACTTCATGGCTACCTCCTCATCCGAGCATGCGCCCGCCCCGCGAGAGAGGCAACACCCGCTCGGGTCAGATCTGGCTAGGGCTCCTCTTCGCTCTCGAACAGAGCCCGCCGTTCGCGCGCGGCTGCCATCGCCTCGAGGAACTTCGCGTCGTACTCCGGATCGTCGACCGGGATCCGCGCGATCACGTGCTCGTCGACGACACCGCCGTCGGCACCGACCTTCTGGAGCACGACCCTGGTCTCGCCGGCCGCGTCGAGGTGGGCGACCTGCCAGGTGCCCTTCGGGAGGGCGGTACGGCGGGGGGTCGAGGCCCGCGTCAGCACCTGGATCGTCGCGAAGACGACCAGGGCGAACAGGCCGACGACCACGGCCGCCTCGAGGAGGACCACGTCACCATTGTCGACCGCTCCGCGAGCGGCGCCAAGCACCCGAACGGGCGAGACGGACCGTCTCCGCCGCGCGTGGCCGCACGGAGACGGCCCGCGTCCCCTCGGCCGCTTTTCTCGAACCGTGGTGCTCGCTGCCGTCCCCTCTAGCGGCAGCGCCTGCGCGGAACGCTAGATAAGCCGCCTTTGTCGCGACATAGCCCGAACGGGCCGGTGACTTACCGGGACGCAGGGCTTAGAGTCGGTCCGCTCTGCTCGCCGTTCCATCCCCCGTGGCGGCGGGCAGAGCCCAGTTCCGGGGGTGCGGTGCCGCCGTCAGGCGCCGCCCAGTCCCTCCATCAGCGCGGGTACGGCGGCCGGCAGCTCCCGGGCGAGGAAGCCCACGCGCCCGACCGACTCGGCCAGCCGCTGCCCGGCGGCACCGTGCAGGAACGCGCCCCAGACCGCCGCCTGCGCCGGCTCCGCGCCGCGCGCCACCAGGCCGGCGACCAGCCCGGCTTGAACGTCGCCGGAGCCGCTCACGCCGAGACCGGCGTCGCCCTCCTCGACGACGTACACGTTGCCGTCGGGCGTGGCCACGACCTTGCGCTGCCCGCCGCAGAGCACCACCGCCCGCGTGCGGTCGGCGAGCCGGGTCGCCGCGTCGACGTCGTCGAGCTCTCCCGCCTCCTCGGCCGCCGCGACGTCCTCGTCGCCGAGCGTGCGGACCACCTCGTGCTGGTTCAGCGTGAGCACGCAGCGGCCGGCGAGGTGGCGCACGCCATCCGGGTTCTCCGTGAGGTACGCCGAACCGAGCGCGTCGACGACGAGCTGGCCGTCGAGCGACGGGACGAACGCCGCCAGCAGGTCCGCCGACGACTCGGGCCGCAGCAGGCCGGTGCCCGCGAGCACCACACCCGCGCCGTCGGCGAGGGCGAGCACGTCGTCGCGGGCGTCGGTCGTGATCTCACCGCCCTCGGACTCGGCCAGCCCGACGACGCGGCTCTCGGGCGCCAGCGTGGCGACGGTCGCCGCGACGCTGCGCCCCGTGCCGATCTGGAGCTTGCCGGCGCCGGCCCGGAGCGCGGCCTCACCGGCGAGCAGCACGGCACCCGGGGTCTCGCGGCTGCCGCCCACGACGACCACGGCGCCACGGGCGTCCTTGTCCGAGCCAGGCGCGGGCAGGGGCCAGCCCCGCAGCACCGACGGCGTGACGCGCGTGGGCTCAGCCACCGCTCGCCGACTCCCGAGCCGACTCGCGGGCCGAATCCTCGGCCGTCGCCTCCGTCTCGGACCGGTCGACCACCTCGGTGTCGGCGAACCGGTCCAGCTCCAGGCCCTCACCCGTGTGCCGGTAGACCGTCAGCGACACGTTCGGGATGTCCTCGTGCCGGTCGATCTCGAGCAGCCGCTGCTCGGTCAGCCCCTCCAGCACGTAGCGGAACGACATGATCACCGCTTGGTGCGTGAACACCCACACGTCGGCGTCGGTGAAGCCGTGCCTCAGGTCGGCGAGCAGCGACCGCACCCGCAGCACCACGTCGGCCCAGCTCTCGCCGCTCGGCGGCTGGTAGTAGAACTTCCCGACGCGCGAGCGTCGCTCGGCCTCCTCCGAGTGCCCGGCCCGGATGCCCGCGCCGGTCATCCCGTCGAACAGCCCGAGGTCGCGCTCGCGCAGCCGCTCGTCGAGCACCACCTCGAGGCCTGTGCCGAGTCCCCTGTCGAGTCCCCTGTCGCCGACCGCGATCCGCGCCGTCGCGTGGGCACGCTCGTACGGCGAGCTCAGCACGAGCGACGGCCGGACGCCCTGCTCCCGCCACCAGCGCCCGAGCGCCGCTGCCTGGCGCTCGCCCCGCTCGGACAGCTCGACGTCCGCGTCGCGGGTGTCCAGGTCGAGACGGTGCGCGCCGGCCGATCGGGCCTCCGCGTCCGCGACGTTGCCGACGCTCTCACCGTGCCGGACCAGGGTGAGCCGCGCCGGGCCGTCCCTCAGCCCGACGAGCCGCGGGACCGTCACCGCCGCTCCCCCGCTGTCACGGCGCCTCCCCGCGGGCGTTCGCCTCGTCCACGAACTCCTGGGCGATGTCCCGGAGCTTGACGTTGCGGTGGGACGACAGGCGCTTGAGGAAGGCGAACGCGCGCTCGTCGGTGAGCCCGAACCGCTCCATCACGATGCCGACGGCCTCGCCGATCAGGGTGCGGGTGCGCACGGCCTCGCTCAACGTGGCGATCTCGTTGGCGTAGGCGATGGCCTGGCCGGCCTGGTGGGCGAACAGCGCCCTCAGCGTGGACGAGTCTTCGAACGCACCGACCTTGGTGGAGTAGAGGTTCAGCGCGCCGTTCGACTTGGGCGCGTCGTACAGCCGCAGGCCCGCCTGGGCGCGGATCCCCTGCTCGGCGGCCAGCGGGCCGTACTGCGGGAACCGGGGGTCGGCGCGCAGGTCCGAGGAGATGATGTGCGAGGCCTCGGTCGCCGCCTCGAAGCACGGCCCCTCGCGCAGCCGGTACTGCTGCTCGTCCAGCGCCAGCAGCCGCTCGTCGGTCGGCGCGGCCGTGTGCAGGCCGTCGGGGGTCAGCACGGTGATGCTGCAGTACTGCACGTTGGGCAGCACGGCCACCGCGGCCTCCGTGACCTGGGCCAGTGTCGCGTCCAGGTCCCCCGGCCCGAGCCGCTCGGCGAGCTCGCGCGCGAGGCGGAGCACCGACTCTTCCTGCATGTCCAACCCTCCCCGGGGCCCTCGTCGGCCCGTCGGTTGCAGCCTCACATATACCCCGTCGCACGGGTACATGTACCCACCGACCGCGCCTCACCTCTGCCAAGGTGGAGGTCAGACCAGGCCAGGACCAGGAGGAGAACCGTGACCATCAAGGACATCGGCCCGGAGCCGCAGAGCTTCGACCTCGAGACCGCCACGGTGAGCAACGAGAACTACCGGACCGCCGCCTGGACCGGGAGGTACCTCCAGCTGACCCTCATGTCCATCCCGGTGGGTGGCGACATCGGTCTGGAGGTGCACCCGGAGACCGACCAGTTCCTCCGGCTCGACGCGGGCCGCGGGCGGGTGCAGATGGGCCCGGCGAAGGACCAGCTGGACTTCGAGCGCGAGGTCGAGGACGGCTGGGCGGTGCTCGTGCCCGCCGGCACCTGGCACAACATCACCAACATCGGCGACGAGCCGATGCGGCTGTACGCCGTGTACGCCCCCGTCCACCACGCCGCCGGGATCGTGCAGGCGACGGCGGAGGACGCCGCGCGGGACGAGGACGCCGGCACCGACGTGCCGCCGCCATGGTCGGTCCAGCCGCCCGCGCCGCCGGCGGACGAGCACGCCTGACGACCCTCGGGCGGTCGAGCCTGTCGAGACCACGTCGCCGTACGAGAACTGTCGGCGCCCGGTCCTAGCGTCGCCGGCATGGCTATCGCGAAGTTCCCGAGTCTCGTCATCGACTGTCCCGACGCGCACGCCCTGGCGACGTTCTACGGCGCCCTCCTCGACTGGAAGGTCGAGGGCGACGCGTCCTGGGCGGAGGCCCGCGACGAGCAGAGCTGCATCTGCTTCCAGCGGGTCGAGGGCTACACCCCGCCCGCGTGGCCGGGGCAGGAGGTGCCGCAGCAGATGCACCTCGACGTGGTCGTGCCCGACCTCGACGAGGGCGAGCAGGCGGTCGTGGCGCTCGGCGCGACCCGTCACGAGCACCAGCCCGGCGAGACGTTCCGGGTCTTCCTCGACCCGGCGGGGCACCCCTTCTGCCTCTGCCTGAGCTGACCCGAAAGGGACCCCGCGGCGGACCCCTGAGCGAACCACAGGGCCGACCCCGGGGCCGGCCGCGAAGTCACCGCCGCCGGCCCTCGGAAACCTTGCTCCGGAAGGGCGTTCGCGGGCTTACGATGCGCGCGTGCAGGAGATCGAGGTCGTCGCCTACTTCGCCGACGACGTGTCTCGGATCTACCAGCTCGTGCCGTGGCTGCCCGTGCTGGAGGTGCTGCACGCCCACCATCCGGTGGCCGTGGTCGCCCGCGACCTCGACGCCTCCGCCCAGCTCGACCGGCACACGTCGCTGCCCGTCGTCGTGGCGCCGTCCTTCCCGGCACTGACCGAGCTGTACGCCGCCTTCGACCCGAAGGTCGTGCTCTACTGCAACAACTCGATGCTGAACTTCCAGTCGCTGCTGCACACCCGGGCGCTGCACGTGCACGTCAACCACGGCGAGAGCGACAAGCACAGCATGGCCAGCAACAACGCCAAGGCCTACGACCGGGTGTTCGTGGCCGGCGAGGCGGCGGTGCAGCGGCACGAGGCGACGCTGCTCGAGTTCGACACGCGCAAGCTGGTGCGGATCGGGCGGCCGCAGCTCGACGTACCCCGCACCTCGCCCCTGCCCGCGGCGCCCGACCGGCGCACGATCCTCTACGCGCCCACCTGGGAGGGCGACGCCGAGTACAACAACTACACGTCCCTCGACACGATCGGCCGCGACGTCGTGCGCGCGATCCTCGGCGTCCCCCGCGCCCGTCTGGTCTACAAGCCGCACCCCCAGGTCGCGTTCAGCCGCACGGCGTCGGTCCGCGAGGCCCACCAGGACGTGCTCGCGCTGCTCGACGAGGCGTGCCGGCGCGACCCCGCGGCCGGGCACACGGCATTCGTCGAGGGTGACATCCTCGCGCTGATGCCGTCATGCGACGCGATGGTCACCGACGTCTCGTCCGTGGGTCTGGACTGGCTGTACCTGTGCACCCACAAGCCGCTGTTCCTCACCGACCGGCACCAGGACGGCGAAAGGCTGCGGCAGGAGGTGCCGGTGAGCCGCTGCGCCGACGTGATCGAGCGCGTCGCCGGGCCGAACGGGGTCGCGGCGCTGACCGCGCTGCTGTCGGCACGGTTCGAGCACGACGAGCACCACCTGGCGCGCGTCGCGATGCGGCACTACTACTTCGACGACCACGAGGTCGGCGACAGCACCGCCCGGTTCCTCACCGAGGTCGACCACCTGGTCGCCCTCCGCGACCGGCTGGTGGGCGAGACACCTCCCGAGGAGACGTCCGCGGCCGACATCGCCTGAGGCGGCACCAACGGGGCGGGCGGCCGCCGTGGTCTCGACAGGCTCGACCACCCGTGTCGGTGGTCTCGACAGGCTCGACAACCCGGCGCTCGACCGCCCGGGACTCGACGACCCGGGCGGTCAGATGACGGCGAGGCCGATCAGCACCAGCACCACCAGCGCCGCCATGATCAGCAGCGGGATGCGCAGGGCCACCAGGCCGACCTTCTCCGACTCTTGTCGCTTGTCCACGACCGGGGAGTACCCGTCCGCCGCCGGCCCACGCCTGGTCAGCCGGGTGAACCCGGGTCGGCGGCCGACCGGACCAGCTCCACGAGCCGGCGCCGGGTCGCGCGCATCCGGGCCGAAGCCGGTCAGACCTTCTGCTCCTGCTCGGGCTCCGGCTCCTGGGCCTCGTCGGGGTCGAGGCCGAGGCGCTCGGCGACCGCGTCGAGCTTCTTCTCGACGCGCTCGAGGTCCTCGGCGTCGGCCTGGAACAGCCAGTGCTTGGCGCCGAGCAGCAGGATCGCCTGGAAGATCAGCTGGAACCACTCGCTCTGCCAGTTCTCGAACGTGCTGGCCAGGAACTGCATGGCGAAGTCGGACATCACCACCGGCTCGCCGTGCATCTGCTGCTCGCTGCGGAACGTGCTGAGCTGGGTGAGGAACTGGCCGAGCCAGGACCCCAGGAACAGCACCAGCAGCAGGTAGACGGCCCCCCACCGCCTGACGTGTCTCTTCATGGCGACCTCCTTGCACGGGACGCCTTCGACGTACCCCGGCGAGGGGGACGCAGTCCCGCCCCGACGCCAGGTCCGGACAAGAGGCCCGGACAAGA
>NZ_CAMPGZ010000194.1 GCF_946885725.1 uncultured Nocardioides sp.
GCGGCCGATCGTGCGCTGGGCGCTGGACCGGACGTTCGGCAGCCTGCGCACGCTGCTGCCGATGATGAGCCGCGCCCTGCCGCTGCTGCTGCTCTTCGTGACGTTCCTGTTCATCAACGCCGAGGTGTGGGAGGTCTCCGCCGACCTCGACGGCGGTGTGCTCTGGCTGGTGGCGCTGCTGTTCGTGCTTCTCGCCGTCGGCTTCCTGCTCGTGCGGCTGCCCGAGGAGGTCGACCAGGTCGACGACGACGTCGACGACGCGCTGCTGCGCCGGGCCTGCCGCGGCACCCCGCTCGAGGCGGACTGCGAGCGCCTGCTCGCCGAGGGTGCCGACGTACGTGCCCACGTCGAGGTGACCGGCTTCGAGCGGTGGAACCTGGTCGCGGTGCTGCTGATCATCCAGGCCGCGCAGGTGCTGCTGCTGGCCGGCACCGTCTTCGTGTTCTTCATGGTCTTCGGGTCCATGGTGATGAACCCCGGCATCGTCGAGAACTGGACCGGCGAGACCGTCCGGGTGATGCCGCTGCCGTGGCTGCAGAACATCACCACCGAGCTGGTGCAGGTCTCGGTGTTCCTGGCGGCGTTCTCGTGCCTCTACCTGACCGTCTCGACGGTCACCGACGACACCTACCGCGCGCAGTTCTTCGGCAGCGTGCTGGCCGAGCTCGAGCGGGCGGTGGGCATGCGCGCGGTCTACCTCGCGCTGCGCGCCGAGCCCCAGCCGGAGCCCGGTCCCGGGCGCTGAGCCCGCCCCGGGCCGGTTCATGTAAAGCGGAGTTGTCGCCGGAGCTTCCGGGCCTTTTCCGTCGCTTCCGGGGCGATGCATCGCCCCGGAAGCGACGGAGTACCAGCAGAAGGTGTTTCTCCGACAGCCCCCACCCTCAGGCGTCCAGGTCCTCCTCCACCATCGCGGCGATGGCGTCCACGTCGGCCTGGTCGTCTCCGCTGACCTCGACCTGGTCGCCCTTCTTGGCGCCGAGGGTCATGATCATCAGCGCCGAGCTCGCGTCGACGGGGGTGCCGCCGGGCGTCGCCAGGGTGACGGTGCTGCCGAGCGAGCCGGCCTTCTCCGCGATGAGGGCGGCCGGGCGGGCGTGCAGGCCGACGGCGGATCCGACGGTTGCGGTCTTGGTGGGCATTCACATCTCCTTGCGGGTGGGTGAGGTGGTGCGGGTCAGGCCGCCGCGGTGATCTGCTCGGCGTCGGTGTGGGACAGCTGCTTGAGGATGATGACCAGGGCCGCGGCGACGATCACGCCGATGGCCAGCGACAGGAAGAACCAGAAGACCTGGCCGACGGCGAAGAACACGAAGATGCCGCCGTGCGGGGCCGACAGCGTCACGCCGGTGGCCATCGCGAGCGCGCCGGTCACGGCCGAGCCGGCCATGATCGAGGGGATCACCCGGGCCGGGTCGGCGGCCGCGAACGGGATCGCGCCCTCGGTGATGAACGACGCCCCGAGCAGCCAGGCCGCCTTGCCGTTCTCCTGCTCGGCGCGGGTGAACAGCTTCGGCCGTACGACGGTGGCCAGAGCCAGTGCCAGCGGCGGGACCATGCCGGCCAGCATGACCGCGGCCATGATCTTCAGCTCCGGGGCGTCGCCGGACGCGACCGCGGCCGCGGTGAGCCCGCCGGTCGCGAACGTGTAGGCGGTCTTGTTCAGCGGGCCGCCCATGTCGAAGGCCATCATCAGGCCGAGCACCACGCCGAGGATGATCGCCGAGCCGCCGGAGAGGCTGTTGAGGGCGTCGCTGAGCGCGTTCATCAGCGCGCTGAGCGGCTTGGCCAGGACCATCAGCATGACCGCGCCGGAGATCAGGGTGGCCAGCAGCGGGATCACCACGACCGGCATGAGGCCGCGCATCCAGACCGGCACCTTCCACGACGCGATCCAGTGCGCGACCAGACCGGCGAGCACGCCGCCGACGATGCCGCCGAGGAAGCCCGAGTTGATCGTGCCCGCGATCGCGCCCATCACGAAGCCGGGGGCGATGCCGGGCCGGTCGGCGATGGCGTAGGCGATGTAGCCGGCCAGCGCCGGCACCAGGAAGCCGAACGCCGCACTGCCGAGCGTGAAGAGCACCGCGCCGATGTAGGCGAAGAACGGGCTGTCGAACAGCGCGTCGTCCAGCCCGGCCTCGTTGAGGTCCGGGAGGTTGAGCAGCGAGTTCTGCGTCGCGATGTCCTGGCCCGGCCCGACGATCGTGTAGCCGCCGAGCAGGAACGACAGCGCGATCAGCAGGCCGCCGGCGGCGACGAACGGGATCATGTAGGACACGCCGGTCATCAGCACTCGGCGGATCCGCAGGCCCCAGGACTCCTCGCCGCCGGACGAGCCCGACTCGGCCGCCGCCGTACCCTCCACGCGCGGGGCGTTGGGGTCGTCGGCGAACCGCAGCGCCTCGGCGATCATCGCGTCGCTGTCGTCGATCGCCCGCTTGACGCCCGACGCGACGACCGGCTTGCCGGCGAACCGGCTTCGGTCGCGGACGCCGACGTCGGCGGCGAAGATCGCGGCCGAGGCCGCGGCGATGGTCTCGCGGGGCAGGGGAGTGGACCCGGCCGAGCCCTGCGTCTCGACGTGGATGTCGACGCCGGCGCGGGCGGCCGCGGCCTCGAGGGCCTCGGCGGCCATGTAGGTGTGCGCGATGCCGGTCGGGCACGCGGTGACGGCGACGATGCTGCGCCGCTCGGCGGGTGCCGGCGTGGGTTCGGCCTCGGCCTCCTTCGCGCCCCCGGCCGCCGCGGCCGGAGCGGGAGCCGAGGCGGGGGCGGCCGCCGGCTGCGGCAGCTTCACCACGGAGTTCACCAGGTCGACGACCTCGGCGGGCGTCTCGGCCTGCCGCAGCCCGTCGGTGAAGTCGGGCCGCACCAGCGCGCGGGCGAGCTGGGTCAGCACCTCGAGGTGGGTGGCGTCGCCGCCGGCCGGCGCTGCGATCAGGAAGGCCAGGTCCGCGGGGCCGTCCTTGGCGCCGAAGTCGGTGCCGGGGGAGAGGCGGGCGAACACCAGCGTGGGTACGTCGACGTGCTCGGTGCGGCAGTGCGGGATCGCGATCCCGCCGGGCAGGCCGGTCGCGGACGTCGCCTCGCGGGCGAGCGCGTCCTCGGCGAGGCCGTCGGGGTTGCCGGTCCGGCCGGCGTCGGCCGCGAGACGGGCGAGGCCACGGATGGTCTCGGTCTTGTCGGCGCCCAGGGACACGTCCAGGCGGACGAGCTCCTCGGTGAGCATCGGGGTGGGGTCGGGCATCAGAGTCCTCGATGTGGTTGAGGGACGGACAGCTCGGCCACGTCGACGAGCTGGGGGTGGACCGTGTCCGGGGTCGGGATGGTGGTCCCCGGAAGGCCCGCTGCGGCGCTGCCGTAGGCGACAGCGAGACGCAGACGTTCGGCGGGCTCGGCGTCGCGGAGCGAACCGAGCAGGTACCCGAAGAGGCTGGAGTCACCCGCCCCCACCGTGCTGACCACGGTGGTCGGCGGCGGGGTGGCGTGCCAGGCCCCTTCGGACGTGACGAGTACGGCGCCGGAGGCGCCCAGGGTCGCGAGGACCGCCGCGACGCCGCGGTCGACGAGCACGGCTGCTGAGCTCGCGGCGAGCTCCGGGTCGGCCTCGATGGCGTCGGGGTCGCCGCCCGCGATCGAGGCGAGCTCCTCGCCGTTCGGCTTCAGCAGGTCGGGCGCGGCGGTGTCGAGGTGGGCGAACACGGCCTCGAGCGGCGCCCCGGAGGTGTCGACCGCGACCTGGACGTCGAGGCCGCGCAGGTCGCGGACCACCTCGGCGTACCACTCCGCCGGGGCGCCCGGCGGCAGCGAGCCCGCGAGCACGACCCAGCGGGCCTGCGCCGCCCGCTGCACCAGCGCCCGGCGAAGCCGGTCGAGCGTGGCCGGGCCGGCGGTGGCGCCGGGGGAGTTGATCTTGGTGGTGGTGCCGTCGGGCTCGGTGATCGTGACGTTCATCCGGACGTCGCCGGCCGGCGGCTCGGGCCGGCAGTCGATGCCGTCGCGGAGCAGCTCGAGGACGTAGGGGTCGTCCGACGCCGCCGGCAGCACCGCGATCGTGGGCACGCCCGCGGCGACCGCGGCCCGGGAGATGTTCACGCCCTTGCCGGCCGACTGCGAGGTGACCCGGGCGGCGCGCAGCACGGCGCCGCGCTCGAGCGCCGACGTCAGCTCGATGGTGCGGTCGACGCTGGGGTTGGGCGTGAGGGTCACGATCATGCCGGTCGTCATGCGACCACCACCTCGATGTCGTGGGCCTCGAGCGTGGCCCGGTCGTCGTCACGGAGTCCGTCGTCGGTGATGAGCACGTCGACCTGGTCGAGGTCGCCGAAGCGGACGGTGCTCTCGTGGCCGATCTTGGACGAGTCGGCGAGGACCACGACGCGCTGGGCGCTGCGGATCATCGCGTTCTTCGCGGCCGCCTCGCTCGCGTCCGGGGTGCTGAGGCCGTGCGCGACGCTCAGCCCGTTGGTGCCGACGAAGGCGACGTCGGTGCGCAGCCGCGAGATCGCGGCGACGGTCTCCTCGCCGACCGCGGCCTGCGTCGTCCGCCGCACCCGGCCGGGCAGCACGTGCAGGTCGACGTTGCCGCGACCGGCCAGCCGGCCGGCGATCGGGACGGCGTTGGTGAAGACCGTGAACGCGACGTCGAGGGGCAGCAGGCCGGCCAGCCGCGCGGTCGTGGTGCCCGCGTCGAGCAGCACGCTGCCGCCGTTGGTGGGCAGGTAGGCGACCGCGGCCTCGGCCACCCGGTCCTTCTGCTCGCTCTGTGCCAGGTCGCGCTCGTTGACCGCGACCTCGAGGACGGACAGCGACGCGGCCGGGATGGCGCCGCCGTGCACCCGCCGTACGATGCCGGCACGCTCGAGCGTCGAGAGGTCCCGTCGCACGGTCTCCGTGGTGACCGTGAACCGCTGTGCCAGCTCGGTCACCGACAGCCGACCGCGCTGGGTGAGCAGGTCGGCGATCGCCTGCTGGCGTTCCTCGGCGTACAACGGCCCTCCTCGGGCTGGTGGGGCGACGGGTGGATCTGCGTGTCTGTTGTTTTACGCCCGAATGTGTTGACTGTCAAGCAGCGCAGCGGTTTACTTCTCGGCATGACGCAGCCCACCGCCCCGCTCTCGGGTACGCCGGTCGTCCCCGGCGTCGCCTACGGTCCCGTCCTGCTCGCGCGCACCGACATCCCGGCCGACCGGGTCGCCGCGTTCGAGGAGACGACGCCCTCGGCCGAGGAGGCCATGGAGATCTTCGACGCCGCCGTGGAGAAGGTCGCCGGTCGGCTCGCGGACCGGGCCGCCGCCGCGCAGGGCTCCGCCGCCGAGGTGCTCACCGCGACCGCCGGGCTGGCCCGCGACAAGGGCCTGCGCACCACGGTCGCCGGTCGCGTCGAGGGCGGCGACAAGCTGCTCGCCGCGCTGCACGCCAGCGTCGACCAGTTCGCCGACGTGTTCTCGTCGATGGGCGGGCTGATGGCCGAGCGCGTCACCGACCTGCGCGACCTGGAGAAGCGGCTCACCGCCGAGATCGTCGGCGCCCCCGAGCCCGGCGTACCCACGCCCACCGTCCCGAGCGTGCTCGTCGCCGAGGACCTCGCGCCGGCCGACACCGCCCTGCTCGACGCCGAGCGGGTGCTCGCGCTCGTCACCGAGCGCGGGGGGCCGACCAGCCACACCGCGATCATCGCCCGGCAGCTCGGCATCCCCTGCGTGGTGGCCGTGCACGGCGCGATGACGCTGCACGACGGCGCCCGCGTGCTCGTCGACGGCGCCACCGGCGACGTGGAGATCGGTCCCGACCCCGACGAGGCCGAGCGCCGTGTCGTCCAGGACCGCGAGACCCGGGCCGCGATCGACGCCTGGACCGGACCGGCGCGCACGGCCGACGGCACCCCGGTCAAGGTGCTGGCCAACGTCGCCGACGGGGCGTCCGCCGCTCAGGCAGCGCAGGCGCCGGTCGAGGGCAGCGGCCTGTTCCGCACCGAGCTGTGCTTCCTCAACCGCAAGGACGAGCCGTCCGTCGAGGAGCAGGCGCAGCTCTACGGCGCCGTGCTCGACGCGTTCGGCCCCGAGCGGTACGTCGTGGTCCGCACGCTCGACGCCGGCTCCGACAAGCCCGTCGCGTTCGCGACCCTCGAGGGCGAGGAGAACCCGGCGCTCGGCGTGCGGGGCCTGCGGCTCTCGTTCGACAACCCCGGCCTGCTCGAGCGGCAGCTCGACGCGATCAGGCTCGCGGCCGACACGACCGGCACCCAGCCGTGGGTGATGGCGCCGATGGTGGCGACCGTCGACGAGGCGCGCGACTTCGCCCGGCTGGTCCGCGACCGCGGTCTCAAGGCCGGCGTGATGGTCGAGGTGCCGAGCACCGCACTGCTCGCGCACCGGTTCCTCGAGGAGGTCGACTTCCTCTCGATCGGCACCAACGACCTGACGCAGTACACGATGGCCGCCGACCGGATGGCCTCCCCGCTCGCGCACCTCACCGACCCGTGGCAGCCCGCGGTCCTCGCGCTCGTCGCGATCACGGCCGAGGCGGGCAAGCAGGCGGACAAGCCGGTCGGCGTCTGCGGCGAGGCCGCCGCCGACCCGCTGCTCGCGACCGCCCTGGTGGGCATGGGCATCACCTCGCTGTCGATGGCGGCCGCCGCGGTCAAGCCCGTCGGCGCGCAGCTCGGCCAGGTGTCGATGGACACCTGCGAGGCCGCGGCCGAGGCGGCGCTGGCCGCGCGCGACCCCGCCTCCGCCCGGGCCGCGGTGCGCGAGGTGCTCGACGGGCAGGCCCAGCGCTGACCAGGAGCTGGGTGACCAGGGGCTGACCTGGGCCGACGTACCGTGACCGCCGTCTCCTCGATTTAGAGAACCGCCCCCGCCTGGGATAGCCTTGTGCGGTTGCCTCGGAGTCTCCGAGGTGACTTCCTGCCGTCAGAACGGCCGCGGACAGAGAGTGCCCGGGTGAACAGGCCCCGGCGCGCCGCGCAACGAGAGACCGAAGGGAGCTGCGCGTGGCTACTGGTACCGACGCGGAGACCAAGAAGAAGATCATCGCCGAGTACGCAACCAAGGACGGCGACACCGGCTCGCCGGAGGTCCAGGTCGCGCTGCTCAGCCACCGGATCGCTCACCTCACCGAGCACCTCAAGGAGCACAAGCACGACCACCACAGCCGTCGTGGCCTGCTCCTGCTGGTCGGTCAGCGGCGTCGCCTTCTGAACTACATGCAGAAGGAAGACATCAACCGCTACCGCTCGATCGTCGAGCGCCTCGGTCTGCGCCGTTGAGCGTGTGGAGCGGCATCCCTGCCACAGGGGTGCCGCTCCTGCCGCTTCCGGCACCGGATGGCTAGGGTCGTCCCCGGCATCCGCCATACCTGACAACTGAACACACACCACCCACAGGAGCGACCACGGGCGCTGAGCCCCGGTCCTCGGTAGTGGCTCTCAGAACCGTTGTGGTCTCGACAACCTCGACCACCCGGACCTGGTCGACGACCTCGACCTCCGGAACGCGCTCTGCGGGCCTCGATCGAAGACCGGCACCCAGCTTGAGGCGCCCCTCGCGTGATCGCTCCGCGAGAAAGAAGGGACACCCCATGACAGAGGGACCCGAGATCCACGCCGTCGAGACCGTCATCGACAACGGAAAGTTCGGCAGCCGCAAGGTCAAGTTCGAGACGGGCCTCCTGGCCCGCCAGGCCGCCGGCTCCGTGACGGCCTACATCGACGACGAGACGATGCTGCTGTCGGCGACGACCGCCGGCAAGCAGCCGAAGGACCACTTCGACTTCTTCCCGCTCACCATCGACGTGGAGGAGCGGATGTACGCCGCGGGC
>NZ_CAMPGZ010000195.1 GCF_946885725.1 uncultured Nocardioides sp.
CCTACGACTACACCACCGCGCTCGAGGTCACCGAGAAGTTCTTCTGGGAGTTCTGCGACGACTACCTCGAGCTGGTCAAGGAGCGCGCCTACGGCTCCCGAGGCGACGACGCCGCCGCCTCGGCCAAGGCCGCCCTCGCGATCGCGCTGCACGCCCAGCTCCGCCTGCTCGCGCCGTTCCTGCCCTACGTGACCGAGGAGGTCTGGTCCTGGTGGCAGGAGGGCTCGATCCACCGGGCCCCGTGGCCCACCGCGACCGAGCTCGGCTCCGCGGCCTCCGCCGACCCCGCCATGCTCGACGCCGTGGCGGCGGTCCTCACCGGCGTCCGCGGCGCCAAGTCGCAGGCCAAGGTCAAGATGCGCACCCCGCTCTCCTCGGTCACGGTCACCGGCCCCGCCGACCAGCTCGCCGCCGCCGAGAAGGCCGCCGACGACCTCCGCGCCAGCGGCAACGTCGTCGGGGACCTCACCTTCACCCCGACCGACGACCCCGAGATCACCGTCTCCGCCGAGATCGCCCCGGAGTAGAACAACGATTCGTCTGCGGTTTACGGGGTGATCTACGCAGGCGAGTCGCAGACGAATCGTTGTCCGGCGCCGCACCTGTGGACGACGGACGACGCGATTCGTCCTGCGGTACGACGATGCCGGGATGATCGCCTATCGCCGCAGCCACCGTCTCGACGCCGTCGCTCCCCTGCTGGCCCGACAGGCCGGGATCGCCCACAGGAGGCAGCTGTACGACCGGGGCTGGTCGTTCGAGCAGGTCCGGCACGAGATCGACATCGGGCGGTGGCAGCAGCTCGCGCCGGCCGTCGTCGCGCTCCAGTCGGGTCCGCTCTCTCACGAGCAGCGGCTCTGGCTCGGCGTGCTCCACGGCGGGCAGGGCGCCGTCCTGTCGCACGTCACGGCCTGCCTGCACGCCGGGCTGCGGTGGACGACACCAGCCGTCATCGACGTACTCACGCCCAAGGGCGACCTGGTCGCGCCGCTGCCCGGCTACTTCTTCCACCAGACGCGCCGGCCCTACGTCTACTGGGTCGACCGGGACTCGCCGCTGCCCCGCCTGCGGATCGAGCACGCCGCGCTGCTCGCGGCCGAGCGTGACCGCTCGGTACGACGGGCGATCGGGCTGCTGGCCGCGGCGGTCCAGCAGGAGCTGACCACGCCGGACGCGCTCGGCCGGGCCGTCCTTCAGATCCGGAAGCTGCGACACAAGAAGCACTTCGTGCTCGCCCTCGGCGACATCGCCGGCGGCGCGGAGTCGTTCGCCGAGATCGACGTCGGGCGGATCTGCCGGGACGCCGGCCTGCCGCCGCCTGACCGTCAGGTGGTCCGGCGCGACGCGACCGGCCGCCGCCGCTACCTCGACTGCGAGTGGCACCTGCCGGACGGCCGCATCGTCGTGCTCGAGATCGACGGGTCGTTCCACATGCGCACCGAGCACTGGGTCCGCGACATGCGGCGCGAGCGCTCGATCGTCGTCGACGGCCGGATCGTGCTGCGCTGCTCGAGCGTCGAGGTCCGGCTCGATCCGCAGGCGATCGTGTTCGACTTGATGCGCGTGGGCGTTCCCAGCACATTCGTCTGCGATCCCCCTGCGTGATTCACCCCGTAATTCGCAGACGAATCGTTGTCACATCGGGGGCCGGCGCAGCCAGGCCTCGAACGCGTCGAAGTTGTACGGGCGGCCGAGGAAGTCGGCCACCAGGTCGGCGGCGTCTTTGCTGCCGCCGGCGGCGAGGATGCAGTCGCGGTAGCGGTGGGCGACCTCGGTGTCGAACAGGTTGTCGGGGTCGAAGGCGGAGAACAGGTCCTTGGCGATGACCAGGCTCCACATGTACGTGTAGTAGCCCGAGCCGTAGCCGTGCAGGTGGCCGAACGACGTGTGGAAGTGGGTGTCGGGGACGTAGCCGAACAGGTCGTACTTCGCCTGCAGCTCGACCATCCGGGCGGTGAGGTCGGCGGGGACCTCCTTGTGCAGGTAGTACGACGTCGCGGCGTAGAACATCTGGGTCCGGGCGTAGTAGCCCTTGCCGAACTCGTTGGCGGCGCGCATCTTCGTGACCAGCTCGCCCGGGATCGCCTCACCGGAGGCGTCGGTCGCGAACGTCGAGAGCACGTCGTGGTCCCAGGCCCACTCCTCGAGCATCTGGCTCGGCGCCTCGACGAAGTCCCACTCGGTCGCGACGCCGCTGAACCGCGCCCAGTCGTGCCGGCCGGCGAGGACGTGGTGCACCAAGTGGCCGAACTCGTGGAAGAGCGTGACCACGTGGTCGTGCTCCATCAGCTGCTTGGAGAAGTTGCAGACCAGCACGCCCTGCGGCAGCTGCCGCCCGCGGATGCCGGGCACGAGGTCGAACTGCGCGGCGTGGCCGTACTTGCCGGCGCGCGGGTGCAGGTCGAGGTGGATGCGACCGAGGCGTTCGCCGTCGCGCATCACGTCGTACGACGCCACGTCCTCGTGCCACACGGGGACGTCCACGGGCACGTACTCGATGCCGAACAGCCGGCCGGTGACGTCGAGGAGGCCGGCGCGCACCTTCTGGAAGTCGAAGTAGGTGCGGACCTGCTGCGCGTCGACGTCGAAGTTCTCGCGGCGGATGACCTCCGCGTAGAACGACCCGTCGCGGCCGTCGATCGTCTCGACCTCGGGGTGGTCCTGCTGCAGCCGCGCGAGCAGCACCGCGATGTCGCGCTTGCCCGGCTCCTCCGCGGCGTCGGAGATCCGGTCGATGAACTCCGGGATCGCGTCGCCCTTGCCGATCATCTTGACCTCGGCGTCGTACGACGGCCAGTCGGCGTAGCCCAGCAGCTTCGCGTGCTCGTCGCGCAGCTTCAGCAGCTCGGCGAGCACGGCGTCGTTCTCCGGCCACGCGCGGTTGCGGAACTCGTGCAGCAGCGCGGCCCGCGCCTCGCGGTCCTTCGCGAACGTCATGAACGGGACGTAGTCGGGATACTCGGTCGTGATCGTGACCAGCCCGTCCTCACCCGGCGGGTGCGCCTCGATGTAGTCGGCCGGCAGCCCATCGAGCCGCTCCGGCTCGATCCGGATCGTGCGGACGCTGTCGCGGATGTTCTTGGCGAAGGTCTGGCCGACCTCGGTCTCGCGCTCGTTGAGCTTCCGCAGCCGATCCCGTACGTCGTCGTCCTGGTCGACACCGGCGCGGCGGAAGTCGCGCAGGGTCAGCGACAGGACCCGTCGCCCCGCGTCGTCGAGCTCGGACGGGTCGACGGCGTCGAGCACCTCGAACAGGTCGCGGTCGAGGCCGATCTCGGTCAGCAGCCGGGAGGCGGCCTGCTCGGCAGCCTCGGCGCGGTTGCGGACCGCCTCGTCGGGGTGGACGTTCGACATCAGCGAGGCCACGGCGAAGGCGTTGCCGAGCGCGATGTTGATGTCGTTCCAGGTGGACAGCGCGGACGCGTCCCGGGGTCCCTGCTTGGCCGCCTCGACCAGCTCGGTGGCACGGGCCAGCTGGCTCTCGGTCCGGTCGGCCACCCAGGCCTCCCAGTCGGTCTCGGGCAGGTCGAGGGGGCTGAGGCTGGTCTCCGTCACGCGGTGACTCTAGCCCGCGCCCCGCAACGTCCCGAGCGTGTCCCGGCGGCCGTTGCGGATTCATCGATCCTGGTCTCGCCGGTCTCGTAAGCCCTAGGTTGTGTGACTCAGCGCACAGCACTCTCACAAGGAGCTCACACCATGCGCAGTCTCGGGAAACCTGGGGCCACCACGCCCCGATCACGCAGCACATCGGTCCTCACCCACCTCCTCGCGGGGGCCACGGCCGCCGCGCTCGGGGTCTCGATGCTCGGGGCCTCCCCCGCCGCCGGCGTCATCGCCGACCCGCTCGCTCCGGAGGGGCCGTCGGCGATCGACGTACGTCGCGGCGACTCCGTCGCCCCGACGGCCGCCCAGCGCGAGGCGGCCCGCGCGCTCGGCGCCACCGCCCGGTTCAACCGGTTCGGGACGCCGCAGTCGCTGATCAACCGCGACGGCTACCTCGCCGAGGGCATCGACGCCCCCGACGCCGCCGCCGCGGCGGAGAAGTTCCTGCTCGACAACCGCGAGCTGTTCCGGCTCGGATCGCTGGACGGCCTCGAGCCGACCGGCACGCACCGGCTCGCGCCGGGCGCGTTCGCGGTCGGCTACCAGCAGCAGGTCGACGGCCTGCCCACCACCGCCGGCGGCGACCTCGTCCTCGGCGTGACCGGCAGCGCCGAGAAGGGCTGGAAGGTCGCCTACGCCGCGTCGCAGCTCACCGGCGACACCAGCGCCCGGAGGGTCGCCGAACCGCTCTCCCCGGTCGAGGCTTGGGTGGCCTCGGCCAACGAGCTCGGGGTCGACGTCGACGCGCAGGACGTGACCGAGCGCCGGCGCACCACGTCGCTCGGCTGGACCCGGCTCGACGTCGAGGGTCTCGACCGGGCCCAGACGGTCCGCGCGGCTGCGTTCCCGACCCCCGGCGGCACCGTCCGGGCGTTCGAGACGACCGTCCTGCCCGACGACGGCGAGGGCTACTGGCAGGTCGTCGACGCCGCCGGCGGCGACGTGCTCTTCCGCGAGAGCGTCGTCGACCACGCCACGGACGACCCGCACTGGCGGGTCTTCCCGGCGACCCCGCCGCGCACGAACCGCACGTCGTACCCTTACGGCTACCCCAGCACCGACACCCGGGCGCTGTGGTGCTGGACCGCGGCCGCCCCGGGCTGCGACATGACGCTCGAGAACTCCGCCTCGCCGCAGCCGTGGGACGTCGAGGGCGCCACGGACGAGCCGAGCCTCACCACGTCGGGCAACAACGCCCGGGCGCAGGAGAACTGGCTGGACGCCAACTTCCCCGGCAACGGCACCCAGCCGCCGCCGGTCAGCCAGGACCGTGAGTACGACTTCCCGTGGACCAACGCCTGGTTCGAGGAGCGCTGCAACCCGGCCAACCTGGTGCCCGGCGGCAACGACGTCGATGCCGCCGCGGTGAACCTCTTCACCGCGCACAACCGCATGCACGACTTCTCCTACCACCTGGGCTTCACGCCCGCGCGGTGGAACGCCCAGGACGACAACAACGGCTACCCCGGCGCGACGGCCGGCAACGACCGGATCCTCGGCAACGTGCAGTCCGGGGCGAAGGCCGGCGGACGCGACAACGCCAACATGTTCACCCGCCCCGACGGCACGGCGTCGTGGTCGAACATGTACCTCTGGCAGCCGCTCGCCGGGGCGTTCTACTCGCCCTGCGTCGACGGCGACTTCGACATGGGGATCATCGGGCACGAGTACGGCCACATGATCGAGAACCGGATGATCGGCAAGGGCGCCCGGCGCAGCGGTTTCAACGCCGGCGCGATGGGCGAGTCGTTCGGCGACCTCAACGGCATGGAGTACCTCAACGAGCACGGCTTCGTGCCGGTCGGCGGCGAGAGCCCGTACGCCGTCGGTGTCTACGCCACCGGCGACGGCGACCAGGCCATCCGCAACTACAACATGAGCTGGCCGGCGGCCGGGCGCTTCCCGGCCCCGGGCAAGGACCCGTTCGTCAACCCGCTCAACTACAGCGACGTGGGCTACGACCTGACCGGCCCGCAGGTGCACGCCGACGGCGAGATCTGGAGCGCGACGCAGTTCTCGATCCGCACGGCGTTCGTCCAGCGGTACGGCGCCGGCAGCCGGGCGACGCAGGTCGCCTGCGCCAACGGCGAGCGGGACGTGACCGCGTGCCCGGGCAACCGGCGCTGGTTCCAGCTCTACTACGACGCGATGCTGCTGATGCCGACCGCGCCGACGTTCCTCGACGCCCGCGACGCGATGCTCGCCGCGGACCGGATGCGGTTCGGCGGGGACAACCAGGACCTGCTCTGGCTCGGCTTCGCCCGCCGCGGGTTCGGGGACCGGGCGGCCACCACCGGCCCCGACGACGAGGACCCGCGCGCCGACTTCACCTCGCCCCTGCACGGCAGGGCCGCGGTGGACTTCGACGTGGTGTCCGCCGAGACCGGGCAGACCGTCCCGGCGAAGGTGTACGTCGGGCACTACGAGGCTCGTGTGACGCCGATCGCCGACACGGACCCGCAGACCGGTGACCTCGACGACGTCGCCCACTTCGCACCGGACGGGGCGAAGCCGGCCCCGACCAACCAGCCCGGCTACGACATCGTCGTCAACGCCCCGGGATACGGCCACCAGCGGCTCACGCTGAAGAACCTCAAGGCCGGACAGACGAAACGGGTCAAGGTGCGCATGTCGACCAACTACGCGTCCAGCAGCCAGGGCGCCGTGGCGACCGGCGACGGCACCAACCAGGTCAACCTCATCGACGACACCGAGAACACCACCTGGGACTCCACGGACGCCGCGGTGGAGGGTCGCCGGGTCGTGGTCGACCTGGCCGGGGGCCGGCAGAAGTTCAAGCGGGTGCAGGTCAGCGCGCACCTGCTCGGGTTCAACCGGTTCACCGCGCTGCGCAGCTTCGACGTGCTCGCCTGCACGGCCGGCGGCGCGGACAACCCCGACTGCGACGGCAGCAACCCGGCGGGCTGGCGGACGGTCCTGCGCAGCCAGGACGACGCGTTCCCGGCCGTGAACCCGCGGCCGCGGGCGCCGGAGCTGATCCTGCGGTCGTGGTCGGTCAAGCCGACGACCGCGACGCACGTGATGCTGAAGGTCCGGGCCAACCAGTGCACGGGCCAGCCGTCGTACCAGGGTGAGCAGGACGCCGACCCCGGCAACGTCGAGGACTGCCGCACCGGCGGGCCGAGCGCGGCCGGCGCGGTGCTGCCGCCGCGCAACACCGAGGTGCACGCCGCGGAGCTGCAAGTGCTGGCGGACTGACGCACAACACCCGTCGCACCAGAAAGACGAACCGCCCCGGGCCTCGGGCCCGGGGCGGTTCGGCGCTCAGCTGCGAGTCAGGCCGACTTCTTCTTCTTGGTCTCGGCCTCGCGCGGGACCAGCGTCGGGTTGACGTTGTCGGAGACGACCTCGCCGGTGACGACGACCTTGGCGACGTCCTCGCGGGACGGCACGTCGTACATCACGTTGAGGAGCACCTCCTCGATGATCGCGCGGAGGCCGCGGGCGCCGGTGCCGCGCATCATGGCCAGGTCGGCGACTGCCTCGATGGCGTCGTCGGTGAACTCCAGCTCGACGCCGTCGAGCTCGAAGAGCTTCTGGTACTGCTTCACCAGCGCGTTGCGCGGCTCGGTGAGGATCTGGACGAGCGCCTCGCGGTTCAGCTTGTCGACCGTGGCGATGACCGGGAGGCGGCCGATGAACTCGGGGATCAGGCCGAACTTCAGCAGGTCCTCCGGCATGACCTCGGAGAAGACCTTGTCCATGTCGCGCTCGATCTTGGACGGCGCCTCGGCGCCGAAGCCGAGGGTCTTCTTGCCGATCCGCTGCTCGACGATGTGCTCGAGCCCGGAGAAGGCACCACCCACGATGAACAGGATGTTGGTGGTGTCGATCTGGATGAACTCCTGGTGGGGGTGCTTGCGGCCGCCCTGCGGCGGGACGGAGGCGGTCGTGCCCTCGAGGATCTTGAGCAGCGCCTGCTGGACGCCCTCGCCGGAGACGTCGCGGGTGATCGAGGGGTTCTCCGCCTTGCGGGCCACCTTGTCGATCTCGTCGATGTAGATGAT
>NZ_CAMPGZ010000196.1 GCF_946885725.1 uncultured Nocardioides sp.
CTCCCTCCACGCCGCCGAGCCCGCCGACTCCGCCGATCCCGCCCGCTCCGCCCACCCCCCCGGCGGCGCCGGGCGGCGTCCAGGCGGCTCTCGACTACGCCCGGGCGCAGGTGGGCGAGCCCTACCGCTGGGGCGCGTCCGGGCCGACCTCGTGGGACTGCTCCGGCCTCACCATGCGCGCGTGGGAGGCCGGAGGCGTCTCCCTGCCGCACTACTCGGTGGCGCAGTACTACGCCGGCACGCCGATCTCGGCCGCCGACCTGCGACCCGGCGACCTGGTGTTCTGGAGCAGCGGCTCGTCGCCGTCCGGGATCCATCACGTGGCGCTGTACCTCGGCGACGGGATGATCGTGCACGCGCCGCGGACCGGCCGGCCGGTGGCGGTGGAGTCGATGTACTACTGGATCCCGCCCACGCACTTCGTGCGCCTGTGACCTGCACCGCGGCGTGATCCGCGGCCGAGCGGGCACACTCAGGCCATGACCCAGCCGACCGTGCGGACCGAGCCACCGGCGATCGACGTTGCGGCGATGACCGCGCTGCTGGACGGGAAGTACGCCGACGTGCGCAAGCTCGTTCGCGACAGCCTCGCCGAGCACGCCTCGATCCTCGAGGAGGCGGAGACGTTGCCGCGCGACGAGTTCCGCGAGCGGGTGCTCGACGTCGTGCTGATGATGGGGCGCACCGGGCAGACCGGGTTCGGGTTCCCGCGCGAGTACGGCGGCGGCGAGGACATCGGTGCCTCGGTCGCGGCGTTCGAGACGCTCGCCCTCGGCGACCTGTCGGTGGTGACCAAGGTCGGCGTGCAGTTCGGACTGTTCGGCGGGGCGATCCTGCAGCTCGGCACGAAGCCCCACCACGACGCCTACCTCCGGCAGCTGATCACCGGCGAGGTGCTCGGCTGCTTCGCGATGACCGAGACCGGTCACGGCTCGAACGTGCAGGCGCTCGGCACCACCGCGACGTACGACCCGGCCGCCGACGAGCTCGTGATCCGCACGCCCGACGACAGGGCACGCAAGGACTACATCGGCAACGCCGCGCAGCACGCCCACGTGGCCGTGGTGTTCGCCCAGCTCGTCGTCGGCGGCGAGTTCCACGGCGTGCACGCCGTCGTCGTGCCGCTGCGGGACCGGGACGGCACCGTGCTGCCCGGGATCCGCATCGAGGACTGCGGCCGCAAGATCGGACTGAACGGCGTCGACAACGGGCGGATCTGGTTCGACGACGTGCGGGTGCCGCGCACCAACCTGCTCAACCGGTACGCCGACATCACTCCCGACGGCGTCTACACCTCGCCGATCGAGAACCCCGACCGGCGCTTCTTCACGATGCTCGGCACGCTCGTGCAGGGCCGCGTGTGCGTGGGCGGCGCGGCCATCAACGCGAGCAAGGTCGCGATCACGATCGCGGTGAAGTACGCACTGATGCGCCGACAGTTCGGGTCGCCCGGCTCGGACCGCGAGGAGCTGCTGCTCGACTACGGCCAGCACCAGCGCCGGCTGCTCCCGCTGCTCGCGCGCACCTACGCGCTGCACTTCGCGCAGGAGCGGGTCGCCTCCGACCTGCACGCGGTGTTCAACGTCGCTTCGGGGGACACCGATGACACTGTGGCGGCGGACGACGAGCACGTCCGAAGAAATTTGGAGGCGCGGGCCGCGGGGACGAAAGCGTTGGGCACCTGGCACGCGTCACGGACGATCCAGGAGTGCCGGGAGGCGTGCGGCGGGGCGGGCTACCTGTCGGTGAACCGGTTCGACGCGCTGCGCGCGGACACCGACGTGTTCTCCACGTTCGAGGGCGACAACACGATCCTGCTGCAGCTGGTCGCGAAGGGCCTGCTGACCGACTACAAGGACTCGTTCGAGGACATGGACCAGATCGGCATGGTCCGGTTCGTCGGATCGCTGGCCGTCGACACCGTCCTCGAGCGCACCAACGCGCGGACGCTGCTGGACCGGCTGCGCGGCGTGGTCCCCGGCAACCGGGACTCCGTCGACGACCCCGAGACCGGTCTGCAGGACGGCGCCTGGCAGCTGCAGATGCTCACCGCGCGCGAGGAGCACATGCTCTCCGGCGTCGCCCGCAGGCTCAAGCGCGGGATCGACGCCGGAGGTGACCCGGCCGAGGTGTTCAGCATGTGCCAGGACCACGTCGTCGGTGCGGCCTGGGCGCACGTGGAGCGGATCGTGCTGGAGGCGTTCCTGGACAAGCTCGCCGGTCTCGAGGACGGCCCGAACAAGGACGCGCTGAACCACCTCTCCGACCTGTTCGCGCTGTCCTGCATCGAGAGCGACCGGGCCTGGTTCCTCGAGCACGGACGGCTCTCCAGCGCCCGGTCCAAGGCGGTCACCCGGCGGGTCAACCAGCTCTGCCGCCGCATCCGGCCGCTCGCCGGCGACCTCGTGGACGCGTTCGCCGTACCTCCGGAGATGCTGCGCGCCGAGATCCTCTCGTTCCCTGGGTCCTAAGCAGCGAGAACGCGCTCAGGGCGCTTGTCCATCTCGCGCCAGTGCGGTCGGAGGGCCGGGAGCATCGTGATCGCGAAGTAGGCCGCGCCGCTCGCGAGCATCGCGACGGTCAGGCCGGCGCCGCCGACGAGCACACCTCCGACGACGCCGCCGAGCGGGATCAGCGACCAGCACAGCGCGGTGTTGAGCGCGCTGACGCGACCGACGAGGTGGTCGGGGATGCGCTCGAAGACCACTGCGCCGAGGACCGGGTTGATGAAGCCGGACGCGAAGCCGCCGGCGACGGCGACCGCCAGCACCGCCCACAGCGGGCTGTCGAACGCGAGCACCCAGAACCGCGGGGCACCGCAGACGAGGAAGGCGACGAGGTACGTCGCGTAGCGTGGCAGCCGGTCCGCGAAGGCCGAGGCCAGCACGGCGCCGCCGATCGACGCGCCGCTGAAGACCGCGAACAGCAGGCCGATCGCGGCCGCCCCGCCGCCGGACTCCTTCGCCCACACGGGCACGAGCACGACCGAGAACGCCTGGTCGATGAGGTTGGTCAGCGCGACCATCACGCAGATGCCGAGCAGGATCCGGTCCTTGCGCAGGAAGTCCCAGCCCTCGCGGAGCCTTCGGAGGTACGGCGCGTCCTCCTCCTCGGCCTCGTGGTGGTCGGCCGTCCGGTGGCCGGTGAGCGCGCGCGTGGTGGCGAGCAGGACCAGGCCGGAGGCGAGGAACGACGCCGCGTCGACTGCGAGCGCCGTGGTCGGGCCGACGATCGCGACGAGGGCACCGGCGACGCCCGCGCCGACCATCGAGGCGGTGCGCTCGACGGCCGAGGCGAGCCCGGTGGCCCGCTCCATCGGGACACCGCCGTACCGCACGAGCGAGGGGACCATGGCGTGCTTGGCCCCGTCGCCCGGGCCGCGGAGTGCGCCGGCGAGCGCGACCAGGGCCACCAGGACGGGGAAGCCGAGCAGGCCGAGCACGTGCAGCAGCGGGACCAGCCCGACGACCAAGAACGACCCGACGTCGGCGGTCACCGCTACGGTGCGCGCGCCGACGCGGTCGATCACGGGGCCGGCCAGCGCCTTGAGCACCACCAGCGGCGCCATCTCGGCGAACGCCACGATGCCGGTGAGTGTCGGGCTGTCCGTGGTGGTCAGCACGAACCACGGGATCGCGATCATCGACACCCGGGTGCCGGTGAGCGAGATCGCCTCGGCGGTGAGCCAGCCGTAGAGCGGGACCCGGGTGCGCGTGACGCTCACGCCGGGTCCGCCGGGGTGTCGACGATGTCCGGGGCCGCCGGCGGGAGCGTGCCGGGTCGCGGGAAGGCGTGCAGCTGGACGACGAACTCCGCCGTACCCTCCACGTCCTCGTCCGCCTCGTCCCAGGAGCCGATGACCGTGTAGAGCGCCGACATCAGCTCGTCGGCGCGCTCGGGTGTGAGCCGCAGGTGCCAGTCGCTCATGGACGACGGCCGCCGCCACGCCTCGGGCAGCGTCGGCGCCTCCTCCATCGCGCGCTGCACCATCTCGGTGTGCACGACGGCGATCGCCTGCGCGTAGGCATCGACGACCTCGCGCCCCTCCGGCGTCTCCGTGACGCTCGGATCGGTCAGCGTCGACCGGTGGGCGGCCTTCCACCACCGGTCCCGGCCGGTGCCGCGCTCCGGGTCGTCGACGACGAACCCGTGCGCGGCGAGCTGACGCAGGTGGTACGACGTCGCGCCGCTGTTGAGCCCGAGCCGCTGCGCCAATGCCGTCGCCGTCGCCGGCCCGTCGGCCCGCAGCAGCCCGAGGATCCGCAGCCGCACCGGGTGCCCGAGGGCCCGCAGCGCCGTGACATCCGGCGTGATCGTCGTGAGGTCCACGCCGGGATCGTAGAACCGCAAAGACTCGTTTGCAAACTTTTCTTTGCAGTCCAGCTGTAACGCGGGGTTATAGACGCTCAACAAGCGGTATGCCGCGTGGGGAGCGTCCACATCACGTGGGGAGGGCGGCCCATCCGCGGCGTGGGCCGCCCGGGCTCAGTGGGCCGAGCCGTTCTCCTTGAACCGCTCGAAGGAGGCCACGACCTCGGCCTCGGCCTCGGTGCGGCCGACCCACTCGGCGCCCTCGACGGACTTGCCGGGCTCGAGGTCCTTGTAGACCTCGAAGAAGTGCTGGATCTCCAGACGGTCGAACTTCGACACGTGGCTGATGTCGCGCAGGTGCTCCAGGCGCGGGTCGGTCGCGGGCACGCAGAGCACCTTGTCGTCGCCGCCGGCCTCGTCGGTCATCCGGAACATGCCGATCGCGCGGCACTTGATCAGGCAGCCGGGGAACGTCGGCTCCTGGAGGATCACCATCGCGTCGAGCGGGTCGCCGTCCAGGCCGAGAGTGTTCTCGATGTAGCCGTAGTCGGCGGGGTACTGCGTCGACGTGAACAGCGTGCGGTCGAGACGGATGCGGCCGCTCTCGTGGTCCACCTCGTACTTGTTGCGCTGACCCTTGGGGATCTCTACCAGGACGTCGAACTCCACGATGTGCCTCTGCTTTCAGCCGCGATGAACCGTTTGGCTAGTGTCGCGCACCGCGGGAGGATCAGACGAGTCGGGAGGGTCGCGCGGTGGCCGAAGGTGACGCAAGCCACGCCGAGCCGCGAGAGCGGCCGGCGGGAACGCGTCTGCGCCGGCGCACGACGGCCCTCGTGGTCCTGGTGTACCTGCTCGCCGTTGCCGGCTGGGGCTTCGACCTCGGGCCACGCTGGTTCGGCTTCGACTACCCGTCGCCCGTCGAGCAGCCCGCTGCCGTCCCACCACCGCCCGGCCTGACCCTTCCCGAGGCGGAGGAGCCCGAACTGGTCGCGGCGGCCACGGAGGACGCGGCGGCCGACCCCGACGCCGTACGACGCGTCGTGAACAAGGCCCTGCGTGACAAGCGGATCGGGCCGCGCGTCGGCGTCGCGGTGAGCGAGATGTCCACCGGCGAGGTCGTCTACCGCCACGGCGAGGCGCGGGTGACCCCCGCCTCCACGATGAAGGTGCTGACCTCGACGGCCGCCCTGCACACGCTCGGACCCGACCACCGGTTCCGCACCACCGTCGTGCAGGGGAGCGAGCCGCGGCGGATCGTCCTGGTCGGTGGCGGAGACCCGCTGCTCGCGCGGCGCCCGGTCTCCGCCGACGAGGCATACCCCGCCCGCGCCGACCTGCAGACCCTGGCGCGGGCGACGGCGAAGGCGCTGCGCGACCGGGGGCGCACCGTGGTCCGGCTCGGGTACGACGCGTCGCTGTTCGAGGAGCCGTCGGTCAGCCCGGACTGGCGGGCGACGTACGTCCCCGACAACGTGGTCAGCCCGATCTCGGCGCTCTGGGTGGACGGCGGCCGGGCCGAGGGCAGCTCGTTCCGCAGCGCGGACCCGGCGCTTGCGGCCGCAGCGGCGTTCGCGGACGCACTCGACCGGCGCGGCATCACGGTGCGAGGCGCTCCGCGCGAGGAGATGGCCGCCGAGGAGGCGGAGGAGCTCGCCGCTGTGGACGGCGCGCCGCTGGCACAGGTGGTCCAGCACACGCTGGAGGCCAGCGACAACGAGGCCGCCGAGGTCCTGTTCCGGCACGCCGCGATCGCGACCGACCGTCCCGCATCGTTCGACGGCGGTGCCGAGGCCGTCCACGCCGTACTGGAGGAGCTCGGGATCGACACGTCGCGGGACCGCATCCTCGACGGGTCCGGCCTCGCCCGCGGCAACCGGCTGCGGCCCGAGACGCTGCTGTCGGTGATCCAGGTGGCCGCGAGCGACGAGCACGCGGCGCTGCGGCCGGTGCTCACCGGGATGCCGGTCGCCGGGTTCAGCGGCTCGCTGACCTTCCGGTTCGACTCCGGCGACCCGGCGGGGCTGGGGGACGTCCGCGCGAAGACCGGCACGCTGACCGGGGTGCACGGGCTCGCGGGCACGGTCACCACCACGGACGGGGTCGTGCTGGGCTTCGTCGCGATCGCCGACAAGGTCAAGGTCCCGAACACGCTCGAGGCCCGCGCCCGGATCGACGAGCTCGCCGCGTCGCTCGCAGCCTGCGAATGCGGCGTCGCGGGCTAGGTCCACCCCGTAGGTTGTCGTCATGGTGGGACGCTCGACGATGATCGACTGGGACCTGGCCGTGGCGGCCGCCTCGAAGATGTCCGGGGCGGGACCGGCCATCACCCGCGAGGAGGCCGAGGACGTCGTCGCCGAGCTGCGCGAGGGCGCCGAGCGGTCCACGCCGCTGGTGCGGGACTTCACCGACCTGGCCGCCGGCAGCCGCACCGCTCCGGTGCTCATCGTCGATCGCGCGGGCTGGATCCGCGCCAACGCCGACGGGTTCGCCGAGGTGATCGCGCCGCTCGTCGACAAGCTGCAGAGCCGCAAGGGCGCCCCGTCACCGATGGCCGAGGCCGTCGGGTCCCGGGTGACCGGGCTGGAGGTCGGCGCGCTGCTCGGCTTCATGTCGAGCAAGGTGCTGGGGCAGTTCGACCCGTTCTACGGCCTGGACAGCGCCGGCGAGACCGGTCCGGCCGGGCGGCTGCTCCTGGTCGCGCCCAACATCGTGCACGCCGAGCGCGAGATGGGCGTCGACCCGCACGACTTCAGGCTCTGGGTCTGCCTGCACGAGGAGACCCACCGGGTGCAGTTCACCGCGGTGCCTTGGATGCGCGACCACATCCGCAGCGAGATCGAGGCGCTGGTCAGCGAGATCGAGGTCGACCCCGCGAAGCTGGCCTCGATGGTGGGGGAGGGTGTCAAGCGCGTCGGCGACATCCTGCGCGGTGACGACGACGTCAGCCTCCTCGACCTCTTCTCCTCGGCCCGGCAGCGCGAGGTGCTGGACCGGATCACCGCGGTGATGTCGCTGCTCGAGGGCCACGCCGACGTGGTGATGGACGGCGTCGGCCCCGAAGTGATCCCGACGGTCAAGGACATCCGTCGCCGGTTCACCGAGCGGCGCAAGGGCACCAGCTACCTCGACCGCGTGCTGCGCAAGCTGCTCGGTCTCGACGCGAAGATGGCGCAGTACCGCGACGGCGCCGCCTTCACCCGCGGCGTGCTCGACCAGGTCGGCATGGACGGCTTCAACGCCGTGTGGGCCGAGCCGGCGCACC
>NZ_CAMPGZ010000197.1 GCF_946885725.1 uncultured Nocardioides sp.
GGTTATCGACGCTCAACAGGGAAAATGCCGCGCGCAAAGCGTCCCTAACGCGTGGGAAGTGCCGGTCAGAGCGAGGCGACGGCGTCCTCGATGGGCGTGTCCCCGCCGACCAGGTCGAACGTCGTACGACGCCCGGCGGACGACTCGAGCAGCGCCATCAGCACGGCGGCCACGTCGTCGCGCGGGATCTCGCCGTACTCGATCGTGCCCGGCGCTCCGACGCGCACCCGGCCGGTGCCGGGGTCGTTCGTGAGCCGGCCCGGCTTGACCACGGTCCAGTCGAGGTCGCGGGAGCGGAGGTCGTCGTCGGCGGCCTGCTTGGCGCGCAGGTACACCTGCATGATGTCGTCGCTGTCGGGGTCGGCGTTCTCGGTGCCCATCGCGGAGACCATCAGGTAGCGCCGCACGCCCGCCTGCTCGGCCGCGTCAGCGAGCAGGATCGCGGCGCCCTTGTCGACGGTCTCCTTGCGCGCGGCGCCGCTGTTGGGGCCGGCGCCGGCCGCGAACACGACGGCGTCGGCCCCGTGCACCACCTGGGCGACGTCGTCGACCGTGGACTGCTCGAGGTCGAGCACCACGGCGCGGGCGCCGATGGTCTCCAGGTCCCCGACGTGGTCGGGATTGCGGACGATCCCGACGGCCTCGTGCCCGCGCTCGGCGAGACGGCGTTCGAGATGCAGGGCGATCTGGCCGTGTCCTCCGGCGATGACGATGCGCATGAGGGGATTGTGCCCAGGTAGCCTTCGCCGCATGTCTCGCCGGGTCGCGCTCGTCACCGACAGCACGGCCATGCTCCCGCCGGAGGTCGTGAAGGAGCGCGACATCACCGTCGTACCCCTCCAGGTCGTGGTCGGCGCGAAGTCGTACGACGAGGGCGTCGACCCCGAGGCCACCCCCGAGACCATCGCGCAGGCGCTGCGCGAGTGGACGCCGGTCAGCACGTCGCGCCCCGCGCCGTCGGTGTTCCTCGACGCCTATGAGCGCGCGCACGCGGCCGGTGCCGAGGCCGTGCTGTCGGTGCACCTGTCGAGCCAGGTCAGCGGCACCTACGAGTCGGCGCAGCTCGCGGCCAAGGAGGCACCCCTGCCGGTGCTCACGGTCGACACGCTGCAGCTCGGGTTCGCGACCGGGTACGCCGTCCTCACCGCCGCCGACGTGCTCGACGCCGGCCGCTCGGTGGAGGAGGCCAAGGGCGCGGCGATGGCACGGGCCGAGGCGACGACGTCGCTGTTCTACGTCGACACGCTCGAGTACCTCCGCCGTGGCGGCCGCATCGGCGCGGCCGCCGCCATGCTCGGCTCCGCCCTCGCCGTCAAGCCGCTGCTCACCATCCGCGAGGGCCGGATCGCGATGCTGGAGAAGGTACGCACCTCCGGGCGAGCCATCGGCCGCCTCGAGGAGCTCGCCGCCGCTGCCGCCGACAACCGTCAGGTCGACGCCGCCGTCGCGCACCTGGCCGGGGCCGAGCGGGCCGAAGCCCTTGCCGAGCGGCTGCGCACCCGGCTCGCGGACAACCTGGGCGGCCGCGACGTGGCCGTCGGCGAGGTCGGTGCGGTCATCGGCGCGCACGTCGGTCCGGGCATGGTCGCGGTCGTCGTCGCGCCGCGCTGACACGCCGGATCTCGTCCACAAAGCAGCCGCCGTGGCGCTCGTCCACAGCCGCGTCCTGACCACCCGACCCGCGTCGGCCGGCGCACCTAGTTTGCTGGCATGCGCTCACGCAGGTCCTCCCACTCCCAGGCCGCCGAGGTTGCTCGGCGACGGCTGGAGCTGCTGAGCGCGGAGCTCGCCGCGATCCGGCCCGACTCGGTCGAACCCCCGTCGCACGACGTCGGTGCCGGGTCCGGCGAGCCACCGCCACCCTCCCCGGCGCAGCCGCGGTCGGCACCGGAGCCGGAGCCGCCTTTGGTGGCGCCGGGCCACGGCCGGCACGCGCGGCGAGCCGAGCGGGTCGGCGGATGGATCGAGGACCGGCTCCCACCCGCGTTCCAGGGCCGCACGCGGGTGGGACCCTCCCAGCTCACCGTCGTGGCCGTGCTCGTCGCCGCCGCGCTCGGCTTCCTCGCCTGGTGGACCGTGCGCGCCGCGGACCCGGGAGAGCTCGTCCCCACCGGCGCGGCGGCACCCGTCCCCTCCGCGCCGACGCCGCTGGTCCCGGCGCCGCCCGGACCGTCGCCGCCGACGGAGACCTCCGAGGCATCCGCCGCGGCATCAGGGGAGGCGCCGGGTGGTGATCTGGTGGTCGACGTGGCCGGCAAGGTACGCCGACCGGGGATCGTCCGTCTTCCCGCCGGGTCGCGGGTGGTGGACGCGCTCGAGGCGGCGGGCGGTGCTCGCCGCGGTGTCGACCTCACCAACCTGAACCTCGCCCGGCCACTCGTCGACGGCGAGCAGGTGCTCGTCGGTGTCCGCGCGGTCCCGGGTGTCGCGGCGTCGGCGGCCGCTGCGCCGTCGGGCGCGGCCCCGGCCGGCCCGCTCGTCAACCTCAACACCGCCGACAGCGCGGAGCTCGAGACGCTCCCCGGGGTCGGGCCGGTGACGGCCGCCGCGATCCTGCAGTGGCGGGCCGACCACGGCGCCTTCAGTGCGGTCGAGGAGCTGCTCGAGGTGTCGGGGATCGGTGACGCCACGCTCGCCGAGATCGCGCCGTTCGTGACGCTGTGAGCGAGGCCGCCGGGGCTGCCACCGCGGCGGCCGCCGGTGACCGGGGCGACCTGCGCATGGTGGTGCTCGGCGTCGCAGCGTGGGCCGGCGGGTTGGTCGCGCTGCTGACGCCGGGCTGGGTGGCGGCTGCGCTCGTCGCTGTCGGCCTGGTTCTGGTGTCGACGCTGCGCCGCCGAGGGCGGTCGGTCGGGGTGGCGGTCGGCGGTCTCCTCGTGGCGACAGCGGTCGCGGGAAGCGTCGCGGTCCGGGCCGAGGCGCACAGCACCGGTCCGGTCGCCCGGCTGGCGGACCAGCGCGCGGTGGCGACGTTCACGGCGCGCGTCACCTCCGACCCGGTCACCCGGCCGGGGCGCTACGGCGACTTCGTGATCGTCCGGCTGACGGTGCGAGAGGTCTCGGGGCGCGGTCACCGGTTCTCGGTACGCACTCCGGTGGTGCTGGTCGGCGACGAACCCTGGGCCCGCGTGAAGCTGGGAGCGCTGGTGCGCGGCACCGCCCGTCTCGCGCCGCCCGACCGGCCGGACGTCGGCGCGGTGCTCACCGGCCCGTCCTCGCCGACGGTGATCGAGTCGCCGCTGGGAGCGCTGGCTGGGGCCGAGGCGGTGCGCCGCGGCATCCGTGAGGCCGTTCGAGGCAGCCCGGACGCGCGTGCGCTCGTGCCGGCGCTCGTCGTCGGTGATGACCGACGCATGTCGCCGGAGGTGGTCGAGGCGTTCCGCACCTGCGGGCTGACCCACCTGACCGCGGTGTCGGGCACGAACCTCACGCTGGTCGTCGGGTTCCTGCTCCTGGTGGCGCGTGGACTCGGGGTACGTGCTCGCGGCCTCACCGCAGTCGGCGTGCTGGGCGTGGTCGGGTTCGTGGTGCTGGCCCGGCCCGAGCCGAGTGTGGTCCGTGCGGCCTCGATGGGCTCGGTGGCGCTGCTGTCGCTCGGTCGCCAGGGGCGCGCTCGCGGCGCGCGGGCTCTGGGCGTGGCGACGGTCGTGCTGCTACTCGTCGACCCGTGGCTGGTGGTGTCGCCGGGCTTCGCCCTGTCCGTGCTGGCGACGGCCGGGATCCTGTTCCTCGCGCCCGCGTTCCGTGACCGGCTCGGGCGATGGCTCCCGCGCTGGGCGGCCGAGGCGGTCGCCGTACCCCTGGCGGCGCAGCTGGCCTGCACGCCCGTGGTCGCCGGTTTGTCGGGCGAGGTGAGCCTGGTCGCGGTGGTCGCCAACATGGCGGCTGCGCCGGCCGTGGCTCCGGCGACGGTGCTCGGGCTGCTGGGCGGGCTGGTGTACCTCCTGGTGCCGCCGGTCGGCGCACTGCTCGGTCTGCTCGGCGGTCTCAGCGGTGCCTGGATCGTGCTGGTGGGCGTGCACCTCGCCCGGCTGCCGACGGCGTCGGTCGAGTGGGCCGCCCGACCGCTCGCACTGCTCGTCCTCGTGCTGCTGTGCGTGCTGGCCGGCTGGTGGTCGGGCTGGGTCCTGGCCAGGCGCGGTCGGACGGCGTGCTGCGTCGTGGCGATGGCGCTGGTCGTGCTGAGGCCGCTGCCGAGCCCGGGCTGGCCGCCGGACGGCTGGGTGCTTGTCGCGTGTGACGTCGGGCAGGGCGACAGCCTCGTGCTCAACGCCGGCGACGGACGCGCGCTCGTCGTCGACACCGGACCGGACCCGGGGCCGATCCGAGGGTGCCTGGACCGGCTCGACGTGGAGGAGGTGCCGACACTGGTCCTGACACACTTCCACGCCGACCACGTCGGCGGGCTGGCCGGTGTGCTCGGCGCCGAGGACGTGGAAGAGCTGCTCACCACGGGCCTGCGGGACCCGCCGGACGGGGCCGCGGCGGTGTCAGCAGCGGCCGACCGGGCCGGCATCCCCGTGCGCGTGCCCTTCGCGGGCGAGACAGGACGGCTGGGCGACCTCACCTGGCAGGTACTGGCGCCCGGCGCGCGGCCACCGAGCCCGGGGGAGCAGGGATCGGCCGCCAACAACGCGAGCCTGGTGCTGCTCGCGGACGTGCGCGGCGTGCGCGTGCTGCTCACTGGAGACGTGGAGCCCGAGGCGCAGGCGCTGCTGGCGCGGGCCTACCCGTCGCTGCGTGTGGACGTGCTGAAGGTGCCGCACCACGGCAGCCGCTATCAGGACACCGCCTGGCTCACCGGGCTCGACGCCGACGTCGCGGTGGTGTCGGTGGGGGAGGACAACGACTACGGCCATCCGGCGCCGGACCTGCTCGACGCGCTCGCGGCCACGGGTGCCACCGTCGCGCGGACGGACCGGGCCGGCGACGTGGCGGTCGTCCTGCACGACGGCCGGCTGCGGCTGCGGTCGCGACGGGTCAGAGCCGGTCGTATCCGTCGATCAGCAGGTCGCCACCATTGCCCTCGACGACCTGGACGAGCTGGCGCTCCTCGACGGTGCGTCCGTCCTCGTACGTGTAGGTCACCGTGGCCTCCACGGCGTCGCCGCCCTGTCTCGGGGAGAGGTTGCTGGCGTCCACGTCCGCGATCGAGGACCAGAAGCCGTCGTAGGAGTCGCGGCCGGTCTCCGCCTGGTACGCCGGGCTGAGCATCGCCCAGCCGGCGTCCCGGTCGTCGGGCACGGTGTCGAAGTAGCTGTCCACGAACGACACCGCCGCGCCACCGCCGGCCGCAGCCTTCTCATCGGGTGACGGCGCGGACGAGTCGTCCTGCTTCGGTTCCCCAGAGCCCTTGTCGCCGCTCGCTCCGCTGTCGCCATTGTCGCCATTGCCGGCGCTGCCGCCGCGTTCATCGGTCGGTCCCTGCGCGCTGTCGGACGGGTCCGACCCGCCGTCGCCGAGCACCTGGGCGAGGACGAACACCGCGACCAGGGCCGCGAGCAGCGCGACTACCCCGGCCGCGACAGGTCCCGGACGCCGACGGCGCGACGCTGCGTCGCGGGACGGCGCGGGTGCCGGGACGGGTGCCGGAGCGGGACGGACGGGAGCAGCGGCCGGCCGGTCTGTGGTCGCCGTCCCCGAGGCGGCGAACGCCGTCGTGGGGGTCGGGTCGGGGTCACGCCCGGTGTCGGCCCCGTCGTTGCCAAGCGTCGCGGCAACGGACGCCGCGCCCGCCGCGGCGCCCACGCCCGCGCCGCCAGCACCGGCAGCCCCCGCACGCGATCCCATCGCGTGCGTGCGCTCACCGGCGCGGGACGCCAGCCGGCGCAGCTCGTCACGGGCGCGCTCCAGCGACCACCGCTCGGCGACGTCGCGCGCGAGCAGGCCCAAGATGACCGGCTCCAGGGTGCCGGCGCGCTGCGGGCGCGGCGGGTCCTCGCTGGTGATCTGGTGCAGGATCGCGAGCGGGTTCTCCCCGGAGAACGGCGGACGCCCTTCGACGGCGGCGTACAACGTCGCGCCCAGCGCCCACGCGTCGGATGCCGGCGTCGGTGTCGCACCGCGCGCCACCTCGGGCGCGAGATAGCCGGGCGTACCCGTGAGCAGCCCGGTGGCGGTGAGCGACGGGTCCTGGGCCGTCCGCGACAGGCCGAAGTCGCCGATCTTGGCCAGCCCGCTCTCGGTCACGAGCACGTTGCCGGGCTTGACGTCCCGGTGCACCAGCCCGGCCCCGTGGGCGGCGAGCAGGCCGTCGGCGACCTGGGCGCCGATCGCCGCGACCCGGCCAGGCTCCACCGGGCCGTTGTCGGAGACGAGCTGGGCGAGCGTGCGCGACGGGACGTACTCCATCACCATCCACGCGGCGCCGTCCTCCTGGACGACGTCGTGCACGGCCACGACGTTGCGGTGGCTCAGCGAGGCGGTCGCGCGCGCCTCGCGCAGCGCGCGGGCGGTGTCGGTCGCGGACTCACCGGGCATCAGGCCGACCTGCTTGACGGCGACCTCCCGGTCCAGGGTCTCGTCACGGCACAGCCAGACGGTGCCCATCCCGCCTCGCCCGATCGCGCGGTCCACCCGGTACCGCGCTCCGATCAGCTCGGGGCGCACTCGATCTCTCCCGTCGGACGTCGGTCAGTCGGTCCCGTCTGGCTTACCCGGTATGACGCCTCGTACGCATGGCCCGGCTGTCCGCACCGTGTGGCAGGCTGACCGCACCATGGCGAACCCGAAGGCGTCCGACATCCTGGGCCACGTCCTGCTGGTGACCGGCCCGGAGGAGTTCCTCAACCAGCGCACGGTCTCCACCGCGCTGGCCGCGGTGCGCGCCGCCGACCCCGAGGCCGAGACGAGCGAGACGTCGGCTGCGACTCTGACGATCGCGGCGCTCGGCGAGCTCGCGGCGCCCTCGCTGTTCTCCTCGATCCGCTGCGTCGTGGTCCGCGAGCTCGAGCTGCTGCCGGACGAGTCGGTCGACGGGCTGGTGGAGTACGCCGCCGCCCCGAGCGACGAGGTCGGGCTGATCCTCGTGCACGGCGGGGGCCAGAAGGGCGCCGGCGTGCTCAACAAGCTGCGCAAGCTGCCGGCCGTCACCGAGGTGAAGTCCGCCACGCTCAAGCCCTCGGAGTTCGCCCGCTTCGTGGCGAGCGAGGTGCGCAGCCACGGCGGTCGCATCGACGACGAGGCGAGCGCCCTGCTCGTGCAGGCGATCGGCCAGGACCTCCGCGCGCTCGCCGGTGCGGCCCACCAGCTCACCAACGACTTCCCGGACGAGCCGATCACCGAGTCGGTGGTGCGGCGCTACTTCGGCGGCCGCGCCGAGGTGAAGTCGTTCGCGGTGGCCGACGCCGCGCTCTACGGCCGCACGGCCGTCGCGCTCGAGGAGCTGCGCTGGGCGCTCGACAGCGGTACCGCGGCGGTGCTCGTGACCAGCGCGTTCGCCAACGGGTTGCGGGGGCTGGCGAAGTTCAAGGCCGCCCCGAGGGGGATGCGTGAGGCCGACATCGCCCGCGAGGCGGGGGTGCCGCCGTGGAAGATCCGCGTCCTGCGCGAGC
>NZ_CAMPGZ010000198.1 GCF_946885725.1 uncultured Nocardioides sp.
GGCGGCGACCGCGACCAGTGCGCCGCCGAGCACACCGGCGAGCAGGTCGTCCAGCGGCCGGTCGGACCAGGCACGTCCGTCGGTGGCCAGCAGCACGGCCGGCGCGACCCCGAGCCGGACGACGAACGGGACCGCGAGCAGGGCGAGGACCGCAGTGACCAGTGCCCGGAGCCTCATCCGCGAACCTTTGCGTTTGATGTCGTTTGATGCATTCAGCCGCAGTTGGGTGCCGTTCGTCAACCGTCGGTCCACAGAGCTCGGACGAACCCGAGCCGGTACGGTCACCGCATGCACTGGGAGGAGCGGCTCCTCGCGGTCTTCGACGACCTCGAGCAGCAGGCCGAGGGGCTCGCGCTCGGCGCGCGGGACGCGGAGGTCGCCGAGCTCGGCCGCGCGGAGTACGCCGCCGTCGACGTCGCCGCCCGGCTGCACGGCGCGTTGGGCTCCCGGCTGCGCCTGACGGTGACCGGCCTCGGCGCTCTCGACGGCCGTCTCGCCCGCGTCGGCTCGGACTGGCTGCTGCTCGACACCGGGACGCACGAGTGGCTGGTGCGGCTGGACGCCCTCGCAGAGCTCCGCGGGCTGGGGGAGCGGGCGCTGGACCAGCCGCACCGACCGCCGACCGCACGCCTGGGCTTCGCCTCGGCGCTCCGCGGTGTCGCCGAGGACCGCGCCACGGTGCTGCTGCACCGTCAGGATGGTGCGAGCGTCCGCGGCGTACCGCGCCGGGTGGGCGCCGACTTCGTCGAGCTCACCGACCAGGAGGCCGGTCCGGTGGTCGTGACGTTCCGCTCGGTCGCCGGCGTACGGCGGGCCTGACCTCCGCGCCCGCGCGGGAGGGGATCAGTCGACGCGGTCGTGCTGCGGGTCGCGCGCGTCGGCCTGCTCGTACATCCGCGCGATGAACTTCTCCAGTTCCACCGTCTCGACCCGCCACTGGCCACGCCCGCCGATCTGGATCGCGCGCAGCTCCCGGTTGCGCACCAGGGCACGCACCTGCGAGACGCTCGTCGCCAGGATCTCGGCGACGTCGGCGAGCGTCAGGAACCGCGGCTCGCGAGAGCCGGTCGGCTCGGTCGGCTGGTCGGGCACGGTGCTCATGATGCCAGCGTGACGTCGCGGTTTCCGCGCCGAGCCGCCACCTGTGGATGGCGGGAGGCGAGACGTCCGCGTCTCGGGTCATGATGGGGCGCATGACTCTCACCGACAGCCGCACGCTCCCGGCGTCGCCCCGCGCCGACCGGCACCGTGCGGGCGTCTGGCGCGACCCGCGCCTGCTGGTCGGCATCGTGCTCGTCGCAGCCTCCGGCCTCGCCGGAGCGCTGCTGCTCACCGGTGACGAGACCGTCGACGTCTGGGCCGTCCGCGCCGACCTGACCGCGGGGCAGCGCGTCGACCGGGCCGCCCTCGAGACGCGCGAGGTGCGGTTCGCGGACCAGGCCGACGCCGACCGCTACGTGTCGGCGGATCAGCCGCTGCCGCAGGACGCCACGCTCGGCCGCGACGTCGGGTCCGGTGAGCTGCTGCCGCGGTCCGCACTGGTGACCGGCGACCCGGCCGAGCTGCTCGAGGTCCCGCTCACCGTGCCGGGCGAGTCCGTCCCGTCGACCGTCCGGCCGGGGTCGGTCGTGGACGTGTGGGTGGCTCCCGGTCCGGAGCGCGGGCTGTCGGGCGAGAAAGCGCCGGAGGCGGCGCTGGTGCTGGAGGACGTGCAGGTGGTGAGCGTCTCCCGCGGCGCCACCGCGCTCGGGCCCGCCACGGCGCGGCAGGTCATCGTCGGTGTCGAGGCTGCCGATGAGGGCGCGCTGCCCGAGGCACTGGCGCGACTGGCCAACGGCAGCGTTGTGCTGGTGCGGCTGCCATGAGCGCAGCCGCCGGCGCCGTGCCCGTTCTGCTCGCGGCCGGGTCCGCGTCCTGGGAGTCCGCTGCGATCGATCTGCTGGCCCGGCGCCACACCGGCCTCGCGCTGCACAAGCGCTGCGTGGACCTCACGGACCTCGTCGGCTCAGCCGCCACCGGGCTGGCCAGGGCCGCACTGGTCGACGCCGACCTGCCCGGTCTCGACGCCGATGCCGTGTCGGTGCTGGCGCGGTCGGGCGTCGGCGTCGTCGTGGTCGGCCACGCCGCCGGCGACAATGACACGGGCCGCGACCGGCTGCTCCGGCTCGGCGCGCGCGACGTCGTGACGCCGGACCTCGCCGACGTCGACGAGGCGCTGCGCCGGGCGGCCGCCGCGGGAGCGGTGACGGCCGCGCCTCAGCCGGCGGAGCCGGGCGACGGGTTCGCCGAGCAGGGAGCGGACGGCGCCCGGGTGGTCGCGGTCTGGGGACCGACCGGGGCGCCGGGACGCACCACCACCGCGGTCGGCGTCGCCGCCGAGCTCGCGCACCGCGGCCGGTCCGCGCTGCTCGTCGACGCCGACCCCTACGGCGGCGCGATCGCCCAGCACCTCGGCGTGCTCGACGCCGCGTCCGGCCTGCTGGCCGCGGTGCGCGCGGCCAACGCCGGCGAGCTCGATGCCACCCGGCTGGCCGGGCTCGCGCGGAGCGTGGGCACCGGAGGATCCCCGCTCCGGGTGCTCACCGGCCTGCCGCGCCCCGACCGCTGGATCGAGGTCCGTGCCGCGGCCTACGACGACATGCTCGACGCCGCGACCGGCCTGGCCGAGTGGCTGGTGCTCGACGTCGGCTTCAGCATCGAGGGCGACCACGACGACCCGTTCGCGACCGGACCGCAGCGCAACCTGATGACAACGGCCGCGCTGGCACGGGCCGACGAAGTTCTCGTCGTCGGGTCCGCCGACCCGGTCGGGCTCTCCCGCCTCGCCCGCGCACTCGTGGACCTGCACGACCTGCACCCCGACGTCGCGGTCCGGGTGGTGGTCAACCGCACCCGGCCGTCGCTGGGCTGGAGCGAGTCGGAGATCCACCGGATGGTCGAAGGCTTCGTGCGACCCATCGGGGTCCACTTCCTGCCCGACGACCGCGCGGGCGCGGACCGCGCGCTGATGTCCGGGCGCAGCCTCGTGGAGGCGGGGGACTCGCCGCTGCGCCGAGGCATGGCGGCACTGGTCGACGGGCTCGTGGGTCAGCACCCCGCGACCGACCAGCGCGGCGGGCGCCGGGTCAGGCGCCGAACAGCAGGTAGAGCCCGCTGACCGTGTAGAACACCATCACGAACAGCAGCGGCAGCTGGCCGGTGAGCTGGTGCCGGCGGGGGAGGAGCTTGATCGCGCGGTCGTGCGCGGCGATCACGCCCAGCACGTGGCCGACGACCACCGCGACCACCTTCGTCACCGCCAGGAACGTCGGGTGCGAGGAGAGCCAGTAGCTCGTCTGCCAGTCCGCGGTACCGAGGTAGTCGTCGCCGCGGGCGAGCGGGTCGCTGAGCAGGACCAGGGTCTGCTGGCCGACCTCGACGAAGTAGCTGAGGTAGTGCGCCACCATGTAGCCGACGATGATCGGCACCACCGAGTGCGCGAACTGGCTGGGCAGCTCGCGCCGGTCGAGCGCCTCCCCGACACCGGTGGCCATGGTGGCCAGCGCCAGCGACACACCCACGATCGCGCAGAAGACCAGCAGCGCCGCGGTGTTGAGCAGGGTCGGGTCGACGTCGGACGCCTGGGAGAACCGCAGCCAGGTGCTCGCGTCCTTGAACGAGTCGAACGCCGTGCTGCCGAACAGCACCGCGACGACAGCGACGAGCCCGCGCTCGGCGGGGGTGCCGTCGAGGTTGGCCAGCGGGGAGCGGAGCACGAGGGTCCCGTCGCTCTCGCGCCGGCCGAAGAACGACAGCCGCCCGACGAGGGTGGAGTACACCTCGAACGGGTCGGCGCGGGCGATCCAGCGGTCCCCGAAGACCGCGCCGCCGAGCACTCCGACGGCGACGTACACCGCGACCCAGAGGCGCACGGGGCCGAGGTACGTCGAGTTCGGGTAGACGAGCTCGAACCACACGAACGCCAAGAGGCCGAGCGCCGCGGGCCAGTAGCCGACCCAGCGGGGCAGCTCGATGAGCCCCCGCTCGGGCGTGCCGCCGGTGGCCTTGGAGAACAGCAGGTGGATGGTCCTGACCGGGTTCACCGCCCGGTAGAACGGGCCGAACGCCAGCGACGCCGGCACGATGCCGACCCACAGGAAGACGTAGAACACGCCGAACGTCGGGTTGACGAGCAGGTCGGGCCCCGCGACCGCGGCCCAGCCGACGTACAGGAAGACGACGAGTCCGAAGACCCGCAGGGCCGAGGCGAACACCGGCGAGTCGACGACCGCGGCCAGCGCGCGCGGCGCGGGGCGGCCGCCGTTGCGCCCGTCGAAGCGCGGTGTGCGCCAGGCCAGGGCGAGCACGATGAACGAGACCGCGAGGGCGGCTCCGGCGCCGGCGATGGCGTACTCGGCGGGGATCGGCAGGTCCTTCGCGCCCCCGATGCCATGAGCGAGGACCACGTCAGCACCCACCGGAGGGCGTCAGGCTCACCGTGCCAGAATCCCATAGCGGAATCCCATAGCGGACAAAGACCCCTACACCCGTTCCGGTGGTCCGGGTGGCGGAAGGAGAGCGATGAGCGAGCGGCTGCGCTCCGACGACATGGCCTTCCTGGTCACCGAGTCGGCGAGCACGCCGATGCACAACGCGACGCTCGAGATCTTCGCGCCGCCGGTGGGCGCGGGCGACACCTTCGACTACGACGCCCTCGTGGGGCTGATCGCCGACCGCATCGCCTTCGTCCCGCGCTACCGGCAGCGGCTGCAGACCGTGCCGGGCCGGGTGGCGAGCCCGGTGTGGGTCGACGACGACGACTTCGACCTGACCTTCCACGTACGACGCTCGGCGCTGCCGCGCCCCGGCTCGATCGAGCAGCTGCGCGAGCTCACCGCCCGGATCGTGTCGCGGCAGCTCGACCGCAACCGGCCGCTGTGGGAGGTCTACCTGATCGAGGGCCTCGACGGCGGTCGGTTCGCGATCCTGACCAAGTCCCACCAGGTGCTCGTCGACGGTGTCTCCACCGTCGACCTGGGCCAGGTGATCCTCGACGTCGCGCCCGAGCAGGGCGACACCGTGTCCGACGACTGGCGGCCGCAGCCCTCGCCGAGCCCGGCGAAGATGCTGGCCGACGCGATCGGAGACACGATCCGGCACCCGCGCACCGCGATCGCCACCGCCCGTGACAACGCCGAGAGCACGCTGCGCTCGGCCGGGTCGGCGGGGCTGCGCGCGCTCGACGCGCTGGGGGCGCTCTCCAGCCTGCGCGCCTCGCCCGACTCGCCGCTGAGCGCCATGCTGTCGGAGCAGCGCCGGTTCACCACCGTCCGCACGACGCTCGAGGACTACCGCCGGGTCCGGCGCCGGCACGGCGGCACCGTCAACGACGTCATCCTGGCGACGATCACCGGCGCGCTGCGGGCCTGGTTGATGACCCGCGCCGAGACCGTGCACGGCAGCCGCACGCTGCGCGCGATGGTGCCGATGAGCGTCATCGACAACGACCTCGAGCCGACCTCGCTCGGCAGCCAGGTCGCCGGCCACCTGCTCAACCTGCCGATCGGCGAGCCCAGCCCGGTCGTGCGGCTGCACCAGGTCTCCTACGCGCTGAAGGCGCACAAGGAGACCGGCCGCGCGGTCGCCGCCGACCGGCTCGCCGGCGTGGCCGGGTTCGCCCCGACGACGTTCCACGCGCTCGGCTCGCGCGTCGCCGCCGCCCAGACCCGCCGCGGCTTCAACCTCGTGATCACCAACGTGCCGGGTCCGCAGTTCCCGCTGTACGCCGCCGGCGCGCAGATGCTCGACACCTACCCGGTCCCGCCGCTGCTGCCCGGGCACGCCCTGGCGATCGGGGTGACGTCGTACGACGGCCACGTCTACTTCGGCCTCAACGCCGACCGCGACGCGGTGCCCGACCTCGACGTCCTCGCGCAGTGCCTCACCGAGGCGCTCGAGGAGCTCGTCGACTCCGCCAGCGACAGCCGGCCTCGCGCCCCGCGCGGCCGCAAGAAGGTGTCCAAGCCATGACGACCCGCGTCTACGTGCCCAGCTCCCTCACCGGTCTGCGCGACGTCGTGGCCGCCGACGGGATCGGACCGGCCCCCTTCGTGGCGCACGCGGTGACCGACGCGCTGCGAGCCGCCTACGACGACGGCGGCGAGGAGGAGTGGGAGTTCGCCGCCGCGGCGGCCGCGTCCCGGTCGTCCCTGAAGCTGATCCGCGAGGACGACGAGCCGCGCCGCGTCGTGCTCGCCGTCGACGCCGAGACCGTGCGTCCCGCCGAGGGCACCGACGACCCCACGCTGGTCAGCGTCGAGGAGGTCGTCCCGTTCCGGCGGATCGCCTCCGTCCTCGTCGACCTGCCGGAGGCGGGCGACGACGTGCGGGCCGCTGCAGCGTCGATGCTCGCCGCCGACGAGGGCGACGAGGAGGCCGAGGCCGCCGTGGACCGCGCGCTCGACCACGACCTGGCGTGGTTCGCGACCCAGGAGATCGGCGAGCTGCTGGGTCTCCCGGGCTAGATCAGCCGCGAAGGCGGCGGGCGACCTTGCCCGCCGTCGCGCGCGGGTTGCGCGCCGCGGAGGCCAGCCGCCCCGTGAAGGAGTCGGCACCGCTGCCGCCCAGGCGCTGGTTCTCCGCCTTGAGCCGCTCGGCCTTCGCCTCGAGCCGGCGCAGCCGCCGCTTGGCCTGCCGGTTGCGGCGGCGCACCTCGTCGCGCTCCTCGCGCCACTGCTTGCCGGTCTTGTTGACCTGGTCGATCCAGTCGTTGGCGACGGTGTGGTACGCCGCGTGGGCGATCGCGTCCTTGTTCCAGCCGTCGGGGGCGAACTTGAGCCGCTCGAAGTCCCAGCGGTGGCCGTAGGCGGCGAAGTCGTCGGCGTACAGCTCCTCGATCGCCTCCTTGACGCCGTTGCCCATCGCCTCACGGGTCATCCGCAGCGGCGTCTCGTTGGCGCGGGGGAGGTAGAGCTTCTGGTCCTTGCCGAGACCGCGCAGGTGCAGGTGCAGGTCGTCGAGGAAGGTGTTGAAGTCGGCCAGGTCGTAGACCCGCGTGTAGGGGATCTGGTGCGGCTTGAGCCAGCGCACCTGGCTGTGGAAGTGGTGGTCGTCCGACAGGATCGGGTCCGTCGTCCACGGGTGCATCTCGACGAACTTCTGGAAGTCCTCGACGACATCGGACGCCTTTGCCGGCACCCGCGGGAAGAACGGCTTGTCCGCGAAGTTGGTGCGGTAGCGGTGGTGCCGCACGAGGAACTTCGACTGCCACGCCGACCACAGCCGGCTCCACGGGTCGCGCAGCAGCCCGAACACGAACCAGCCGTTCTCCGGCGTGATCTCATCTGTCTCTGCTCGTGTGAGCTTGTGCAGGGCCGTGACGCGCTTGAACCGACCGCGGCGTGTGTGGATGGTCATCAGCCGGCTCTGCACGCCGCTCGACGCGTTGCGGAACACCTCGAGGTCCTCGCCGGCGAGGTCGGCCACCATCCACTTCAGGCTCGTGCAGGCGACCTT
>NZ_CAMPGZ010000199.1 GCF_946885725.1 uncultured Nocardioides sp.
GCGTCTCGATGTCGGCGCCGGCGAGGCCGGAGGGCACCAGGCCGAACGCGGTGAGCGCAGAGAACCGGCCGCCGACCTCAGGGTCGGCGTTGACCACCCGGTAGCCGTCGGCGCGGGACTGCTCGTCGAGCGGCGAGCCCGGGTCGGTGACGATCACGATCCGGCGGGTCGGGTCGATCCCGGCGCGGTTGAACGCGTCGACGAAGGCGCGGCGCTGGGAGTCGGTCTCGACCGTCGAGCCGGACTTGCTCGACACCACGACGACAGTACGGTCGAGACGGTCCTCGAGCGCCGACGACACCTGGCCGGGGTCGCTGGAGTCGAGCACGGTGAGCTCGACGCCGGCGGTCGCGCAGATCACCTCGGGAGCCAGCGACGAGCCGCCCATCCCGCACAGCACGACGTGGTCGACGCCTTCGTCGGCGAGCTCGGAGCGGAGCGCGGCGATCTCACCGAGCAGCGGGCGTGACGTGCGGTGCAGCCCGGTCCAGCCGAGGCGCTTGCCGGCCTCGTCCTCCGCCGCCTCGCCCCACAGCGTGGCGTCCTTGGCGAACAGCCGGCTGGCGAACCGGTCGGCCACGAGACCCGGGACGTGCGCCGCGATGGCGTCGGCGGTGGCCCCGCGGGCCACGAGCTCCAGCGGGGCGTCGGGCCCGCGGCTCACTTCGCGGCGTCCATCTGGCCGCGGACGGTCTCCACGAGCTCGTCCCAGGACTTCACGAACTTCTCGACGCCCTCCTGCTCGAGGGTGGCGATGACGTCGTCGTAGTCGATGCCGGCGTCCTTCAGCGCCGCCATGACCTGCCGTGCGTCGTCGTACTTCGTCGTCACCATGTCGCCCTTGACCTCGCCGTGGTCGGCGAACGCGCGCAGGGTCTTCTCCGGCATCGTGTTGACCGTGTTGGCCACCACGAGCTCGGAGACGTACATGGTGTCGGGGTAGTCCGGGTTCTTCACGCCGGTCGACGCCCACAGCGGCCGCTGGGTGTTGGCGCCGGCCTCCTTCAGCGCCGCGAAACGCTCGCCGCTGAACTTCTCCACGTAGGCCTTGTAGGCCAGCCGCGCGTTGGCTATCGCGGCCTTGCCCTTGAGTGCGGGGTCGGCGTTGAGCTCGTCGAGCCGCTTGTCGATCTCGGTGTCGACGCGGGAGACGAAGAACGACGCGACGGAGTGGATCTGCGACAGGTCGCGGCCGGCCTTCTTGGCCTGCTCGAGCCCGGCCAGGTAGGCGTCCATCACCGCGTCGTACCGCTGGAGCCCGAAGATCAGCGTGACGTTGACGCTGATGCCCTCGGCGAGCGCGGAGGTGATGGCCGGAGCGCCCTCGGTGGTGGCCGGGATCTTGATGAAGAGGTTCGGGCGGTCGACCGCGGCCCACAGCTTCTTGGCCGACTCGATCGTGGCCTCGGTGTCGAAGGCCAGGCCGGGCGCGACCTCGATGGACACCCGGCCGTCGACGCCGTTGGTCGCGTCGTACGTCGGCTTCAGCACGTCGCACGCGTTGCGCACGTCGGTCGTGGTGAGCTCGAAGATCGCATCGTCCACGGAGGCGCCGTCGGCGACGAGCTGCTTGAGCTGGTCGTCGTAGCGCTCGCCGTCGGCGAGGGCGGCCGCGAAGATCGTCGGGTTCGTGGTCACCCCGACCACACAGCTCTCCTTGATGAGGTCGGCGAGATTGCCGGTCTCGATCCGCTCCCGGGACAGGTCGTCCAGCCAGATCGACACACCCGCTTCGGCGAGTGCGGTGAGACGTTCAGACATTCGGATCCTCCCGTGGTCGGTGTTCAGTTGGATTGGTGGCGCGGAGTGCTCAGGCGTCGCTCGCCTGGGCCGCGCGGATGCTGTCCTCGGCCGCGAGCGCGACCGCCTCGGCGGTGATGCCGAACTCGCGGAAGATCGTGGCGTAGTCGGCCGAAGCGCCGAAGTGGTCCAGCGAGACGATCCGGCCGTACTGACCGACGACCTCGCGCCAGCCCTGCGCGACACCGGCCTCGACGCTGACCCGGGCCTTGACGATCGGCGGGATCACCGAGTCGCGGTAGGCCTGGTCCTGCGCGTCGAACCACTCGCGGCACGGCATCGAGACGACCCGCGCGCGGATGCCCTTCTCGCCGAGCGTCTTGCGGGCCTCGACCGCGAGCTGCACCTCGGAGCCGGTGCCGACGAGGACGACGTCGGGTACGCCGCCGTCGGCGTCGATCAGCACGTAGCCGCCGCGGGCCACACCCTCGGTGGTCGCGAAGCCGTCGCGGCCGCGCGGAAAGGTCGGGACGTTCTGCCGGGTCAGGGCGAGACCGGCGGGCCGGTCGGTGTGCTCGAGCACGGTGCGCCAGGCGGCGACGGTCTCGTTGGCGTCGGCCGGGCGGACCACGTCGAGCCCGGGGATCGCCCGCAGCGCAGCGAGGTGCTCGACCGGCTGGTGGGTCGGTCCGTCCTCGCCGAGTCCGATCGAGTCGTGGGTCCAGACGTAGGTGACCGGGAGGCCCATCAGCGCGGCCAGCCGGACCGCCGGGCGCATGTAGTCGGAGAACACGAGGAACGTGCCGCCGTACACCCGGGTGCCGCCGTGCAGCGCGATGCCGTTCATCACCGAGCCCATGGCGTGCTCGCGAACGCCGAAGTGCAGCACCCGGCCGTAGGGGTTGCCCTGGAAGTCCTTGGTGGAGCGCTCCTCTGGGATGAACGAGGGCTCGCCCTTGGGCGTGGTGTTGTTGGACTCGGCGAGGTCGGCCGAGCCGCCCCAGAGCTCGGGCAGCGCCGGGGCGATCGCGCTGAGCACCTCGCCGGAGGCCTTGCGGGTGGCGATGCCCTTCTCGTCGGCGTCGAACGACGGCAGGTTGGCGTCCCAACCAGCGGGGAGCGTGCGAGTGCGCATCCGGTCGAGCAGCTCGGCGCGCTGCCGGTAGCGCTTGGCCCAGGCGTCGAAGTCCTCCTGCCACGCGGCCTGCGCGGCCTGTCCGCGCTCGACCAGGGCGCGGGTGTGGGCGAGCACCTCGTCGGAGACCTCGAAGGTACGCGACGGGTCGAACTCGAGGATCTTCTTGGTCGCGGCCACCTCCTCCTCGCCGAGGGCGGAACCGTGCGCCTTGCCGGTGCCCTGCGCGTTGGGCGCGGGCCAGGCGATGATCGTGCGGAGGTTGATGAAGCTCGGCCGGTCGGTGACGCGGCGCGCCTGCTCGAGGGCCTCCCAGAGGGCCTGCACGTCCTCCTCGTAGCGGGTGCCGCCGTGGGTCCAGTCGATGTTCTGCACGTGCCAGCCGTACGCGCGGTAGCGCGCGGACACATCCTCGGAGAACGCGATGTCGGTGTCGCCCTCGATTGAGATCTTGTTGTCGTCGTAGATCAGCGTGAGGTTGCCGAGCTGCTGGTGGCCGGCGAGCGAGGACGCCTCGGAGGACACGCCCTCTTCGAGGTCGCCGTCGCTGCACAGCGCGTAGATGTGGTGGTCGAACGGGCTCTCCCCGGTCGGGGCGTCGGGGTCGAAGAGACCGCGCTCGCGACGGGACGCCATCGCCATGCCGACCGCGTTGGCGACGCCCTGGCCGAGCGGGCCGGTGGTGGTCTCGACCCCGGGGGTGTGGCCGTGCTCGGGGTGGCCGGGGGTCTTGGAGCCCCAGGTGCGCAACGCCTTGAGGTCGTCGAGCTCGAGGCCGAAGCCGCCGAGGTAGAGCTGCGTGTAGAGCGTGATGCTGCTGTGGCCGCACGAGAGCACGAACCGGTCCCGGCCGATCCAGTCGGGGTCGGCGGGGTTGTGCCGCATCACCTTCTGGAACAGCGTGTAGGCCACGGGCGCCAGGGACATCGCCGTACCGGGGTGACCGTTGCCGACCTTCTGCACCGCGTCCATCGCGAGCACCCGGGCGGTGTCGACGGCGCGCTGGTCGAGGTCGGTCCACTCGAGCTTGCTCACGGGGCGGAGGTCCTTCCAGAGGGATGCTGCGGACGGCTGAAGGTGCCCGGGGCGGTCACCGGGTCGAGCCTACTCAGCGGCGGTGACCGATGGCACAGGGCATCGGCGGTCGCCCGGTACCCCTCGAACCGGTCCGGCACACTAGACTCGGCCCCGCTCGGCTGCTCTTTACTTCCCGATCCCCGAGGTGTGTGTGACCGCCGTCGACCCCGACGTCTCGGTGGCCCGTCATGGGCGCGCCGTGACCGAGTCGACGGTCACCGCGGCGGCGCCGAGCCGCGTCAAGGACGTGCTCGCGGCGTACGTCGGGCTGACGAAGCCGCGCATCATCGAGCTGCTGCTGCTCACCACCGTCCCGGTGATGTTCCTGGCCCAGCGCGGTGTGCCGCCGCTCGGCCTGGTCGTTGCGACGGTCGTCGGCGGCACCCTGTCGGCGGGCAGCGCCAACGCGCTCAACTGCGTGTACGACGCCGACATCGACGAGCGGATGCGCCGCACGCGCCGCCGGGCGCTGCCGCGGCATGTCGTGTCGACGCGGGCCGCGCTGGTGTTCGGCCTCGTGCTGGGTGTCGTGTCGACGCTCTGGCTCGGCCTGCTCGTCAACTGGCTGTCGGCCGGTCTCGCGCTGGCGGCCAACGTGTTCTACGTCGTCGGCTACACGATGATCCTCAAGCGCCGTACCACCCAGAACATCGTCTGGGGCGGCGCCGCCGGCTGCTTCCCGGCGCTGATCGGCTGGACCGCCGTCACCGGCGAGCTGGCCTGGGCGCCGGTCGTGCTGTTCCTCGTGGTCTTCTTCTGGACGCCGCCGCACTTCTGGGCGCTCGCGATCCGCTACCGCGAGGACTACGCGGCGGCCGAGGTGCCGATGCTCCCGGTCGTCGCCGGTGCGCGTGTGGTGGCCCGCCAGATCGTCGCGTACTCCTACGTGATGGTGGCGACCTCGCTGGCGCTGTGGCCGGTCGCGTCGACCGGCTGGTTCTACCCGGTCGTCGCCGTCGTGCTCGGCGCCGCGTTCCTCGTTGAGGCACACCTGCTGCTCGGCCGTGCCCGGCGCAGCGACAACGTGGTCGACCTCAAGCCGATGCGGCTCTTCCACTGGTCGAACATGTACCTCTCCCTGCTGTTCGTCGGCGTCGCGCTCGACCCGCTGCTGACCCGGTGACGCCGTTCGACCTGACCCTCGTCCACGACGAGGGCCTCGACCCGTCCCTGCCCGCCCTTGAGCGGCACGCCGTACGCGCGGTCGTCGTGCGCGACGGCGTGATCCTCCTGATGCGCACCGCCGACGGCGCGGTGAAGCTGCCCGGCGGCGGCGTCGACCCGGGGGAGTCTGACGAGGCCGCGCTGCTTCGCGAGGTGGACGAGGAGACCGGCCTGTCCGTGACGTCCGTCGGGCCGTTGCTCGGGACCGTCACCGAGCGCTCCGCCGCCCTGCCCGACGACCCGATGCCGGTGTTCGCGCAGGTCTCGCGCTACTACCGCTGCGAGGTCGGCCCGGGCACGGGGCGCACCGCGCTGTCCGACGCCGAGCGTGACCTCGGCCTCGCTGCCGTCTGGCTGCCGCTCGCCGACGCCCTCGCCGCCAACCAGCCCCGCCTTGCCGGCTCGCACCGGTTCGTCCGCCGCGAAACGCGGGTGCTGGAGCTGCTGACCGAGCTGTAACGCGGGGTTATCGACGCTCAACAGGGGAAATGCCGCGTGGGGAGCGTCCACATCGCGTGGGAAGTGCCGTGGCGGTACGTCGACTCGGCGGCTCGGGAAGGGCAAGACGCGCCGACTCGGCGGGGTCGCGCGGGAGGTTAGAGCCGACTCGGCGGGGTCGCGCGGGAGGTTAGAGCCGGGTCGGCGGCTCTGCGCGGGAGGTTCGAGCCGGGTCAGGCGCCGCCGGGGGAGGGCGAGCCGAGCAGCGCGCGGGTCATCGAGTTGCGGGTGTGCAGCAGCTCGTCCAGGGCGTCGTCGAGGTGGTCGGCTGAGACCCGCAGCGGCCCGTCGCCACTCCCGTCGCCACTCCCGTCGCCACTCCCGTCGCCACTCCCGTCGTCAGCCTGGCCGGCCTGGTCGGCCGCGGCGACCAGCGCCGCCCGCCGCAGAAGCTCCTTGAGGAACGACGCCGTGACACCCTCAAGCCGCTCGAGCACGGTGTCGAGGCGGGACTCGTCGACGTCGAGGTCGCCGCGGTACAGCGCGAACAGCCGCCGCCGCGCGTCCAGGTCGGGCAGGTCGATCGCGACCGCCTGGTCGACGCGACCCGGCCGCTGCGCGAGAGCCGGCTCGAGCACGTCGGCCCGGTTGGTGGTCAGCAGGAACACGACGTCGGCGTCCTCGGCGAGCCCGTCCATCTCGTTGAGCAGCTGGAACAGCAGCGGGTGCTGGCCGGGGTGCATGCCGCGCTCCTCGGCGATGAGGTCGACATCCTCCACGACGATCATCGCCGGCTGGAGCTCGCGGGCGACCGAGCAGGCGACGCCGATCATGCCGAGGCTGGCTCCGGAGAGCACCACGATCGTGGTGTCGCGCAGCGCCGCGGTGAGGTAGCGGACCGTGTGCGTCTTGCCGACGCCGGGCGGTCCGTACAGCAGCAGCCCGCGCTTCAGGTGCTGGCCCGCCGCGCGCAGCCGGTCCCGGTGCTCGCGCACGCCGACGACCTGACGGGTCACCGCGTCCAGCGCCTCGGGCGGCAGGATCAGGTCGTCCGCGGTCATCGTCGGCCGCTCGTGGAACGTCAGCGCGCCGCGCACCTCGCCGAACATGTGCTGCGCGAAGGACACGACCTGCCCGCGGTAGACGTTGTGCACGAGCGCCAGCCGCCGTACGTCGGCCGCGACGCGCGTGACGGTGTCCTCGTCCAGCGCCGCGACCTCGAGCGTCGTCGAGCTCTGGCCCATCTCGGGGTCGCCCTGCCGGAGCAGGAGCACGACGGGCGTGCCGTGGTCGTCGACGAGGTACGCCGCGCAGACCACGCACGCGCGCACCTGCCCGCCCGGGCCGCTCGGCAGGTTGACCCTGGCGACGTTGCCGGGCACCGGGAAGTGGAAGTACTCGCGCGGCACCTCGCGGATCAGCTCGGCGAAGCCGATGTCCTGGTGCCGGAAGTTCGTGACGCCGACGATCCGGTGGCTGCGCCCGGGCTCGGCCAGCCAGGCGTCGAGGCCCGCCTGCACGTTCACGTGGTCGTAGGCGGCCCACGTCTCCTTCACCAGCGTCGCCCGCTCGCCCGGCACGCCGAGGTGCTCGGCGAACAGCTTCCGGAACGTCGGCCGGTCCTCCACCCGGGCCGCGGCCACGACGCGCTTCTGCGCGCGGCGGGCGAGCTTGCCGACGTCGGAGAGCCGGAGTCGCTCGACGTCGTGGTCATCGGGTGTCCCGTCCACGCCGCCACCGTCGGCAGGGTCGTCGTACCGGATGCTGAGCCTGCTCTCGTACGCCGCCACGCCGACCTCCCCGTTGCCCCCGGACCGCCCAGGTGGGGGAGCAGCAGGTCCGGTGGGGCGACACCCGGCTGTGGGTGC
>NZ_CAMPGZ010000200.1 GCF_946885725.1 uncultured Nocardioides sp.
CTAGTTCGGCAGCCGCTGAGGGCGCCGTACCGCCGGCGCTCGAACAGCGCGAGGATGTGACTGCAGCCACAGCCCCGCGCCGGTTCGCACGTCCATGCGGGTCGGCTATCGTGCGAGGCAAATTCCAGGAGGAGGACCCGTGGGCGACGACAAGCCGAAGCCGGACACGTCCGGCGAGGCGACGAGCACCTCGACGTCGACATCGACCTCGACTCCGGCGTCCTCGTCGACGCCACCGGCTTCATCCGAGGCTTCATCCGAGGCTTCAGCCAAGGCTTCACCCGAGGCCTCAGCGAAGACTTCGTCCAAGCCGGCCGGCTCCGAGCGCCGCCGCGGCACCGCCGCCGCGGTCAAGAAGGGCACCTCGACCGTGCGGTCCAAGCTCGCCTCGCTGCTGTGGCTCATCGCGGTCGTGTGCGCGCTGTTCCTCGCGGTCGGCGCGCTGCTGGTCGCGCTGAAGGCCAACCCGGAGAACCCCGTCGTCAAGTTCATCCTCGACGGCGCGGCCACGCTCGACCTCGGAGTCTTCAGCCCGGAAGAGGGGCTCTTCCCCGTCGAGAAGGGCCGCTCCATGGTCGAGGCCACGCTCATCAACTGGGGTCTCGCGGCCGTGGCCTACCTGATCGTGGGCAAGATCGTCGACCGGATCATCCGGCCGTGACGCCTCGCCCGACCGTGTGACCCAACCCACCCGAGAGCCCGTTCCAGGCGTTGCTACCAGCGGGTAACCTCGGGACCGTCCCCGACGTACGAGGAGGGGCCCGATCCGGGCCGAGAACCCAATGAACATTGTCGTGTGTGTGAAGTACGTGCCGGACGCGACGGCGGACCGGAAGTTCGAGGAGGACAACACGGTCGACCGGGTCGGTGTCGACGGTCTGCTGTCCGAGCTCGACGAGTACGCCGTGGAGCAGGCACTCCAGATCAAGGAGAAGGCCGGCGACGACACCGAGGTCACCGTCCTCGCCGTCGGTCCCGAGCAGGCCACGGATGCGGTGCGCAAGGCGCTGCAGATGGGTGCGGACAAGGGCGTGCACGTCGTCGACGACGCGATCGCCGGCTCCGACGCGCTCGCGACGTCGCTGGTGCTGGCCGAGGCGATCAAGAAGCTGCCGCACGACCTGGTCGTGTGCGGCATGGCCTCCACGGACGGCGGCATGGGTGTCGTGCCCGCGATGCTGTCCGAGCGGCTCGGCGTGCCGGGCGTGACGCTCGGTTCCGAGATCTCCGTCGAGGGCGAGACCGTGAAGATCCGCCGGGACGGCGACACCTCGACCGACACGGTCGAGGGCACGCTGCCGCTGGTGCTGTCCGTGACGGACCAGTCCGGTGAGGCGCGCTACCCGTCGTTCAAGGGGATCATGGCGGCGAAGAAGAAGCCGGTGGAGACCTGGGCCCTCGCGGACCTCGGTGTGGAGCCCGCTTCGGTGGGCGCCGCCGCGGCGTACAGCGTGGTCGAGTCGACCGCCGCCCGCCCGCCGCGCACCGCCGGCGAGATCGTGACCGACGAGGACGGCTCGGGCGCCAAGGCGCTGGTCGAGTTCCTCGCGTCCAAGAAGTTCATCTGAGCCGGTCGACGGAAAGGGAGATAGAGACATGTCTGAAGTACTGGTTCTCGTCGACTGTGACAAATCGGCCGACGGCAAGGTGACCAAGCCGACCCTGGAGCTGCTGACCATCGCTCGCCGGCTCGGTGAGCCGTCCGCGGTCGTGATCGGCCAGGCCGACAACGAGACGCTGAAGAAGTACGGCGCGGCGAAGATCTACACCGTCGACGACGCCGACGTCTCCGGCTACCTCGTCGCCCCGAAGGCGGAGGTGCTGGCGCAGCTGGTCGAGAAGACCAGCCCTGCCGCGGTGCTGGTCGTCTCGACCGGTGAGGGCAAGGAGATCGCCGGCCGCCTCGCGGTCAAGACCGGCTCCGGCCTGATCACCGACGCGGTGGATGTGGCCGAGGACGGCACCACCACACAGTCGGTGTTCGCCGGCAACTTCACGGTCACCGCGAAGGTCACCAAGGGCACCCCGATCGTCACCGTCAAGCCCAACTCCGCGACCCCGGAGGAGGCCCCGGCCGAGGGCGCGGTCGAGGAGTTCGCCGCGACCATCTCCGACGCCGCCAAGGGCGCGAAGATCACCGCCTCCGAGCCCCGCCGCGCCTCGGGGCGCCCGGAGCTGACCGAGGCCGCGATCGTGGTCTCCGGCGGCCGCGGCACCGGCGGGAACTTCGAGCCGGTGGAGGCGTTCGCCGACGCTCTCGGCGCCGCGGTCGGTGCGTCCCGTGCGGCGGTGGACTCGGGCTGGTACCCGCACTCGTTCCAGGTCGGGCAGACCGGCAAGACCGTCTCCCCGCAGCTCTACGTCGCGAACGGCATCTCCGGCGCCATCCAGCACCGGGCCGGCATGCAGACCTCGAAGACCATCGTCGCGGTCAACAAGGACGAGGAGGCGCCGATCTTCGAGCTCGTCGACTTCGGCGTGGTGGGCGACCTGCACACGGTGCTCCCCGGCGCCACCGAGCTGATCAACGCCCGGAAGGGCTGACGCCGTACCGCATCGCGACCCCGTCTCCTCCCGTCGAGGAGGCGGGGTCGGTTGCGTTGGGGCGCGGAGCACTTCATGTAAAGCGGAGTTACCGAGACGTCGAGCGCGCCGAGCGCGGTGTCTACCCGCAATAACTCCGCTTTACATGTTCGCCGCGGGTCAGCCCCGGCGGCGGGGGTCGACCAGCCAGCCCACCCGGAGCGCGAGGGCGACGGCCTCGAGCTGGGACGAGACGCCGAGCTTGGTGAGCACGCCGCGGACCTGGCTGCGCACGGTGGCCTCGGAGACGAACCACTCCTCGGCGATCGTGGTCACGACCTTGCCGTTGCCGAGCTCGCGGAGCACCTGCTGCTCGCGCGCCGTCAGCCGCTCGAACGGCTCGCGGGCCTCGGACTCCTGCTCGCGCAGCGCGTAGAGCTCCTGCAGGATCGCCTGCCGCCGGGCAGGTGCCATCACCTCGTCGCCACGCGCCGCGGCGACGACCGTCGCGATCAGCTCGTGCAGCGGCTCGGACTTGTTCAGGTGGCCGACGGCGCCCTGCTCGATCGCGGTGCCGACCTGCGCCCGCCGGCGGCTGGCGCTCACCACGAGCACGCGGGCGCCGGCGCGGACGATCGGTCGCACCAGGGTCGACCCGTCGCCGATCGCGCCGCCGAGGTCGAGGTCGAGCAGGACGAGGTCGGGCGGGTCGGCCTCCACGGACGCGAGGAGGTCGTCGCGCGACGACAGGTCGGCGATGCGTACGTCGATGCCCTCGGCCCTCAGCGCAGCGGCGACCGCGTCCGCGAGCAGCGCGTGGTCGTCGACCAGGAGGACCCGCAGGGAGCGGGCGTCGCTCACGAGGCCTCCGCCGCGGCCAGAGCAAGCTCGCGGACCGGAGTGACGGCGCACCGTGCCTGGGTCCAGGCGAGGGGTACGGCGAGCGGGAGCGTGATCGCGAACGTCGCGCCGTCGACGTGCTCGCGCAGGACGAGGTCGCCGCCCTGCTGGCGCATCAACGTGCGGGAAACGTGCAGGCCGAGACCGGAACCGCGGGACGCAGGGCCGCGGGCGCCGCGCTGGAACAGCGTCGCGACCTGTCCTTCGGCGAGGCCGGGGCCGCGGTCGGAGACGATCAGCTCCATCTTGTTCCCGACCTGGCGAGTGCGGACGGTGATGCGGTTCCCGCCGTGGTCGCGCGCGTTGACGACGAGGTTCTGAACGGCCGTGGCCAGGTCCCCGGGCCTCCCGTGTACGCGCAGCGGATGTACGTCGAGCGCCACGTTTGCGCCGTTGGCCCGCTGGGTCTCGACCACGTGGGCGACCACCTCGGCGACGTCGAAGTCGACGGGGTCGGCCTGGTCGCACCGGATGATCAGGTGCTCGAGGTGGTTGACCTCGCCGAGGGCGGCGGTGCGCAGCCGGACCGATGTGGCGGCGTCGAGCACACCGTCGTACTTCTCGAGCGTGGTCAGAGCGGCGCGCAGTCCCGCGAGCGCGTTGCGTGCGTCGTGAGCCAACTCCTCGCGCCAGGCGTGGTGGTCGGCGATGTCCTCATTGCGGCGGCGCGCGACGCGGACCGTCTCGTCGAGGTCCAGGAGGGCGCGGTGCGCGACCAACCCGCCGAGCAGGGCGAGCAGCGCCGCGGCGGCGAGCTCCCAGCCGCCGGGGTGGTAGACGGCGACCATCCGCAACAGCTCCGCCACGCCCATGCAGCCCAGCAGCGGCGCCACCTTCCCGGCCCAGGGCCGATCCTCGCTGCGCAGCGCCGCCTCGAACCCGACGTACAGCCAGACCGCCGCGAGCAACGCACCGCGCAGGGCCGTCGGAGTCATCGTCTCGGCGTGCAGGAGCTCCGGTCGTACGGCGTGCACGCAGACGAGGGCAAGGAAGAGCAGCACCGCCGAACCGCAGGCGATCACGAGCAGGCGGATCGTGTGCGGACGGTGGTGCTCCGGCGCGGTCACGGCGCGGAACACGACGAACTGGCAGACGCCGATCGTCGCCATCGCCGTCGTCGCGCGCAGCATCGACGCCGTGTCCTCACCGGACGCGATCACACCGGCCAGGCTGGTCAGGGGGAGGGCGAAGCCGCCGAACACGACGAGCGCGACACCCATCCGCAAGCTGCGCTGGCAGCCGGCGATCCGGAAGCGCGCGATGCGGAGAACGCCGGCTCCGAGGAACAGCGCGGACGCGATCACCTGCAGCGTGCCGACGACGCGGCCTGCCACGCCCGTCCCGGCACTGACGTCCAGCTGATCCAGCACCGTCGCGGCAGTAGCGCAGACGGCGACAGCCACGGCGGTTCCCACGAGTAGTGGGCCGACCGACGGCCCCCTCCGGCGTCGGTTGAGCACCAAGTTCTTCCCCCAGCCCCAAGAATGACTCTCTCCGCCAGATGCGCCCTGGTCTCGAACGCGGGCGGATTCCCCGAGAAGGAGTCTCCCCAATGGTGGGGGTGTGCACGACGGCTGAGTGGCTCGGAGTGCGTAGTCCGATGTGACTACCCACCTCGGACCGCTCGTCGGAGCGGCCCAGAGGGGCGTCAGGGCGTGGTCGCCGGCGCAGCCGAGGGAGGTGCCGCGTCCGTGGTTGGCGTGGGAGCCGGTGCCTCGGTCGGGGTCGGCTCCGGGCTCGTGGCCGGGGCGGACTCGATGGACGCGGGCACCACTGGCGTCGAGCTCGGCCCAGTGGCTGTCTTCGGAGCCGGCTGCTCGGAGGGCTGCTTCGGCTCAGGCTCCGGCTGGTCAGCCGGCTCCGACTCGTGGGCCGGCTTGGGACTCGGCGCCATCAGCGACGCGGCGAACTTCTTCGGTCCGGAAGTTCTGGTCACCTCACAATTGCTGAAGGTGACTGGGCCGTTGCCGCCCACACACGTGTCGTACCCCGGGCCACCGTCGATCGTGTCGGGGCCGTTGCCACCGTCGATGAAGTCGTCACCCTCCCCACCGAGAAGGACGTCCTTGCCGTTGTCGCCGAAGAGGCGGTCGTTGCCGTCGCCGCCGACCAGGCAGTCGTGCTGGTTGCCGCCGCTTCGGATGACATCGTCACCGCCAAGGCCCATGAGCACCTGAGAATGGTTGCCGCCCTCCAGCACGTCGTCGGCCATCGTCCCCCAGACGACCGTGCTGTGCGGCTTGTTGAGGGTCTCGTTGCAAGCCGAGGGCGGGTCGGGGGCCCAGACGCCCGCGCCCACCTTCACGGAGAGCTCCGAGAAGTCCGAGTACGCCGCCAGCGTTGAACCGCTCGTAGTTCCCAGGACGGCGCCGGCCAGCACAAAGAGGAGGCCTCCGGCGGCGGCCTTACGCGTCAACACGGGCATCCACTCGCTCCTCGGTGGAATGTTCGGCTTGCTCAAGCGGCTGCGCGTCTCCGCGAAGTGTCGCCGCATCGAGCAGGAGTAGCCGCGTGGGACGGAACTGCTCCAGCAGGTCGGCCGCGGCATGCAGGCTGTCCGGCGAGGGGCGGCAGAGGACTGTGAACCGCTGCTCGTCCATCGCCACAAGAAGTCCCCGGGTGCCCGACACGAGTTCGTCGACCGAAATCGCGTCTGCGACGCCGCGCTCGAACTCGGCCAACAGCACAGGGCCGTCGAACTCGACCGAAGAACGCGTCGAGTCTTGCGAAGTGCGGCGCTCGCGCAGGCCCGCTGACACCTGAGAGATGGCGTAGCCGGCCAGGAGCAGCATGCCCAGGAGCGTGACGCCTCCCTTGCCGTGCAGAGCATCGCGGATGCCGCCAAGGTACGGGACGTGGAACCAGACCTCGCCGCGCACCGCGCCGGCGGGGATGGGGGCGACGTCCGCGCCGCGGTTGGCGTCGCCCTTGAAAGTGAACGTGAGGCCCTCGGGCTCGTCGTGGACCTTCACAACACGGTGGGTCACGAAGACCTTCTTGCCTTCCTCGCGTTGATAGGTCGCGATGTCGCCGGGCTCGAGTGTTCGTGGGTCGACGGGCCGCACCAGGACGACGGACCCGACCGGGATCTCCGGCGTCATGCTGCCGGTCAGCACCGTGAGCGCCACGCCGTGGGTCGCCCGAGGTAGGACGATGACGACGGCCACACAGAACACCACGAGCAGCGCGAAAGCGAGCAGAGCAAGCCGCGTCACGATCCGCACAGTCGCGCGGATCACGTTTCTGTTGCGGTCGTTCTTCGACATGCCCGGCTCGCTCTCGGTCGTCATCCTTAGTGAGCCGTGCGGGTCACAAGGCCCGCACGGCTCACGCAGTTCAGGAGAGGACCTGCTCCAGGTCGAAGCGCCAGTCGAACGACACATCGTCGCCCTGCGTCCTGTTGGTGGCGCTGTCCAGGAGCGACATCTCCATGCGGACGCAGATGCCCTCTCCGGCCTTCAGGTCGCCGAGGGAGAACGTTGTGCCCGCGCGGTCCGCCAGCGTGCCGACACCGCTCGGGGTGGTCGACTTGTAGATGCCCGTGCTCGCGCAGCTGGAGGCACCGGGCATCGGGTCGCTGACGAGAATCTGCACCCTGGCCTCCTGCGAGAGCTCACCCTTGGTGCCACACCCGCCACCGCCCTCGGCTTCGTTCTCCGACTTCGTGGTGCAGGCCGGACCGCCGTCCTCGGTGTCGACGAGGTTCTGGATCTTTGCGGTGAGTCGGCCGACCGGCACGTTGTCGGCATCGGCGCTGGCCAGGTAGAACTCCTGGAACTTGTTCTGTCCCGGCGCCAGGCTGAAGGGCTTGATCGTGCTGCCCGCGCCATCGCGGGTGGAGACGTTGAGCTTAAGGATGCCAGCCCCGGCGCTGGTCGACTCGACGCCGAAGTCGGACCACGCGGCCATGGTGGTGCCGCCGGCGGCGAGGGCGAGGGCGGCGACGCCGGCCAGGCTGCCCTTGATGAGCTTGC
>NZ_CAMPGZ010000201.1 GCF_946885725.1 uncultured Nocardioides sp.
CTTGGGACCCGGAGCGGTACCTCCAGTACGCCGACGAGCGCGGCCGCCCCTTCGTCGAGCTCCTCGCCCGGGTCGGCGCGACCGATCCCGCCACGGTGGTCGACCTCGGCTGCGGGCCCGGCAACCTGACCCACCTGCTCCGCGAGCGGTGGCCGAGTGCCTCGGTGCTCGGGGTCGACTCCTCCGAGGCGATGATCGCCAAGGCCGAGCCCGTCGACCGCGTGCGCTTCGAGCTGGGCGACGTGCGCAGCTGGCAGCCCGAGGCGCCCGTCGACGTGCTGGTCTCCAACGCCACGCTGCAGTGGGTGCCCGGCCACCTCGACCTGCTGCCGCGGCTGGTCGGCCACGTCGCGCCGGGCGGCTGGTTCGCCTTCCAGGTGCCCGGCAACTTCGACGAGCAGAGCCACGTGATCCGGCGTGAGCTGGCGGCGGAGGAGCCGTACGCCGAGCACACCGCCGGTGTCGCGGCGCCCGGCGCGTTCGGGCCCGAGACGTACCTCGAGGCGCTGGCCGGCCTGGGCTGCACCGTCGATGCCTGGGAGACGACGTACCTGCACGTGCTCCAGGGCGAGGACCCGGTCTTCACCTGGGTCAGCGCGACCGGCGCCCGGCCGACCCTCGAGGCGCTGCCCGACGGGCTGCGGGAGCGGTTCGCCGAGGAGTTCAAGGCGCGGCTGCGCGCGGCGTACCCGCCCCGGCCGTACGGCACCGTGCTCGCGTTCCGGCGCGTGTTCGTCGTCGCGGAGGTGCCGGCATGACGGCGCCGCTGCTGGTGCGCGACGCCCGGCCCGACGACCTCGAGGCCGTGGTCGCGCTGCTGCGCGAGGACGTGATCCGCGAGGTCGACGAGACCGAGGTGCCGGTGTCGGCGTACGCCTCCGCGTTCACGGAGATCCTCGCCGACACCCACCAGCAGCTGCTCGTGGGCGACGCCGACGGGGAGATCGTGGCCACTGCTCAGCTGTCCTGGCTGCGCCGGATGACGTACGTGGGCGGGCTGTTCTGCGTCGTGGAGTCCGTCCGGGTGCGGTCCGATCTCCGGTCGCGGGGATACGGCGCCGCCCTCATGCGCGAGGTCGAGCGGCTCGCGCGCGAACGCGGCGCCGCCCGGATCGAGCTCACCACCAACGCGCAGCGCGACCGGGCGCGCGCGTTCTACGAACGACTCGGCTACACGCCGTCCCACGTCGGGATGAAGCGCTACATCGGAGGTGCCGCATGACCGCCAAGGCCCGAGTGCTCCTGCACCACGTCCAGGTGTCCTGCCCGGAGGGCGGCGAGGACGCCGCCCGTCGGTTCTACGGCGAGGTGCTCGGACTGCCGGAGGTCGCGAAGCCGCCGGCGCTCGCGAAGCGCGGCGGCTGCTGGTTCCGCGACGAGGGCGTCGAGGTGCACGTCGGTGTCGAGGCGGACTTCCGCCCGGCGCGCAAGGCGCACCCAGCCTTCCTGCTCGCCGGGGAGCGCGCGCTCGAGGAGGCGGCGGAGCGCTGCGCGGCCGGCGGGTTCCCGGTCACCTGGGACGAGGACCTCCCCGGCTACCGCCGCTTCCACACCGCAGACGGCAACGGCAACCGCGTCGAGGTCCTCGCCTCGGCGTCCGCCTGCGTGCCTAGCTGACGTTCACCTCGGCGAGGCTCGGCGCCAGCGCCGGGCGGCCGAGCGTGTCGGAGGCGGTGCCGCTGACGCACCACGGACCGGAGGTCAGCTGCTGGTGGATCGTGTCGTCGACGCCGGCAGGCACGTTCCATTGGTAGGGCCCGTAGGTGACCGGTGCTCCCGTGGGCGCGGCGCACGGACCCGGCGTCAACGTGACGGTGCGGGTCGGCGTCTGCGCGTTGACGTTCAGCCAGGCCTCCTGGGCGGGCTCGGCCAGGTGGTTGAAGGTGATCTGCACCCACCCGCCTCCGAGCGAGGCGGCGGCGATCAGGCCGGACGCCGGCATGCGCACGCCCAGGTCGCACCACTCGGTCGGACGGACCTTCACCTTGCCGCCGTACATCTTCTTGGCGCGCTTGATGTCGACCTTCTGGAGCACCCGGCAGTTCCAGTGGCCGGGGGACGGGAACCCGTACGGGTCGCGGTCGACGCACTGGCCCTGGGCCACGCCATTGACGTGGTAGCTGTTCATCAGCGAGCACTGGCTGTCGTCGTGCCGGAGTCCCAAGACGTGGCCGAGCTCGTGGGCGACGACCAGCGTCTGGCCGGGCCAGGCGCACGACTGACCGCGGGAGTCGGGGCCGTGCAGGATGTTGACGAAGGCCTGCCGCCTGCCGGTGTATCCCAGCGACGCGAGGCCGGTCCCGCAGCCGTGTGGGACGTTGCGGGAGTTGCGGATGACGAGCTTGGCCTTCTTCTTGCTCTTGACCTTCGCGAACGTCATCTGGATGCCGCTGTGGTTCCACAGCCAGACGGCCTTCTTGACCGCCTCGGGGTCCTTGGAGGCGTCGAAGTAGGTGATCCGCTTGCCCGGCCACTTCCGCACCCGTGCGTAGCGGGCGGAGGCGTCACGCTCGTCGTGGTCGAAGTACGTCACGACGGGCTCGTCGGGGCGGGGGAGCGGCTCCGCGGCGGACCGGGACGGTGAAGCGTCGGAGGCGACGGCCGCCGGCGCGGTCAGCGAGGCGAAGAGGAGGGCGAGTGCGGCGAGGAGGGACCCGAGAAGGGTGAAGCGTGCTGTCACCCGCGAAGGTTAACCGGACTCCTCGGTCCGCGGCGAGGAGGCGGACGGCGGCACGTAGTCGCTGCCGCGCAGCGTGGGCTTCTTCTCGAGGTTGGCCAGGCCGTGCCAGGCGAGGTTCACCAGGTGCGCGGCGACCTGCTCCTTCGACGGCTTGCGGGCGTCGAGCCACCACTGCCCGGTGGTGCCGACCATGCCGACGAGCATCTGGGCGTACATCGGCGCCGCCTTGGCGTCGAAGCCGCGGCTCTTGAACTCCGCGGCGAGGATGTGCTCCACGCGGCTGGCGACGTCACCGATGATCGAGACGAACGAGCCGGACGCCGAGCCGATCGGGCTGTCGCGCACCAGGATGCGGAAACCGTCGGGGTTCTGCTCGATGTAGTCGAGCAGCGCGAACGCCGCCTGCTCGAGCAGCACGCGCGGGTGCCCCGCTGTGAGGGCGCGCGTCATCATGTCGAGCAGGCTGCGCACCTCGCGGTCGACCACGACGGCGTACAGGCCTTCCTTGCCGCCGAAGTGCTCGTAGACGACGGGCTTGGAGACCTCCGCGCGGGCGGCGACCTCCTCGATGGAGGTGCCGTCGAAGCCGCGCTCGGCGAACAGGCGCCGGGCGATCGAGAGGAGCTGCTCCCGGCGCTCCGCCGCGGTCATCCGACCGCGATGGTGGCGCCGGGCCTTCTCGTTGCTCACCTCGGACATCCGCCCATCCAAGCACTCTCGTGCCGGACGGGGCGGATGCCCCGGTCCCGGCTCAGGCCGCGCGCGAGGCGGCGGCGGGCTGCTGGTTGGCGACCAGCTTGGCGTCGAGGCGCTCGCGGACCGGCCAGCGGACGTCCTTCACCCAGCCCAGCTTCTCCATCAGCCAGATGATCCGGGCGCTCGTGTCGATCTGACCCCGAAGCACGCCGTGGCGCGCGCAGGTCGGGTCGGCGTGGTGCAGGTTGTGCCAGGACTCGCCCATCGACGGGATCGCCAGCCACCAGACGTTGGCCGACTTGTCACGGGAGACGAACGGGCGCTCGCCGATCGTGTGGCAGATCGAGTTGATCGACCAGGTGACGTGGTGCAGCAGCGAGATGCGCACGAGCGAGGCCCAGAAGAACGCCGTCAGCGCTCCGAACCAGGACATGGTGACCAGGCCGCCGACGAGCGCGGGGAGCAGCAGCGAGACCGCGACCCAGAACGGGAACTGCCGCGACACCTTCACGATGTCGGGGTCCTTCATCAGGTCCGGGGCGTACTTGCGCTGCGGGGTCTGCTCGGGGTTGAACAGCCACATCATGTGGGCGTAGAGGAAGCCCTTGGTCAGCGCGCCCACGCCGGTGCCGTAGCGCCACGGCGAGTGCGGGTCGCCGTCGCGGTCGGAGAACTTGTGGTGCTTGCGGTGGTCGGCCACCCAGCGCACGACCGGGCCCTGGATCGCCATGGAGCCGGCGATCGCCCAGAAGATCTTCACGGCCCGGTTGGGCTTGTAGGACTTGTGCGTGAACAGCCGGTGGAAGCCGACGGTGATGCCGTGACCGGTCAGGAAGTACATGACCGTGGCGATGATGACGTCGGTCCAGCCGAGCCAGCCGCCCCACGCCAGCGGGACCGCGGCGATCAGGGCCAGGAACGGCACGACGATGAAGATGCCGAGGACGACCTGGTCGGTGCGCGAGAGACGGTCACCACCGAGGGTGGCGCTGACCGAGGCCAGTTCGTCGTTGTTGCCGGAGGTTCCGGAGTCAGTGGACGTGCGTGGTGCGAGCTCGGTCGCGGGTGCTGTCATGCGCGTCGGGTTTCCTCACGGATCGGGGTCGACGTACCTACGCAACCGTAACCTACGGAACCGTAAGTTCAAACCGTTCGACTCGGCCGAGTGCCCGACTTGGGCCCGATTTGAGGCGGGTCAGGGCGCCGGGGCGGGACGGAGATCACGCGTTTGTAGGCTGAGGCCGCGTTCGTGAGTAGTACCCACCCGCGAGCGTTTCGATCCCCGGTTGGTCTGTCGGCAGGGCCCGCCTGACTTTGAATCAGGACTAGCGACGTAGGTTCGACTCCTACCCGGGGAGCCCATGGACCAGATCCGACGACCCCGGAGGAACGTGTGAGCCACCCCCTCGACCAGCCCGGACACGAGGGCCACCCCGGTCACGGCGGCGCCGGCCGTCCCGAGGCGGTCATCGTGCTGGCCGCCGGCAGCGGCACCCGGATGAAGTCCAAGACCATGAAGGTGCTGCACCCGATCGGCGGCCGGTCCATGGTCGGGCACGTCCTGCACGCCGCGCTCGCCGTGCACCCCGACCGCGTCGTGGCGGTCGTCGGTCACGGCCGGGAGCAGGTCGGCCCGCACGTGCTGGAGCAGGCCCCCGGCGCGCTGCTCGCGGTCCAGGAGACGCAGGAGGGCACCGGCCACGCCGTGCGCGTCGCCGTCGAGGCGCTGCAGGCCGAGGCGGGTCCGCCCACGGGCACGGTCGTCGTCGTGTACGGCGACACGCCGCTGCTCCAGGGCGAGACCATCGCCGAGCTGGTGGCCGACCACGAGGCCGCCGGCCGCGCGGTCACCGTGCTGACGGCCGAGGTGGACAACCCGTTCGGATACGGCCGGATCATCCGCGACGGTGACGGCGGCGTGACCGCGATCGTCGAGGAGAAGGAGGCGACGCCGGAGCAGGCCGCCGTTCGCGAGATCAACAGCGGCGTCTTCGCCTTCGACGGCGCGTTCCTCGCCGAGGCGCTCGGCAAGATCACCAACGACAACGCCAAGGGCGAGTACTACCTCACCGACGTCGTCGCAATCGCCCACGACGCCGGCCGTCCCGTGGGCGCGCACCTGATCGACGACGTGCTCCAGACCGAGGGTGCCAACGACCGCGTCCAGCTCGCCGCGCTCGGCCGGGAGCTGAACCGGCGCATCGTCGAGCGCTGGATGCGCGACGGCGTGACCGTGATGGACCCGGCCACGACCTGGATCGACGCCGACGTCGTGCTCGAACGCGACGTCACGGTGCTGCCGGGCACCCAGCTGCTCGGCGCGACCGTCGTCGCCGAGGACGCGGTCGTCGGCCCCGACTGCACGCTCAAGGACGTCGAGATCGGCCGCGGTGCGAGGGTCGTGCGCACCCACGGCGAGCTCGCGGTGATCGGGGAGGGCGCGACCGTCGGCCCGTTCGCCTACCTCCGGCCCGGCACCGAGCTCGGTCGCGACGGCAAGATCGGCACCTTCGTCGAGACCAAGAACGCCACCATCGGCGACGGCGCCAAGGTGCCGCACCTGTCGTACGTCGGCGACGGGGAGATCGGCGAGGGCACCAACATCGGCGCCGGCACGATCTTCGCCAACTACGACGGCGTCCAGAAGCACCGGACGGTCGTGGGCAAGCACGCCCGCACCGGCTCGAACAACACGTTCGTCGCGCCCGTCACGATCGGTGACGGCGCCTCGACCGGTGGCGGCACGGTCGTCCGGCGCGACGTACCCCCGGGTGCGCTGGCGGTCTCGACCGGCGCGCAGCGCAACCTCGAGGAGTGGGTGCTGAAGCGCCGGTCCGGCACCGCGCAGGGCGACGCGGCGGCAGCGGCACTCGCCGCCGGGGGAGCTGCCGGCGAGGACGCCGAGGGAGACGCGCGACACAGCGAGGCCGCCCGATTGGGTGAGGACCCGGGGTCTGGTTCACAATCGAGGTGAACCCGAGCTCGAGGAGACTCCTGACGTGAGCGGCCTGAAGCGGACGACCGAGAAGAACCTGATGGTCTTCAGCGGTCGGGCACACCCCGAGCTCGCGGAGGAGGTCGCCGAGCTGCTGGGCACCGGGCTGGTCCCGACGTCGGCGTACCAGTTCGCGAACTCCGAGATCTACGTCCGCTTCGAGGAGTCCGTGCGCGGCTCCGACGCCTTCGTGATCCAGAGCCACACGGCGCCGATCAACGAGTGGATCATGGAGCACCTGATCATGGTCGACGCGCTGAAGCGCGCCTCGGCCAAGCGGATCACGGTGGTCATGCCGTTCTACGGCTACGCCCGTCAGGACAAGAAGCACCGCGGCCGCGAGCCGATCTCCGCCCGGCTGATGGCCGACATGTTCAAGACCGCAGGTGCCGACCGGCTGATCGCGGTCGACCTGCACACCGCGCAGATCCAGGGCTTCTTCGACGGCCCGGTGGACCACCTGATGGCGCTGCCGATCCTCTCGGAGTACGTCTCCCGGCGCTACGGCCACGAGCAGCTCGCGGTCGTCTCGCCCGACGCCGGCCGGATCAAGGTCGCCGAGCAGTGGTCGAACCGCCTCGGAGGAGCCCCGCTGGCCTTCATCCACAAGACCCGCGACATCAACCGGCCCAACGAGTCCGTGGCCAACCGCGTCGTCGGTCAGGTCGAGGGCCGGATCTGCGTGCTGGTCGACGACATGATCGACACCGGCGGCACGATCGTGAAGGCCGCCGAGGCGCTGATGAAGGACGGCGCCGCCGGCGTCGTCATCGCCGCCACCCACGCGATCCTGTCCGACCCCGCCGTCGACCGGCTGAAGAACAGCCCGGCCACCGAGGTCGTCGTCACCAACACCCTGCCGATCCCCTCGGACCGCCAGTTCGACAAGCTCACGGTCCTGTCGATCGCCCCGCTGATCAGCCGCGCCATCCGCGAGGTCTTCGAGGACGGCTCGGTCACCTCGCTGTTCGACGGCCAGGCCCAGTAGCGCCGACCCGGCTCGAACCGCCC
>NZ_CAMPGZ010000202.1 GCF_946885725.1 uncultured Nocardioides sp.
CGGGTCGACCTCTTCGGCGACGTCTGGCCGGAGGAACGGGTCCCATCGCGACCCGGCGTTGTCGCCGCGTCCCTGGCCGTCGGCCTGCTCGCTGCCCTGGTGGTGCCCGAGCGTGACCCCGGCATCGGCCTCGCCCTTGTCGCGCTGGCGATGGGCACGGTGGCGTTCGTCCTGACGCCGAGACGGCCCTACCTCGTGGCGTCGTTCGCGCTCGCCGTACCGCTCGCGGCGATGTTCGCCATCCGCGACGCCGAGTGGATCGCGGCGCTGTGCCTGCTCGCCGCCGGCGGCCTGGGTTGCGTCGCGCTCGTGGACGCCCGTTCGGTGTTCGGCATCCTCGCCTCCGCCTGCGCCGCTCCGCTCGCGGCGGTGCGCGGGATGCCGTGGTTGGGCCGCACCGTGAAGAGCGTCAGCGGGCTCGGGTCCCTGTTGCCGGTGCTCCGGACCGTGGCGCTCTCGCTGGCCGCACTGGTCGTGTTCGGCGCGCTCTTCGCGTCCGCGGACGCGTTGTTCGCGCAGTGGGTCGACGCGGTCGTGCCCGACCTCACCGTCGACACCCTGGTGGCGCGGGCGTTCGTGCTGGTCGTCTTCGGCGGCATCACGCTGGCCGCGGCGTACGTCGCGATCAACCCGCCGCGCGTCGAGCGGCTGCACCCGGGTGAGGCGAGCCCCGTCGCGCGCACGTGGGAGTGGCTGGTGCCGGTGGGGCTGGTCGTCGCGCTGTACGCCGCGTTCGTGACGGCGCAGGCGACGGTGATGTTCGGCGGCCACGACTACCTGCAGCGCACCACCGGACTGAGCTACGCCGAGTACGTCCACCAGGGCTTCGGCCAGCTCACCCTCGCGACGCTGCTCACCCTCGCGGTCGTAGGGATCACCGCCCGCAAGGCGCCCCGCGGCACCGCCCGCGACGCACTCCTGCTTCGGGTCGCGCTCGGTCTGCTCTGCCTGCTCACGCTGGTGGTCGTGGCTTCGGCGCTGTACCGGATGCACATCTACGAGGAGGCCTACGGCTTCACCCAGCTGCGCCTGCTGGTGTCGGTGTTCGAGGGCTGGCTCGGCCTTCTCGTCCTGCTCGTGCTCGTCGCCGGCGTCAGGCTCCGCGGCCGTTGGCTCCCGCGGGCGGCGGTGCTCACCGGCGCCGCGGCGCTGCTCGGCCTGGCGCTGCTGAACCCCGACGGGTACGTCGCCCAGCGCAACGTCGAGCGCTACCTCGAGACCGGCCGGATCGACTGGGCCTATCTGTCCACACTGTCCGCGGACGCCGTACCGGCCCTCGAGCAGCTCCCCGCCGACGTGCGCCACTGCGTGCTGGGGCCCGCCTCCGAGGACGACGACCTGCTGTCGTGGAACCTCGGCCGGGCCCGCGCCGACGGCAGCGAGATCCGGAACGGCGGGTGCCCCAGCACCTAGACCGGCCTAGCCCGGCAGCCGCCCGGAAATCTTTACCCACGGATCTTCCGGAAGTTCGCCGATTCCCGGGACAGGACTTGAACGGGGGTAGTTGAATAGTCCTCAGACAGCCGCTGGTGACCCGAGACGCCAGCGGCTGTCCTTTGTTCTCAGGGGGGTGCCAGCGGCCCTCGTGGTCTCGACAGGCTCGACCGCCCGAGCGGTCAGTCCCGGCCCGGCAGACCCGCGATCGCGATCCCCGACCGGGTCTTGTAGCGCTTGTTGATCGAGATCAGTACGGCGGTCAGCGGCTCGAGCTGACGGGCCAGCCGCAGGCGACCGGCATCGACGCCGTCGCGCCCGGTCACCGTCCGGGCCAGCTCGACGACGAGCGCCTTCGCCTCGGCGTCGTCCCCGCAGACCAGCACGTCTTCGTGGTCGAGGTACTCCGCCTCGCCGAGCAGCGACACCGCCGACACGTGGTGGAAGGCGCCGACGACTCGTGCCGACGGGACCAGCGCGGCCGCCGACTCCGCGGCCGACCTCTCGAGCGGCAGCCCGTAGGGTCCCTGCTTGTCGAAGCCCAGCGGGTTCACGCAGGAGACGACCACCTTGCCGTCGAGTGCGTCGGCGAGCGAGGCGACCAGCTCGTCGTGGCCGTCGTAGGGCACCGCGAGCACCACCACATCCGCCTCGCGCGCGGCGTCGGCGTTCGTCGCGCCCGACACCTCGGCCTCCGGGACGCGTCCGCTGATCCCGCCGGCCGCGTCCTCGGCACGCTCCGCCGACCGCGACCCGAGCGTGACGGCGTACCCGTGCCTGGCGAACCGATAGGCGAGTCCGCGCCCCTGCGGGCCGGTGCCGCCGACGACGGCGATGCGATGCGTCCCCACGGTCCTCACTCCTCGTCACACATTGGGCGGCCTTGCGGCGCCGCCCGAGCTCCGCGATCATGACAGTCTTGGTGTCACAGTCGCCAGTCGCCACCGACTCGTTCCGGAGGACAGTGTTGAAGGTCTCCACCATGCTCATGTACGCCGGCAACCCCCGCGCGGCGGCCGACCAGGTCGCCTCCTGGGAGCGGGCCGGTCTGGACACCGTGTGGGTGGCCGAAGCGTACGGGTTCGACTCCCCCACGTTGATGGGCTATCTCGCGGCGCGAACGGAGACGGTGGAGATCGGGTCGGCGATCCTCAACATCTACTCCCGCACACCGGGCACGCTCGCCCAGACCGCGGCGGGGCTGGACAACGTCAGCAGCGGCCGCGCGATCCTCGGGCTGGGCGCCTCCGGCCCGCAGGTGATCGAGGGCTGGCACGGGCTGCCCTACGACAAGCCGCTGACCCGCACACGCGAGGTGGTCGAGATCATCCGGCGCGCGATCCGCCGGGAGACCATCGACTTCCACGGCAAGGTGTTCGACCTGCCGCTGCCGCCCGACCAGGGACTCGGCCTTGGCAAGCCGCTGAAGATGCTGACCAAGCCGGAGCGGCCGTCGGTCCCGATCTACATCGCGGCGCTCGGGCAGAAGAACGTCGCGGGGACGGCGGAGTACGCCGACGGCTGGTTGCCGTTCCTCTACGCGCCCGAGAAGGCGGAGTCGGTCTGGGGCGACGCACTGCGCACCGGGAAGGCCAAGCGGCCCGATGACCTCGGGCCGCTGGAGATCGCGGCGGGCGGGATGGTCGCGATCGGCGAGGGCGACGATGTCAAGGCCCTGCTCGACCTGGCCCGGCCGATGTTCGCGCTCTACATCGGTGGCATGGGCGCGAAAGGCAAGAACTTCTACAACACGCTGTGCCGCGAGTACGGCTACGAGAAGGAGGCCGAGGAGATCCAGGAGCTCTACCTCGGCGGCAACAAGCGTGATGCGGAGGCCGTCGTACCACGCGAGCTGCTGGAGATGTGCAACCTCGTCGGCCCGGAGAGCTACGTCAAGGAGCGGATCGAGGCGTTCCGCGAGTCCGGCGTGACCAACCTGCAGGTGACGCCGGTGCCGCCCGACGGCAGCGACCCGGCGGACACGATCCGGCGGGTGAAGGAGTGGGTGAGCTGATGAGTGGTCTCGACAAGCTCGACCACCCGCAGGGTGAGCGGCCGCTGCTCACCGAGGAGCACGAGGCGTTCCGCCAGACCGTGCGCACCTTCGTCGAGAAGGAGGTGATCCCCCACCACGCCCAGTGGGAGCAGGACGGCATCGTCCCGCGCGAGCTCTGGACCAGGGCCGGCGAGCAGGGCCTGCTCTGCTTCGACGTGCCGGAGGAGTACGGCGGGCCGGGGGTGCGCGACTTCCGCTACCACATGGTGCTGGCCGAGGAGCTCACCAAGGCCGGCGCCAACGGGCCGGGCTTCCCGGTCCACACCGACATCATCGTCCCGTACATCACCAGCCTCGGCACCGACGAGCAGAAGCGGCGCTGGCTGCCCGGCTGCGTCAGCGGCGGGACCATCACCGCGATCGCGATGACCGAGCCCGGCGCCGGCAGCGACCTGCAGGGCATCCGCACCAGCGCGGTCGACAAGGGCGACCACTACGTCCTCAACGGCACCAAGACGTTCATCAGCAACGGCATCCTCGCCGACCTCGTCATCGTGGTCGCGCGCACCGACTCCCCCGACGCGCGAGCCGGCCACAAGGGCATCAGCTTGCTGGTCGTCGAGCGCGGCATGAAGGGCTTCGAGCGCGGCCGCAACCTCGACAAGATGGGGCTCAAGGCCCAGGACACCGCCGAGCTGTTCTTCGACGACGTCGTCGTACCCAAGGAGAACCTCCTCGGCGAGGAGGGCTCCGGCTTCATCTCGCTGATGCAGAACCTCCCCCAGGAGCGGCTCTCGATCGCGTGCATCGCGGCCGCCGCGTGCGAGGCGATCCTCGGGATGTGCCTGTCCTACGCGAAGGAGCGCGAAGCCTTCGGGCGGCCGATCGGGAAGTTCCAGCACAACCGGTTCCTGGTCGCGGAGATGGCGACCGAGGCGCGGATCGCGCGGGTGTTCGTCGACGACTGCGTGCGGCTGCACAACGAGGGGAAGCTCGACCCCTCGGGCGCGGCGATGGCGAAGTGGTGGACGACCGAGCTGCAGAACAAGCTGGTCGACCGGGCGGTGCAGCTGCACGGCGGCTACGGCTACATGAACGAGTACCCGGTCGCCCGGGCGTTCGTGGACAGCCGGATCCAGACGATCTACGGCGGTACGACGGAGATCCAGAAGGAGATCATCGGCCGGTCGCTCGGCCTCTGACTCCTACACGCCGAACGGCAGCGGGTCGTCGTGCAGGATCCGCTGGTAGAGGTGGTGGTCCTGCCACGCGCCGGCGATGAACAGGAACTTCGGCGCCGTCCCGTAGTGCGTGAACCCGGCGCGCAGCAGCACCTGCTGCGAGGGGACGTTGTGGACCAGTGTGCCCGCCTCGACCCGGTGCAGCCCCATCCGCAGCGCCTGCGCGCACGCGTGCTCGACGCCGGCGGAGGCGAGACCACGTCGGGTGTGCTCGGCGTCGACCCAGTAGCCGACCGTGCCGCTCTGCAGCACGCCGCGCACGACGTTGTTGAGGTTGACCCGGCCGACGATGCGGCTGTCCTCGGCCTCGATCACCCAGGCCGCCATCAGCCCGCCCTCGACCAGGCTGAGCTGGCGGGAGATCGCCTCGCGCTGCCCCTCCTCGGTGTAGTAGTCGGGCGGGCGCACGGGGTCCCAGGGCTCGAGGTGGTCGCGGTTGCGGTCGTAGGCGTCGGCGAGCGCGGCGGCGTCGTCGATGCGTAGCTCGCGGACGGCGTAGCCGGCGGGCAGGCTCGGCTCAGCGGGCGGATGCTCGAACCGGGCGTGACGGGTCACGCCGGGCATCCTGCCACGCGTCAGCCGCGTGCGGGTCGCCGCTGGCCGGGGACGCTCGGCCGGTCCAGCGTGGCGAGGAAGCGCTCGACGGTCTCGCGCTCGCGACGCCGTTGTGCGTCGGCGATGGCGGCCCGCTGGGCGTTGCGACGGGCACCGTCCTGAGAGCGCACACCCCACGCGACGACCCAGTCGAGGGGGCGGAGAGTGGGCACGGTTTCCTCGAGGTTGGGGACACGAACCCGGCCGAGCCTAGGTCGGTCCCGCACCCCGCGCATGACTATTTCGGACCAGATCGCGGTGGCACGTTCCGGGAGAAACCGGGGCGTTCACTCCCACTCGATGGTGCCCGGCGGCTTGCTCGTGATGTCGACGGCGACGCGGTTGACCTCAGGCACCTCGTTGGTGATCCGGGTCGAGATGGTCTCGAGTACGTCGTACGGCAGCCGTGCCCAGTCGGCGGTCATCGCGTCCTCGGAGGTCACCGGGCGGAGCACGATCGGGTGGCCGTAGGTGCGGCCGTCGCCCTGCACGCCGACCGAGCGGACGTCGGCGAGCAGCACCACCGGGAACTGCCAGATGTCGCGGTCGAGGCCGGCCCGGGTGAGCTCCTCGCGCGCGATCGCGTCCGCCTCGCGCAGCACCTCGAGCCGCTCGTGGGTGACCTCGCCGATGATCCGGATGCCGAGCCCCGGGCCGGGGAACGGGTGCCGCCAGACGATCTCAGCGGGCAGGCCGAGCTGCTCGCCGACCAGGCGCACCTCGTCCTTGAACAGCTCGCGGAGCGGCTCGACGAGCTCGAACTCGAGGTCCTCGGGCAGGCCGCCGACGTTGTGGTGGGACTTGATGTTGGAGGTGCCGGAGCCGCCGCCGGACTCGACCACGTCGGGGTAGAGCGTGCCCTGGACGAGGAACTGGACCTTCTCGCCATGGGCCGCCGCGTCGCCGACGATCTCGGCCTCGGCGGACTCGAAGACCCGGATGAACTCGCGGCCGATGATCTTGCGCTTCTGCTCGGGGTCGGTGACCCCGGCGAGCGCGTCGAGGAACCGCTGCTGGGCGTCGACGACGTGCAGGGAAACGCCGGTCGCGGCGACGAAGTCGCGCTCGACCTGCTCCGCCTCGCCCTTGCGCAGCAGGCCGTGGTCGACGAAGACGCAGGTCAGCCGGTCGCCGATCGCGCGCTGCACGAGCGCCGCGGCGACGGCCGAGTCCACGCCACCGGAGAGCCCGCAGATCGCGCGGCGGTCGCCGATCTGCTCGCGGATCTTCTCGACCTGGTCGTCGACGATGTTGACCATCGTCCAGGTCGGCCGGCACTCGGCGATGTTGTGCAGGAAGTGGGTGAGCACGGACTGGCCGTGCTCGGTGTGGAGCACCTCGGGGTGCCACTGCACGCCGGCCATCTTGCGGTCGAGGTTCTCGAACGCCGCGACGGGCGTGGAGGCGGTGCTGGCCAGCACGTCCCAGCCGGGCGGGGCCGCGACGACGCTGTCGCCGTGGCTCATCCAGACCTTGTGCTCGGCCGGGACCTCGGCGAGCAGGGTGCCGGGCTCGGTGACGGTGACAGGGGTGCGGCCGTACTCCGACCGGCCGGTGCGGCGTACCTCTCCCCCGAGGTTGAGCGCCATGGCCTGAAAGCCGTAGCACATGCCGAAGACGGGGACACCGGCCTCGAACACCGCGGTGTCGACGTGGGGCGCGCCGGGCTCGTAGACCGACGAGGGGCCGCCGGACAGGATGATCGCCTTCGGCTTGCGGGCCAGGATCTCCTCGACCGGCGTGGTGTGCGGGACGATCTCGGAGTAGACCCGCGCCTCGCGGACGCGACGGGCGATGAGCTGGGCGTACTGCGCCCCGAAGTCGACGACGAGAACCAGGTCGTGGTCGGTGGTCACGGGCGGCGGCACCTGTGCCTTTCTGGGCCCATACTTCAGGCCCCGGGGGGAGCCGTGCGGACGGCGCTGGAGGCTCGATCGTATCCCGCGCGGATTCCGCAGAAATTTCTCGTCCGGGGCCGTAACCAGTCCGGACGCGTCTCGTTGGTACGAGCGGAGGTCCGGTGCATCAGCTCCCTCCCAGGCCGGATCTCCCTCGTCCGTGCAGCTGCGGACTTCAGGGCC
>NZ_CAMPGZ010000203.1 GCF_946885725.1 uncultured Nocardioides sp.
GGGTTCGATGAGCATCTTCTGGACCGTGGACGCCGCGGCGGAGCAGGGGTGGGCGGCGTTCCGCCGGCGGCTGGCCGACCACGTCGCGGCGCTGGCCGACGACGACATCCTGATCGTCGAGACCGAGAGCGTCGCGGCCGATCCCGACGTCGACGACCTGGACGGCACCGAGCCCTACGTGCAGTTCCTGGCGTACGGCGGCGGCCGGATCCACGCGGAGGTGTCGTCCAACGCGTGGCTGCGGCCGGGCCGGCAGCTCGACGAGGCGTCCGTCCACGCGCTGCTCGCGCTCGGCTGGACGGCACCGGCAGACGAGGACGAGGACGACGACGGCGGCAACTTCACCGCGGACGCGCGCACCAGCGAGGCGGACCGGCTGGCGGAGATGGCGGTCGCGGCTCTGCGCGACGTGTTCGGCGTCCCGCACCCGGCGTTCCTGCTGGCCGACGGGCTCGAGGTGCAGCCCGGCACCGGCCGGTATGTCGAGCGGACCGCCCACGAGGCCGACATCGCCTCGGTGCCCGACGACGAGCCTCTCGCCGTCCACCCGGCCGACCGCGACGAGCTGGTCGCGCTCGTCGACAGCGCGCTGACGCCGGTCTTCGGCCACGCGCCGCAGCACGACGAGGACGGCGACATCCCGGTGATCGCCGACAACGCGGTCGTGTACGTCCGCGTTCGCCAGGACATGCCGGTGGTGGAGATCTTCTGCCGGGTCGTGCGCGACGTCGCCGACCACGACGCGGCGCTTTTCGAGGTCAACGAGCTCAACAACGAGCACCCGCTGATCTCGTTCGCCGTCGTCGGTGACTCGGTCATGGCCGAGACGCACATCCCCGCGCTGCCGTTTGCGCCCGCGCACGTGCGGGACCTGCTCGACATGATGTGCCGCTGCGTGGACAAGGTGGCACCCGCGCTGGCGCGGCGGGTCGGCGGTCGGGTCGAGCTCGGGGAGCCGGACCCGGAGGACGTCGACGAGATGGCGGACGTGGACGACGTCGATGACGACGCCGAACCAGGTCCGCCTGCGGAGCCCGGGGACGTACGGCCGCGCCGTGCGACCGACGTACCACTGCCGGGCATGGACGAGGTCTCGCCGGAGGGTCCGGGGCTCTTCGACGCGGGCTACTCCTGGCCCGACGGCGGCCGCGGGTGAGCGGCCGGACGGACTGGCCGACGCCCGGCACCTGCCCGGCCTGCGGCAGCCGCGACGTGCACGTGCTCGCCTACGGCATGCCGCAGCCGGAGGAGATGGCAACCGCGCCGGCGTACGTCTGGTTCATGGGCTGCGTCGTCGACGGCCCGGAGGACCGGCACTGCCTGCGCTGCCGGCACCGCTGGACGGCGACGCCGGCCTAGCTCAGTCGCAGTTGTCGCAGATCCCGGTCGCGGGCAGCGCCATGAAGCAGGTCGGGCAGATCTTCGGGGCGACCTCGGCCGGCTTGGTGCGCTTCGGGGTCGCCGGGGCGGGAGCCCGCTTGGCGCGGGGAGCGGCCGCTGCCCGTGGCGTGCGCGGCGCTTTGGCAGTCGAGGAGGACGGCCGCGAGGACGTCGCGGATGCTCGCGCCGTGGGGCGCGGGACGTTCGCCATCGCGTCCTCGTCGACGACCACGTCGAACCCGAGGCCGGACAGCACGCGGGCTACCAGCGGCTCGTCCAGGTCGGCCGGCTCCAGGCTGCGCCCCGACGCCTGCACGTAGGCCACGCCCAGCACCGCGATCGGGTCGAACTCCTGCCCGCCGTACCAGAGCGTGGACGCCCGCGCCCGCCGGAAGCGGTAGCGCGCCAGGAACTCCGACGGCCCGAGCCGCACCCCTTCGTCGAGGACGGCGGAGACGTGGGAGCGGGCGACGAGGGACCAGTCGGGCATGGCCCCAAGCCTAGGCGCGGACACCGGGTGGCGATTCGTGGGTATCTCTCCTAGCGTGACCCCGATGTCCGACCACGACCTCGGCGGGCCGGCACCGCTCGCACCCTCGACCGCCTACCTGGACCGGATGGAGGAGGAGACCGCCCGACGCGCCGCGCGCACGTCGCCGATCGACTCCCCGTACGCCGGGGCTCCGGAGGAGTCGACGAAGGCTCTCGGCAAGCACGTCGACGACCTCGCCGGCGACCTCCACGACCTCGTCCACGCGCTGCACGCCGAACCGGAGACCGCGTTCGCCGAGCACGCCTCGGCCCGTCGCATCGCCCACCTCCTCGCCCGGCACGGCATCGACGCCACCGTCGGAGTGCACAGTCTCGACACCGCTGTCCGTGCCGAGGTGGCCAGCCCTGGCTTCGACCCGGCGCGGCACCGCACCATCGGGATCCTGGGGGAGTACGACGCGCTGCCCGGGATCGGGCACGCCTGCGGCCACAACGTCATCGCGGCGACCGCCGTGGGCGCGACCGTCGCGCTGCAGCGCCTGCTCGCGGTCGACGCCTCGGCGTTCGAGGGCCGCGTGGTTTTCCTCGGCACGCCGGCCGAGGAGGGCCACACCGGCAAGGAGTACATGGCGCGCGAGGGAGCCTTCGACGACCTCGACGCCGCGGTCATGGTGCACCCGTACGGCGAGGACGTCGCCGAGCAGGTCTGGCTGGGCCGGCGCGTGCTGACGGCGACGTACACCGGGTCCTCGGCGCACGCGAGCGCCCAGCCGTTCATGGGGCGCAACGCGCTCGACGCGGCGAGCCTGGCCTACCAGGGCATCGGCCTGCTGCGGCAGCAGATCCTTCCCGTCGACCGCGTGCACGCGATCCTCACCGAGGGCGGCGCGCGGCCGTCGATGATCCCGCAGACCGCGCGGCTGGAGCTCTACGCGCGCTCGAAGTACCCGGAGACCCTCAAGGACCTGAGCCGGCGGCTCGAGGACGTGCTCCGCGGTGCCGCGCTGATGGCCGGCGTCGAGGTCGACCTCGACTGGGACCCGCACCCGGCGTCGCTGCCGGTGCGCGGCAACGACCCCCTGACCGAGCGGTGGGCGGTGGCCCAGCAGGCGCGTGGCCGGCGGCCGCTGCCGTACGGCGTGCTGTCCGAGACGATCGCGGCGTCTACCGACTTCGGCAACGTCAGCTACCGGGTCCCGGGCATCCACCCGCTGATCAAGATCTCCGACCTCGGCACCGCGCTCCACACCGAGGAGTTCGCGACCGCGGCCGGCTCGGCCGAGGCGGAGCGGGCCGCTACCGACGGCGCCTACGGACTCGCGGCCACCGCGCTCGACTTCCTGGTCGACGACGACCTGGCCGCGGCAGTGAAGGAGGATTTCGAGCGCGCCGGCGGTGCCATCGACGTCGCGCACTACTTCGACTGAGCTCGACCGACCACCGCACGACGATCGACTGACGCACCGCATCCATCTCGGGAGACGCGCCTCATGTCAGACCAGCACACCACCACCGCCGAGCCGAAGGTGTTCGGCGACCGGTTCCTGAACGCCATCGAGCGGGCCGGCAACCGGCTGCCGCAGCCGTTCAACCTGTTCCTGTACCTGTTCCTGCTCGTCGGGGTGATCTCGACCGCGCTGGCCTGGGCCGACGTCAGTGTCACCGTGCCCGGCAGCGACGAGCCGATCGCGATCCAGGGACTCTTCACCGGCACCGGCCTGGCCTGGTTCACCGCGAACCTCGGCACGAACTTCATCGAGTTCCCGCCCCTGGTCACGGTGGTGACGATCCTGTTCGCCATCGGCATCGCGGAGAAGACCGGCTTCCTGTCCGCCGGCATCCGCCGGGCGATCGGTGGGGCACCGCGCTGGCTGCTGCCGTACGCCGTCGGCTTCGTCGGGGTCATCGGTTCGGTGATGGCCGACGCCGCCTTCGTGGTGATCCCGCCGCTGGCCGCGATGGCGTTCAAGGCGTCGGGCCGGCACCCGATGGCCGGCCTGCTGGGCGGCTTCGCCGCCGTGGGCGCGGGCTACTCGACGAGCGTCTTCCCGACGTCGCTGGACGCGCTGTTCGCCGGCATCACCACCGCCGTCGTACCGACCGTGCCGGCGCTCGAGCAGTTCGCCGCGCCGGTGAACCCGCTCTCGAACTACTTCTACAACGTGGTCGCCTCGGTCGTGCTGTCGATCGCCGCCGGCCTCGTCATCGACAAGGTGCTCGAGCCGCGGATGCGGCGGCTCGACGTGCCGCGCGACGAGATCGTCGACGAGGACGAAGACGGTACGGCGGTGCGCGACAGCGCGGAGGTGACGACCGAGCTGACGCGCGACGAGAGCCGCGGGCTGCGGGCCGGGATCGTCGCGGTCCTGGTCGTCGCCGTGGTCATGCTGGTCGCCGTACTGCTGCCGTCGTCTCCATGGCGCAACGAGGACGGCGGCTTCCTGCCCGAGTCGCCGCTGCTCGACTCGATCGTGTTCGTGATCTTCACGTTCTTCGCGGTCGGCGGCTTCGTCTACGGAAAGGTCGCGCACACGATCGACGGACTCGGCGACGTGCCGCGGCTGATGGGCGAGGCGGTACGCGACATGGTCCCGTTCATCGTGCTGGCGTTCGTCCTCGGCCAGTTCATCGCGCTGTTCGACTGGTCCGGCGTGGGCTCGGGCCTCGCGGTCGCCGGCGCCGAGGGGCTGAAGTCCATCGGGCTCACCGGCATTCCGGTGATCCTGCTGTTCGTCCTGCTGTGCTCCGTGCTGAACCTGTTCATCATCTCCGGGTCGTCGATGTGGACGCTGATGGCCGCGGTGTTCGTGCCGATGTTCGGGCTGATCGGCTACGAACCGGCGTTCGTGCAGGCGGCGTTCCGGATCGGAGACTCGGCGACGCAGATCATCACGCCGCTGAACCCGTACATGATCGTGCTGCTGACCTTCGTCCGCCGCTACGAGCCTCAGGCCGGTCTCGGCACGCTGATGGCGCGGCTGTTCCCGTTCGTGATCCCGTTCTGGGTGCTGTGGGCGCTGATCCTGCTGGTGTTCTACGGCTTCGACCTGCCGCTGGGCCCGGGCAACGACATCATGGTGCAGCGCTGAGGCGTCAGCCCCAGGCGCTGGCGTCGGTCGCGGCCGGGTGCAGCACGCGCGGCCGCAGCCGGACGCCGGGCATGGGTGGCGCGGGAAGACGCTGGGTCGGTCCGGCGTACCCCTGCACCTGGCCGAACCGGTCGGACCCGGCCTCCCACGCCTCGCGCGCGGCGACGATGTCCTCGTGGCTGCCGCCGACAAAGTTCCACCACATCACCAGGTCGTGCTCGTACGGCGTGCCCCCGAGCAGCATCGCGCGCGCCGGTGAGTCCGCGTCGTTGGTGATCGTCAGCCGGTCGCGGCCGGGCGGCAGGTAGCCGATCTGGGCGCGCTCCACCGGCGTGCCCTCGAGCCGGACGGCGTCGCCGGTGTCGACGAGCAGTCCGTGCTCGTGGGTGGGGTCGACGTCGAGGGTCACTGTGGCGGCGGCCGGGAGCACCAGCTCAGCGCCGAGCAGCGGTGAGTACGTCGTGAGGGGAGAGGTGGCGCCGGCGAGCGTCCCGAGCATGACGCGCACCGTGGTGCCGTCGACGTGGACGGGCTCGGGCACGTGGTGGTCGAACGCACGCGGCACGTCGCGCGCCTCCGGCGGCAGCGCCACCCACAGCTGGACGCCGTGGAGCGTGGTCGTGCCGGGCGTCGACACCTCCGAGTGCGCGACGCCGTGGCCGGCGGTCATCAGGTTCAGCTCACCCGGCCGCACGGTCGCGACCACACCGACGGTGTCGCGGTGCTGGATCTCGCCGGTGAAGAGCCAGCTCACCGTCTGCAGCCCGGTGTGCGGGTGCGGGGGCACGTCCATCCCGCCCGTGGCCGCGACGTCGTCGGGGCCGTAGTGGTCGACGAAGCACCACGCCCCGATCAGCGACCGTTGTCGCTGGGGGAGCGTGCGCCGTACCGTCATCGCTCGCGGCCCGCCCAGCGGCACTTCCCGGGCGGTGATCACCTCGACGTCGCTCATCTGGCCATCGTGGCACGCGTCGGCCCGCCTGTGACATGCCGTGGGCATGGCGTGCCGAGCGGTCCAGCGGGCACGGTGGGGCCATGGCCGAGCGTCGACGCTTCGTGGTGCAGCGGCACCGCGCCACCAGCGACCACTACGACCTGCGCCTCGAGGTCGACGGCGTGCTGGTCAGCTGGGCGGTGCCGAAGGGCCCGACGCTCGACCCCGACAAGCGACGTACGGCGTTCAAGGTCGGCGACCACCCGATGGAGTACTTCCACTTCGAGGGCGTCATCCCCGAGGGCACGTACGGCGGCGGCGACGTCATCGTCTGGGACACAGGCACGTGGGAGCCGGCCGGCACCGACGACCCGGCCGAGGCGATCGAGAAGGGCGAGCTGCACGTCGACTTCTACGGCGAACGGCTGGCCGGACGGGTCGCGCTGGTGCGGCGCGGGGAGCAGAGCGACCGGGAGCAGTGGCTCCTCGTGCACAAGCACGACGAGCACGCCGTTCCCGGATGGGACCCGGACGACCACCCGACCTCGGTGCTGACCGGGCGCACCAACCAGGAGGTGCTCGAGGCGCGCGACCGGGTCTGGCTGTCGGACCGTCCGGCCGAGATCGCCGAGGTGGTACGTCGCCCGCCCGAGGAGGAGATCGAGGCCGCCCTGACGGAGCTGGACGAGCTCGGCCAGCAGGGCACCTGGCACGTGCACAGGCGGAAGCTGAAGGTCACGAACCTCGACAAGGTGCTGTTCCCCGCGCGCGACGGCGGCGAGCCGGTGACGAAGCGTGACCTGCTGCGTTACGCGGCCCGGATCGCGCCGACCGTGCTGCCCTACGTTGAGGGCCGCCCGATGAACCTGCGGCGCTACCCCAACGGCGCCGACACCAAGGGCTTCTGGCACAAGGAGCGCCCCAGCCACGCGCCGGATTGGGTCGACGCATGGGACAACCCCGACGCCGATCCGGGAGAGACCGAGACCTACTCGGTGTTCAACGAGCCGGCCGCGATCGTGTGGGCCGCCCAGTTCGGCGCCCTGGAGTGGCACGCCTGGACGTCACTGACCGACCAGCCGCACCGTCCGACGTACGTCCTCTTCGACATCGACCCCGGCGAGCAGACCACGTGGCACGACGTGCTCGCGCTGGCGCGGCTGCACCGCACGGCGTTCGAGCACATGGACGTGCGTGCGTACCCCAAGGTCACCGGCAGCCGCGGCATCCAGATCTGGATGCCGATCCGCCGCGGCCCGTCGTTCGACACCACGCGCGCCTGGGCGGAGCAGGTCTCGCGCACCGTCGGCGCCGTCATGCCCGACCTCGTGAGCTGGAAGTGGGAGGTGAAGGCCCGCGGCGGCAAGGCCCGACTGGACTACACGCAGAACGCGATCAACAAGACCCTCGTCACGCCGTACAGCCCC